>JBNJCY010000050.1:0-10380 GCA_051744325.1 Actinomycetota bacterium
CCGCAGGCGTCCCGACCGTGGTCTCGACGACGTGGCTCGACGCCGGCACTCCGGTGGCGCTGAACGTCATCCCGCAGCGGGCCCGGCTCGGCGGCAGCGTGCGCACCACCGATCAGGGGACGCGCAACCTGGTGCAGCGCTCGATGCGGGAGTTCTTGGCCGGGCTCGAAGCCGCGAATCCGGGGATGACGGCGGAACTCGACTACTTGGTGGGCTACGACCGCGTCTGGAACGACCCAGCCCGCACCGCGATCGTCCGGGAGCTGGCGCGCGCCCGCTGGGGCGACGACGTCATCGTCCTCCCCCCCATGCTCGGCGGCGAGGACTTCGCCGCGTTCTCGCAGGTCGCGCCTGCGACGTACGTCTTCATCGGAGCGGCCAGCGAGACGAAGGGCTTCACCAGCCCCCACCACAGCTCGACGTTCGGCTTGGACGAGGATGCCTTCCCGATTGGGCTGCAGCTCGCGATCGACGTCGTCCGCAACGGGCCGCGCTTGGCCGCCGGCTGACCGGTTCGATGGGGGGCACCAGTGGGTGAGCATCCGGCTTTCTCCTCTGACGCGCGGCCGTGGCTGTTCCTGACATGGACGCTCGGGGTGACGTGGCTGCTGGGCTTCACCGCCGTTGCCCTGCAAGACCACCTGCCCAACCTGCTGTTCTTGGCCTTGGCCTACGGCGGCGCACTGTCGCCCATTGTCGTGGCGGCACTGCTGGCATGGCGTCACGGCCGGGCCTACTGGCACGACTTCGGGGGGCGCATCGTTGACTGGCGACGCATCGGTGAGCGCTGGCTGCTCGTCGTCCTGCTGTTCTTTCCCCTGCGCACCGCGCTGGCGGCGCTGTTGGACGCCGTGCGGGGTGGCCAAGGACTGACGCTGGAAGTAGCTGCTGGCCTGGCGGCACAGCCGTGGCTGCTTCTCCCCATGCTCCTCTTCTGGTTGTTCTTCGGCCCCGTTCCAGAGGAGCCGGGCTGGCGCGGCTACGCGTTGGACGGGCTACAGAGCCATCATGGCGCCCTTGCCAGCAGTCTCATCGTCGGCTTCGTCTGGCTGGCCTGGCACCTGCCGCTCTTCTTCCTGGCGGGCACTTGGCAGGCGACCCATCTCGGGTTCGGCACGCGCTGACGGTGACGACCGCTGTCCTAGTGATCGCATTCTGGCGCCGCGCCGCAGAGTGGAGGAAAGCCGCGCGTTGACCGGCACCATCTGGTGGTGGATGCTCACCGGAGGTGGACCTCCCACTGGAACATCAGAGCAGGCCATGCTCGGCCACCGCCTGCCGTGCGTCCTCGTATTCGACGCAGGCGTCCAGGACGGCGACGACGGCGTCGACCTCCGCCCTCAGCCGCGGCGGCCACTGGGAAACGCTGCTCGTCGTCGTCCACTGGCATGACCGCCGACTGCTCGGCTCCCACCCATTCACCCATTCGCTGCCGGATCGTTCGTGTCAGTGGGGGGTTGGATGATGGGGGCATGTCAGTCGAGGCGGTTGCGGGTGGGGTCGCGGTGGAGGTGCACGAGTTCCGCCGCCGTGGGGTGAGTGTGTTGGAGTTCGGGACGCAGGAGCACCTGGTGGACCGCTCGGGGTCGGGGGCGCAGGCGATCACGATGTTGGAGAACTTCGCCTCCCGGGAGACCAGTGAGGAGGCGTTGTTGGCCTCGGTGCGGGCCGCGGCGCGGGCGGAGGCCCACGCGGCGGGGTTGAAGGCCCGGTACGCGGCACGGTTGTCGGCCTCGCAGCGGCTGACCTTTGCCACGCACACCGGGACGGTGGAGGTCGCGACGGAGGAGATCGCCCTGACCCTGCGGGTCACCAGGGTGGAGGCCGAACGCCTGATCGGCGTGGGTCGGGCGATCACCGGGGCGTTCTTCGCGACCGGGGAGGCGTTGGATGCCGGGAAGGTGACGTTTCCCAAGGCGTGGGTGATCGCGGACTGCTTGGGCGAGGTCCCCCTGGAGGTCGCCCTGCCGGTGGAGGCGAAGGCGTTGGAGCGGGCCCCGGAGCGCACGGCCCCGGAGTTGCGGCGGGACATCGAACGGATGCTCATCGAGGCTGACCCCGACCACGCCGACGACCGTGCCGCGCAGGCGGTGAAGAAGCGGTGCGTGGGCCGGCCCCGCCCCGGCAGGGACGGGATGGCCCGGATGTCGGTGTTCCTGCCCGCCCCCGACGCCGTCACCCTGGACGGGGCGTTGGATTCCGCCGCGTCGGCCGCCCACGCCGCCGGGGACACCCGCACCGTGGGACAGTTGCGGGCCGACACGTTGACCGCGTGGGCCGCCACCGCCGCGCGGGAGGGCACCACGGTGACCACCACGGCCGGGGAGACGGTGACGTCGGCGCCGGTGCGGATCGCGGTCACCGTGCCGTTGGAGGTCCTCGCCCGTGCCCTGCCCGGGTTCACCCCACCGCCCTCGATCGGTCAGGTGCTGCACGCCGAGCTCACCGGGCATGACACTGACACCGCGGACACTGCGAGTGGTCTGACGGGTGGGCACCGTACCGAGGCCGCCACGTTGGAAGGGTACGGACCCATCGCCCCGGCCCTCGCCCTGTTCCTCGCCGCCGGGGGGACGTGGCAACGCATCGTCACCGACACCCTCACCGGCGCTCCCCTGGACGTGGGGCGGACCCGGTACACCCCACCGGCCCACCTGGCCACCCTGGTCCGGTTGCGGGACCACACCTGTATCCGCCCCGGCTGCGCGGTCCCCGCCCACCGCTGCCAGACCGACCACGTGACCGAGTGGGCCAAGGGCGGGCCCACCTCCGCGAGGAACCTCGCCAGTGAATGCCCCCGGGACCACGCCATCAAATCGGCCGGCGCCGGCACCCCCGGTCCGCTCCAGAAGGACGGCACCCGCACCTGGACCTCCGCCCTCGGCCACACCTACACCAGACCACCCGAGCGAGAACCCCGCCACCGGGGCCACACACCCGCGCCTCCACCCGACACGCCACCAGACCAGTTCGACGGCCCACCACCCTACTGATCGGGGTGCCGGAGGCTTCCACCATGAGCAGCATGAATTGGATGTGCGAATAACCCGCATCCATTACTCAACGAGAGTATAGTGCTGCTTGACAGAATTCAGATTGAGTTGCCCGGAACGGAACGGAGCCGGCACAGGCTCGGCCGGGCATGCGGTGACCACGATGGGTCGCCGAGAAGGGAGTTGACAACCATGACTGCGGATAAGCACACGCACAGCATTCACATCGACGCACCAGTGGAGAAGGTGTTCGGCTACGTCGCCGATCCCGCCCACTTCGTGGCCGTGATGCCGGGCAGGAACCAGGCCACGTTGGGGGCCGTGAACCGGACGCCAGATGGTGGCGTGAAGACGTTCGAGGTCAAGTACCGCGAACTCGGATTGCACCTGACCGCCGAGTTCACCAGGGAAGAGCAGGTGACCAACGAGCGTATGGTCGACCACTCCTCGCTGGGAGTCCTGTTCATCTACTCGTTCGAGCCCGATGACACCGGCACGACGCTCACCCTGAGCTGGGACGCCACCAAGCTCATGAAGATGGTCGATACGCTCTCCTTCCACAGCAGCGACAAGGAGCTCGAGTCTGCCCTGTCCAAGATCAAGCAGGAGATCGAGGCAATGCCCTGAGTCCCACCCGCTCATTCTGAGGAGTGCGCATGCAGTGGAGACGACTGACGATCGTCTTGGCGGTGGCAGGAGCCGCAACCGCCGGTGTCAGGGCGAGGAATACGGCCACGCGACCTGCACGACCTGCAGCACGCACCGGGATGTTCGCGAACGGCATGGGGTATCTCACCGCCGGCACCGGACCCAAGCGTCTGCTGTTCATCTTGGGTGGGCCGGGCAGCGCAGTGCCATCCGACCGCGAAGCACGGATGATGGCAGGCTCGATGGAGCCCTACGTGGACAGCGGCTACACAGTCTGGGCCGTCACCCGGCGCCGTTCCATGCCTGCTGGCTACTCGATCGCAGAGATGGCCCGCGACTACGCCGGCGTCATCGAGGCCGAGCTCGGTGGCAGGGTGGAGGTCGTCGTCGGGGAGGAATTCGGTGGGATGATCGGCCTCCAGTTGGCGGCCGAACGCCCCGAACTCCTCGACCGCCTCGCCCTCGTCCGTGTCGCTTGGAGAGTCACCGACCGGGGCCGGGACCTGGAGGGCAGGTTCGGCGAGGCGCTCAGCTCAGGCAGATTCGCCGAGGCTGGTGCGGCAATGCTGGAAGAGGTTGTGCCGGGATCGCGGTGGAGGTGGCTGCGGCGCCTCCTGGGACCACCGATCGGGCGTTGGCTTGCCTCTCGGGACTACCATCTCCCGGACGTCCTCGTCGAGACCAGAGCCGAGCAGGACTTCGATGGTCGCGAGATCCTTCCGCGCATCCACACCCCCGTGATCCTGATCGCTGGGACAGACGACCACGTCTTCGCGAGGAACGACGTCGAGGAGACAGCCCAGATGCTCCCGGACTGCACCCTCGTCCAGTACGAGGGTGCCAGTGGTCTCCGGACGGTCATGAGCCGTCGCGTTCCTGAGGACGTCCTGTCCTTCGTCAATCCCTCACCGGATCCTCGTGCAGCACCACCAGTGCCTTCCCCGCGCTGATCCGTTCGAGGTCTGCGCGGGTGTACCGCAGCGGGAGCCGCTCGAATGCCGTCATGATGGCGCGCACCATGACCGGCCGGTTCCGCAGCCGATGCTGCAGGAAGTCCGCGATGCGCACGGGATCGGTGACGGGCTCCGCCGTCGCCGCGAACGCGCGCCCCAGCAGGGTGACCGTCACGCGCGGGTCGGCCACGACGTTCCGGAACCAGTCCGCCTCGGTGCCGAGCGCGGACGCGACGTGGAGGACGCCGTCGATGTCCTCGAACTGCAGCGGAGTGTCCCGAGGCAGCCCCGACCGCCGGCCGGTGGTGGTCAGCACCAGCACGGTGCCGATCGGACCGCGGCCACGCTTCAGGTTGGTGGCGAGCCGTGCGTTGAGCCGACGCATGTGGCGGTAGATGGTCATGCGCTCCCCTGCCTCCGCACCATTTCGCCGATCCAAGTGGGCGCGTAGGGGGACGTGCAGTTGGGCGGAGTCGGGTAGTCCTTGAGCACGCCCAGGCGCTCCCCGATATCGATGGCGCGGGCGCGGTGCTCGCCGTGCGCGATGCCGATCTGAGCGAGGCAGGTGTTCATCGCCCACTGAAGCCGATCCGGGGCGTCCTTCATCTCCGCCTCAATCATGTCCAACAGGCCGGGGAGGTCGAGTCCCTCCGGCGACTTCACCACACGCTCGGAGGTCAGCGCCCAGCCGGCACTCGCGACCACCGGGTCCGGATCTGCGAACCACGCCACGCGCAACTCCTTGGCGTGAGGGCTCTTCTTCACCGCGTAATTGACCAGCCAGTCCTGCACCTTGGGCGCATGCGCCTGCCGCAGCACTTGGTCCAACTCGTCCCGCGCGAACTCCTTCGGTCTGCTGATCAGGATCGCGAGCAGCCGCGCGGCGGTGTCCCCGGTCTCCCAGAGTTCGCGCGCAAGGTCGTGCTGCGTCTTCAGCCGCTTCGCGAGCGCGCGGAGCTTCGTGAGGTTCACACCGTGGTCGTCGCCGTGCCGCTCGTTGACCGCACGCATCCGCGGATCCTCGAGCGCGGCCAGTTCCGCCATCACCTGGTCCAGCGTTGCCATCTCTTCCTCCTTTCCGTCGATTCCTCCGGCACGCCGCTGGGAGCGATCAGCCCTGCGCGATCAGCCGGTGGTGACCTCGACGCTCGTGACGTCGTCGTAGGCGTGGGCCACCAATTCCCGGAAGACGTCCAGGTCAAGGTGTTCCAGCCGCGTGGCGTAGACGCAGCCAGCGCCGAGAGTGTGGGGTCCGATGCGGCCGAGCAACTCCTCGCTCCGGGGGTGCCCTTGGAGGCCGTAGAGGGAGAGCTTGGCCTTGCGCGGGGAGAACCCGACGCGGAACCAATCGCCCTCGCTCGCCCGCTCGGGGATCGGTAGTGCATGGAGCCGTACCCGACCATCGACGGTCCCCACATCACCGGCTCGGTCCCGGTGACCTCCCGCATGAGGTCCAGCAGGATGCGACCCTCCTCCGCGCGCCGCGGCTCAAGGGAGGCGAGGTAGTCCTCCGGGTTGACGTCGGTCGGACCTGTCGTGGGTGCTTTTCCAGCCATGCATCCGATTGTGCCGCATGCCACCGAGTCCCAAACCTACGCGTCTCGTTCCCTACCTCCGCCGTGCCGGCCCGCGGATACTTGAAGGATGAGCATGGTCGACCAACGCCCCAGCCGCATCACGCGCGCCTTCCTCCGCATGCCCGTGTACCTCTACCGCGGCGGGCTGGGCTGGCTTATGGGCACCCGCTTCCTCTACCTCGTCCACGAAGGCCGCACCACCGGCCGGCGCCGTGACACCGTCCTTGAGGTGGTCCACCTCGACGAGACCGTCCCCGAGGCGGTGGTCGTCGCCGCGTGGGGGAAACGCAGCGACTGGTTCCGCAACATCACGGCGAATCCCCCGCGCGACGTCTGGGTGGGCCGCCACCACTGGCCACGCCCGCGCTTCCGCCTGCTCGAGCCGGACGAGCTGGTCGCCGTCCTCACCGACTACGGCCGCCGCCATCCGCGCGCATGGCGCACCCTCGCCCCACGCCTCGGTCTCAACCGCGAGCTCACGCCGACGACGGCGCGCGCCGCCGCCGCCCGCTTCCCCGCCGTCGCGTTCCGCCCGGCGTCCGACTGAGCACCGCCCACCGACCAGGAGAATGGACCCATGGGACGCGAATTGGGACCGGTGCTGGTGGGGATCGGGATCGTCGTGGTGGTCATCGGGATACTGGCGTGGTCCGGCGGGCTGTCTTGGTTCGGGCGACTCCCCGGCGACATCCGGGTCGAGGGCGAGAACACGCGCCTCTACATCCCGTGGGTCTCGATGCTGGTGGTCTCGGCGGTGATCAGCCTGATCCTCTGGCTCTTCCGCCGCTGAAGCCGTGACAGGGTCAGCCGACGCCTGATCGCAGCGCCCATGGCGGTGAGGTGGAAAACCGTCGTCGCCACCGTGACGAGCCAGAGCCCCCGGTCGAGGGTGTACATCGGCAGCCCCATGAGGAAGATGGCGCCGAAGAAGAGCACGAGCTACGGAACGAGGATCCCGGGACGCCGTGGCGAGCGGAACTCGACCGGCCGCAGGTAGTCCACCCGCACCATCAGGAGGAGGAACGCGAGGAAGACCACGGCGCCGATCCACTGCAGGAAAGGCGCGCCCTCGAGGCCGAACCCGAGCGCGTGGTTCACTGCCATGCCTCGCGTGCGGATCCGGCTCAGGAACCCGATCCCCTGGAGCAGGTTCACGCCGTTCACCACGGCCCAGACCTGCCGGAATGGGCGTGACACCAATCGAGAGGGTGTCCTCTCCGCCTCCTCGCCGCGATGGCCCAGCCTCTTGCGGTGGCGCCCACCCCGGAGTACCGTCGAAAATGAGCACCTCAACAACCGTTGACAATGAGGGCTCAGGCAGGGGTGAGAATCATGAAGCTCGATGGGGAGCATGCACTACGAATCGCAGGACTGGAGCTGAATGCGCTGCAAGTGGCTGAAGTCCTTCCCATCTCCCTCGAAGGTGTGCGGATCCACGACCCTGGCACGGTCGTCCACGACCTGAACGGGGAGCCGTTGTTCCGCCGAATCCCCTTGGTGCGCAACCGCCGTGGCCTCGGCTATTCCGACATCGCGGTGAACGACATCTTCGGCGAGCCACTTCTCTCCATCAGCTTCCACGGCCGGTGGAACGAGGCTGCGATCCTGCGTGCTGCCACGGCAGCCCTGCGTAGGACGCGACGCGCCGCGAAGTACGACACGGCTCGCTTCGTGGCCTACAGCTACCCAAAGCTGGCGATCCAGTTCCTGCTGGACGGCAGGGAGGTGGCGATGCTGGAACTCCACAGCTGGATCCCGGTCCCACCAGAGGGCGATCGAAAGGCGGATCCCTACTTCAGTCGGTGGAGCCTGATCAAGGAGACGCCGGACGGCCGTCGTGCGGAGGCGGCGGAGACCTTCGAGAAGCGCATCGCGCACTGGGATCAGCCGGAGCTGCGGCAGATCGACCCATCGCTGATCTCGCGGGAGACGCTGCGACCCGTCGAAGCAGTCGTGACGCTCCGGGAGGTCCACGAGGTCCACTACGCACCGCGTCAGGACGACCACCACATCTGCTACGAACTCCGCGGACAGCAGACGGGAGTGTGGTGCGTGGCCGCCAGCGTGGAGATGTTGCTCAACTTCTACCGCTGGCGCTATGACCAGCCCCGCATCGCCGACGAGCTCGACCTCGGGACGTGCACAGTACCGAACGGCCTGCCCTACGGGGATGAGATCACGGTGGTCAACACCTTGGAGCAGCTCACCTCCAACACTCTCGACGCGACGATGCACGCCAACCCGGCGTGGTCGATCCACCGCGACGAGATCCGCGCGGACCGCCCGCTGATCAGCTTCGTCCCACGCCACTCGCGCACCGTCGTGGGCTTCACCGAATCCAGAATCGCGCTGTTGGGCGATCTTCCCTACCGCGGACTGCTCGTCTATGACCCCTGGCCGCCCACCGATTGCGCACACCCGGAGAGCGGGGGCACGATCACCCGGTGGGAGAACTTCAGGACGCAGACCTACCGGTTCGCGTTCACGGCGCAGCTCCAGCACGTCTGATTGGCCAGGGACTGCGATGACGGATCAGGTTGCGGACGCCCTCGCCGACGACGCCCGCGCCCTCCTCGCTCAGGGCACCCTGACGGGGGCGTGGCTGCGCCGGCGAGGGACGGTGGAAACGCCCGTGCCCGTCGTCGGCCCGGAGGGTCGAATGGAGTCCTGGTTCGTCCCGGTGGTGGTCGGCGACGTGTTGGCCGGCTACCTCCGCGTCCCGGCGGGCACCAGTGACTGGAGTTGGCACACGTTCATGCGCCATGCCGACTCCCTCGCCGGCTGCCCGCCGGCCTCCCTCTGGCTCGACAGGGAGGAGATCCGCCAGCGAGCGAGCGGCCTCGCGGCACCCGACGAGACTGTGGGCGACCCATCGCTCGGCTACGACGGCGTCCCGGACCGCCTCGCCTGGGCGGTGCCGCTCCGTGATCCCGACGGCGCCACTCGCGTCGTCCTCGTCGCGGGGCGATCCGCGTGGCCGGAGTCCCAAGGACCGATCACCAGCACGGACGGGACGGGCGGGCCTCTCGCGTGACCTGGCGGGGCCACGGGATGCCGGCCGCGATCCGCAGCGCCGCCACGGCGGACGCGAACTCGATCCGCTCCTGCTCGAGGCGGACGTCGCCCTCCGCGCGGAGCCGCGCCAAGGCAGACGCCTCCGCGGTGGTCAGCAGCGGCAGGTCGCCCCGGAAGGGCGTGGGCTCCGCCGCCCACAGGTCGCGGTTCGCGACCAGGGTCGCCCCGTCCATCAACACGGACTCGGCCTGCGGGAGATGACTGCGGATCCGGTGGAGGATGGCGAAGCCGTGCGAATCGAGGTCACCCCAGTAGAGGATCCGTGCGGAGCGCAGCCAGCTGATCTGCTCCAGCCTGACCACGGCGTACCCCGAGCCGTGCACCACCATCACACCCTCCAGTGGCGGCAGCGCGACCACGGTCTCCAGGTTCTCCACCACCAGGACGACTCCCGGCCGGATCTCCACCCTGTTCCACTCCGCGATGGGCGCGGTGACATCGGTGATCCCGGCCGGAGCGAGCGCCGGGTCGAGGAAGCGCACCCGGACGCCATCCGGCATGGCGGCGAGCCCCAGGCCGGGTCGTCCGGTGAAGGCCCGGTGCAGCGCAGTCACAACTCCCCGATGGGCGCCGATCCACTTCGTGTCCACCCCCCGGATGGGCAGTTGCCGTACGTACAGCCCCGACTCCGGGTTCTCCCCGAGGAACGCCAGCACGCCCAGCAGGCGCGCGAAGTCGGTCTCGTCGAGCCCGACGACGCCGCCCAACGCCCGCCGCACCGCGTCCCGTGCCGCCTCGGTGGCCTCCGGCGCGCTCCCGCCGCCGGCGAGCGCGAGCAGCGCCGTCGCCCGCTCGACCGAGATCCGCCAGGTCGGCACCACACCGACGAACCGGGCGAGGGTGAAGGGGTCATCGAGCCGCACCCGGATGGGCAGGTCCTGGGTGCCGGCACTGGCCCACCGCCTGCGATCCCACTGCAGGCCGAGGTCGTGGGCTCGCCACTGCCGGACCCAGGCCGCGGCCGCGTCGGGATCGGCGAGGGCGTCGGCCTCGGTCGGGGGGTGGAGGGGCAGGTCCAGCACGGGCGCAGCGGGAACCTCGCCCACCGCAACGGCCACCGCCCACTCGCGGTAGCGGCGTTCGACGACCCGCCGCGCCTGGGCGGTCGCGGCGGCGCGGTCCACCATCCGTGCC
>JBNJCY010000051.1:0-10033 GCA_051744325.1 Actinomycetota bacterium
GCCGTCTCGCTGGCGCCGGTCCCGGAGCTGGAACCGGAACCCCGGTCCGAACCCGAGCTGGAACCGGAATCCCGGCCGGAACCGGAGCTGGAACCGGAACCCCGGCCCGAACCGGAGCCGGAACCGGAACCCCGGCCCGAACCGGAGCTGGAACCGGAACCCCGGCCCGAACCGGAGCCGGAACCGGAACCCCGGCCCGAACCCGAGCAGGAGGAGGGAGCCGGGCTGCGGCGTCGCTCGGTCATGGGCCGCAGGGAGGCTGCCCCCATGGCGCGTCCGAGGGGCGCGCCGGCCGTGGCGCCACGGCAGGAGGGCGCCGGGGACCCGAATGGCGCGGAGGCGGCCGAACCTGTCGGCCGCTCCGCTCTGGCCACGGTCCTCCGGTTCCTGGTGCTGGTGGTGGCCGCCTTCGTGGTCGGCGTCCTCATCTGGCTGGTGGCGGACGGCACGGCCGCAGCCGGGGGCGTGGCTCAGGCAGTTGTGCGCGGAGGCCCGACGTGACCGCGTCGGAGCGTGCCACGGAACTCGCGGTGCTCGCCGCGCGGGCCGGCAGCGCGAGGAAGGCCGAGGACATCGTCGCGCTGGACGTGTCCGAACGACTCATGCTCACCGACGTGTTCCTCGTGATGTCCGGCACGAACGAACGCCAGGTGTCGGCGATCGTGGACGCAGTCGAGGAGAGGCTCGCCGAGGCCGGTGCCCGGGCGTTGCGTCGCGAGGGCCGGAGACAGGCCCGCTGGGTCCTGCTCGACTTCGGGGAGGTGGTCGTCCACGTGCAGCACGAGGAGGATCGGGAGTTCTACGCCCTCGAGCGGCTGTGGCGCGACTGCCCCGTCGTCCCGCTGCCTGCGGACCTGGAGACCGCCGTATGACCGCGGGAACGGTCATCCTGTGGCGGCACGGTCAGACCGACTACAATCTCGAGTTCCGCGTTCAGGGCGGGGTGGACATCCCGCTGAACCGGACCGGGCTCGCGCAGGCGGCTGCCAGTGCGGCCGCGCTGCAACGCTACCTGGGCGGTGTTCCCACCTCGATCGTGACGTCGACCCTTGTGCGCGCACGGGACACTGCACGGCTGCTGGCGGACCTCCTCGAAGTGGAGGTCGCCGCGGACCGGCGTTTGAAGGAGCGTGCCTTCGGGCTCTGGGAGGGGCTCACCCGAGACCAGATGGTGGCCACGTGGCCGGAGGAGTACCTGCTCTGGAAGTCGGGCGAGACCCCGTCAGGGATCGGCATGGAGACGCGCACTGAGGTGGCGGACCGGGTCCACGCGGCCGTGCTCGAGCATGCCGAGCGACTCAGCCTCGAGGAGACCCTCGTGGTCGTGAGCCACGGGTCTGCGATTGCCCATGCTCTGGGCCGCATGCTGAGCTCCGAGCCCGGCCGCTGGTTCCCGGTGCGTGCTCTCGACAACGCCCACTGGTCCACCCTCCAGCACGCCCCGAACCTCAGGCCCCCCTGGCGCCTCAAGGCACACAACCTCGGACCGCTGTAGAACCTTCACAAGGGCTTCATCGAAGCGACCCGCGACCCTTCATGTCCTCCGAGTTGACTGCTCGGTGTCACGAAGGAGGAGTCATGAGAAGGATCATCGCAACCGCCGGTGTCATCGCGATCGCCGGTCTCGGCTTCGGCGGGCCCGCCAGTGCCGCCGTGGAGGTCGAAGGCCTCACGGAACACCTGGAGTTCATGGTCGAGGAGGAGCGCCTCGCCCACGAGCTGTACACGCTCTTCGCCGAGGAGTATCCGGAGGCGTCGATCTTCGGCAGCATCGCGAGGAGCGAGCAGCGCCACATGGACGCCGTCGCCCGCCAGCTCGAGCTGCGCGGCCTGGACGACCCCGGTGAGGGCCTCGAACCGGGCGATTACGCCGTCGACGAGTTGGACGACCTCTACACGACGTGGTCGGCGGAGGGTCTTGGCAGTCTCGAGGCCGCACTCCAGGTCGGAATCGACCTGGAGGAGGCGGACATCGCCGACCTCGAGACGGCCCTGGCGGACCCGAGCACCGAGCCCGTCACGCGGTTGTTCTCCGCCCTCCTGGCCGGGTCGCGGCACCACCTCCAGGCGTTCACCGCTGCGCTCGAGGACGACTGCAACGGTTGTCTCGGCGAGCCGGGCCAGAAGATGACGGCGAAGCGGGAGGCGCGGGGTGGAGGCCCGGGGCAGGGCGACCGGGGCCGGGGCCACGGCAACGGGCGTGGAGACGGCTGGCCGCCTGACGCCGATCGGTACCAGAAGGGGACGCCTAGGTACCCCGCAGTGGAACCCACAGACTGAACGTGGCGCCACTGCCCGGTCCGTCCGACCGGGCCATGAGGTCACCGCCGTGGGCGCGCATCAGCTCCCGGGAGATGGTCAGCCCGATCCCCGAGCCGCTTGCGCGCCCCTTGCGCGCCCGGTAGAACCGCTCGAACACGCGTTCGGACTCCTCGGCGGTGAGTCCGATCCCCGAGTCCGCGATGTCGACGCGCGCGCTTCTCCCCTCCGGCCCCCCGGTGACGTGCACCCATCCGCCACGTGGGGTGGCGGCCAGTGCGTTCCCCAGCAGGTTGGTGATCACCTGGGTGATGCGGTCCGGGTCCACCACCGCGTCCATTGATGGGACGTCCACCATCAGGGAGATGCCCTCGTCCTCGAACTGCGGCTGGAGCCGGGCCGCGGTCATCGCCACCAGGGCGGACAGATCGGCTGGCTCGAGCGCGAGGTCGAAGCGCCGTTCCTGAGCCTTGGCGAGAGAGGAGAAGTCCTCCGCGAGCCGCCGCAGCCGACGGGTCTCACCGCCCAGTTCACCGAGGTTCTCCGAGGTGGCATCGATGACGCCGTCGATCATGCCCTCCAGCGTGCCGTCGATGACAGTCAGCGGGGTGCGCATCTCGTGGGCGACGTCGGCGATGAGCTGGACCCTCGTGCGCTCGATCTGGGCCAGCTTCTCAGCCATGGTGTTCACGTCGTTCGCGAGCTCCGCGAGCTCCGTCTCCGCGGGCGGCTCCACGGTGGCGCCGTAGTTCCCTGCGGCGATGTGCCGGGTGGCCGCCCTGATCTGGGTGATGGGGCGCAGGAGGCGCCGGGAGGAGAGCCACCCGATGGCGACGGCGGTCCCCACGCCGATCACACCGCCGATCAGCGCCCCTGTGGTGATCGCGCTGGTCACCGTGGCGCGGAGCCCCGCGCCGCGCATCTGGGAGGGTCCGCGCGCGATCTGCTGGTCGAAGAGCGCCGGCACGAGGAGCCGGATCACGAGGTAGAAGGCGAGCAGGGAGAGGGCGGCGACCACGACGTGGCTGAGCACGGCGCGGGTGGTCAGCCGGTTCACCTGCTCACCTCACGACCCGCGAACTTGTAGCCCACCGAGCGGACGGTGGCGATGAAGCGCGGCTCGTCAGCGGAGTCGCCCAGCTTCTTCCTCAGTGCGCGGACGTGCACGTCGACCACGCGCTCGTCGCCGAAGAAGTCCGAGCCCCACACCTTCTCCAGAAGCTGGTTCCTGGAGAACACCCGCCCGGGTTCGTCGGCGAGCGCGAGCAGCAGGTCGAACTCTAGGGCGGAGAGCTGGACCGGCGCGTCGTCCTGGTACACCTCCCGGCGTCGCGGGTCGATCCTCAGGCCGTCGAACCGGAGCGGCGGTGCGACGGCGGCGGGCGAACTCGGCGCCACTGGCGCGGCCCGGCGCAACACGGCGGCGACCCGGGCGACCACCTCGCGGGGGGAGAAGGGCTTCGTGATGTAGTCGTCCGCGCCGACCGACAGCCCGATGATCTTGTCCATCTCCTCGGTGCGAGCGGTCACCAGGAGGGTGGGCACGTCGGCGACCATGCGCATCTGGCGGAGCACCTCGAGCCCGTCCACGTCCGGCAGGCCGATGTCCAGGAGCACGAGGTCCGGTGGCGCGGCACGGAAGTGTGCGAGCGCCTCCCGCCCGTCAGCGGCCTCGACGGCGGTGTGCCCGCTGGCCCCCAGGAAGGAGACGAGGACACGTCTGATTCCCGGTTCGTCATCGACGACGAGGATGGTACTCATGGTCACCTCCGGGTCCCAGCGTAACCGTGGGCGGCGGGGGGTGAGCGGTGCACGCCACACCGGCATGATTTGTCCCCGAACGGCGCGGGCACTAGAGTTGAGGGTGCTCTCACGGGGCTATGGCGCAGTTGGTAGCGCGCCTCCATGGCATGGAGGAGGTCAGGGGTTCGAATCCCCTTAGCTCCACTCCCGCGGTGAGTATCCAGCTACTCGGTATCCAGCTACTCGGTCTGCCTCGTCGTCGGCGCGTCCAGGACGTCCCCGATGATCCCGGCGGCGGACCTGGGCCAGGCGAAGTACCGGAAGGCCATGTTGATCATGGTCTGGATGCGGTTGCGCCCACCGAGCAGCGCCAGGAGGTGGACGCCCACCCACAGCGACCAGGCCGGGAAGCCTCGCACCGGGATGTCCGGCGGGATCTGTGCGACCGCGGCGTTCCGCCCGATGGTGGCCATCGTGCCCTTGTCCCGGTAGGAGAAGGGCTCCCGTTCCCCGCCCGCGTCGGTGGCGATGATGTGCCGCGCGGCGTACTCGCCCATCTGGAGGGCCGGTTGGGCGAGCTGGGGCTGCGGGTCGTCCGGGTCGATGGCGCAGTCGCCGACGGCGTAGACGTCCTGCGTCCCCACCACCCGGAGGTCAGCGCCCACCAGGATGCGGCCGCCGCGTCCCTGCGGCAGCCCCCAGCGTGACACCACCTCGTGCGCGCCGACCCCCGAGGCCCAGATGACGACGTCGGTGTGAAGGACCCCGCCGTCGGCGAACTCGAGTGCGTCGGGCCGCACGGCCTTGACGGCCGTCCCGAGCCGCACGTCGACCCCCCGTTTCCGCAGCTCCCGCAGGGTGTAGCGCTGCAGTTTCTCCTTGAACGGTGCGAGCACCGTGTCCGACATCTCCACCAGGACAACGCGGAAGTTGTCCTGGTGCAGTTCGGGGTAGACGATGGGAAGGGCCTCGGACTTCATCTCCGCGAGCGAACCGGCCATCTCGACGCCGGTCGCCCCGCCACCCACCACGGCCACCGTGAACCGCCTGTCCGGGTCGCTGGACGCGGTGAGCAGTTCGAGTCCGGAGAAGATCAGGTCCCGCACGCGCAGGGCCTCAGCTCGCGTGTAGATGGTGCGGGCGTTCTCCGCCGCCCCGGGGATGCCGAAGAAGTTGGCGCCAACGCCCTGCGCGAGCACAAGCCTGTCGTACGGCAGCGGCGCACCCCGGCTCACGATCACCTGCTTGGCCTCGGTATCGATGGCGGTGACGGTGGCGCGCCGGAAGGTGCCGCTACCCTCGCCCTTCGTGCTGACGTACCGACGCAGCGAATAGGTGATGTCGCCCGGGTTCAGGCCACCGGTGGCCACCTGGTACAGGAGCGGCTGGAAGGTGGTGTAGGGGTTCCGGTCCACCAGGGTGACCTGGTGCCCCGCCCCCATCAGGATGCGGAAGGCGTGCAGGCCCCCGAATCCGCCGCCGACGATGACCACGCGTGACCTGCCCATTGCTGCTCGCTCCCTGGTGTGACGTGTGTCCCATGGTACTGACGGGAATATCTCGCTGCCTGTCGTGTTTTCATACCCGTGGGGGTATGAACCCGACCCACCCCCGAGGAGAGACATGAGCACAATTGCACTGACCGAGGAAAACTTCGTCAGCACGATCGAGGACAACTCGATCGTCCTGATCGACTTCTGGGCCGAGTGGTGTGCCCCCTGCCGGATGTTTGGGCCCGTCTTCGAATCGTCTTCGGAGCAGCACGACGACATCGTGTTCGCCAAGGTGGACACCGAGGCGCAGCAGAACCTTGCCGGCGCCATGGGCATCAGCTCGATCCCCACCCTCATGGCGTTCCGTGAGGGCATCGGCGTCTTCGCCCAGCCCGGCGCCATGCAGTCCGCCGGCCTGGAGAAGCTCATCGAGGCCATCCGCGAGCTGGACATGGAGGATGTGCGCGCCCAGATCGAGCAGCAGCAGAAGGAAGCATCGGCCTGACCGTCCCGCAGGAGCCCGGCCCTCCACGGGCCGGGCTCCTTTGTGTCATGCGACGTCGCGTGCGCCCAGCACGTGCCGCAGGGCGTCCTCGAGCGTGGGTTGACGGAACTCGTAGCCACTTGCCTCAACCACGGCGGAGCTGACGCGCTGGTTCACGAGCGCGAGTGAGTCCGCGCCCTCGGCCCCGAGCAACAGCCTGGGCCCGAAGGCTGGCACGGGCACGAGTGCGGGGCGGCGCAGGACGGACCCGAGGGTACGTGCGAAGTCCCGTCCCGTGACAGGGACCGGCGCGACGCCGTTCACGGGCCCGCTGAGCCCGCCAGACAGCACCGCGTGGGCGAAGATCCCCACGATGTCGTCGATGGAGATCCAGCTCTGCCAGCCGGTGCCGTCCCCGAGTTGCCCGCCGACCCCAGCCCGGAACAGCGGGAGCTGTTGGGCGAGCGCGCCTCCGCGGGGCGTCAGGACGATCCCGGTGCGGACGTTGACGACCCGGAGTCCCGCCTCCGCCGCGGGGGCGGTGGCGGCCTCCCACTCGGTGCAGACGGAGGCGAGGAAATCGTCGCCGGGGTCGTCCGCCTCGCGGACCCACCCCTGCCGGTCCGCCCCGTAGTATCCGATCGCCGACCCCGCCACGAGGGTTCGTGGGCCCCTCAGTCGGGCGAGCACCTCGGCGAGCCGGGTGGTGGGGCCGACGCGGGAGGAGCGGACATCATGCTTGTGTGACTCGGTGAAGCGCCTGCCGATCGGCTTCCCCGCCAGGTGGACGACGACGTCGACGGCGGCGAGCGCCTCCTCGTCGATCGCCCCGGACCCCGGGTCCCAACCGATGGCGCCGGGGGTCCGGCCCCGGACGATCGGGACCACCTTGTGCCCCAGGGAGCGCAGGAACGCGTCCAGTTCCCGGCCGATCAGCCCGGTGGACCCGGACATGGCGATCCGCAGCGGCTCCGAGGGGTGTGCCTCGGCGAACGCGAGGTCGTCGAGCAGCTGGCGGTGCCGGTAGTCGAACATCCGGCGCAACTGGCCCTGCACGATGGGAAGCCCCAGGGCCCGGGCGGGTCCGATGGCGGCCTTCGGCAGGTCGAAGCTCACGTCGTCGCGCACCCGGGTGGACTCTCCGAGGTCCTCGAACCGGTGGTGGTGCACCCAGTTCGGCAACGGGCCCCGCAACGCCCGGTCGGAGAAGGCTTCCGGGGGGCGGTAGTCGAAGTGTTCCGCGACCCATCGGTTGAGCGGCGGCGGGGCGCCCTTCAGCAGGAGTTCGGCACGTGAGCCGTCGCGGAGCCCCATCGTGGGTTCCGTGCCCACGTCCGCCATGAAGGGCGGCGTCAGCCGCCGGATCGCCCCGGACCGCTCGTGCCACGCGAAGACGGCGTCACGGGGATGGGGTACGGTCTGGTCGAAGCGGAAGGAAATCACGCGGCCTCCTCAGTCCTCACGAGGAGTGTGGCACGCGCGTCCTCCCAGCGGACAGCGCTCCGACCGGCGACGACGCACCTTCACAGCCTTCACACAGATCACTGTTCGGCGTAGTCCGCCCACAGGTCAGCCCCGGAGTCCACGCTGAGCACCATCCCGACGTCGCCCACCCGACCGTCGGCGAATGACGCCTCTCCCGTGCACACCAGGACGATGTACTGCTCGCCCTCGGGCGGCAGTTCGACGATCGGCTGGTGGTCCGCCACCGTGACGGCAGGAGCCGTCCATCTGGTGATCGGCAGGTCCTCGTTCTGCCGGACCAGGTCGAGCGTGACGCCCGCGACGTCCTCACAGCTGTAGAGAGGCAGGACCGGCTCGCGGCCGGTCCGCTCGGGCGCCACGACCGGCTCGGTCGCGCTGTCGGCGAGCGCTTGGAGCGTGCTGCTCGCGCCCGCCCAGGTGACGAGGCCGATGCCGAGCAGGCCGATGCCGACGGCGCTCGCCGCAGCGCGGGTGGACTGTGGCGGGCGGGAGTCCACCGGGCGGACGACGGAGCGCGGGTCGACCCACGGGGCGACCGGGATGTCCGGCAGGTCGTTGCGGACGTGCGACGTCCACGACCGCCCGTCGTGGAACCGCTCGAGGCCGGGCTGGTGCGGGTCGTCGTACCAGCCCGGCGCGACGTTCACGAGAGTGCGGCGACGACGGCGAGCCGGAGCGCGAGGTCGAAGTTCGACTCGCGTTCCTCCGCCGTCATGTCGGCCGAATGATCGAGCAGGTGGTCGGACACGGTGAGGACGGTGAGCGCCTCGCGGCCGAACTCCGCCGCGACGCCGTACATCGCCGCAGCCTCCATGTCCACGCCGAGCACGCCGTAGCGGGCGAGGTTCTCAGTGAGACCGGGTACCTCGAGGTAGAAGTGGTCGCGGGAGATGATCGTGCCGACGTGCACCCGGTCGCTGTCACCGGCCGCGGCGACGGCGGCACGAGCCAGGCCGAAAGAGGCCACCGCCGAGAAGTTGATCCCCGGGATGCGGTGCTGGTTCATCGAGGAGTCGGTGTGGGCGCCGATCGCCACGACCACGTCGCCGACCTTCACCTGGTGAGCGATGCCCCCCGTGGTGCCGACGCGGATCACGCGCTGGACGTCGAAGAACCTGAACAGCTCCGTGACGTAGATGGTGGCGGAGGGCTGCCCCATGCCCGAGCCCATGACGGAGAGGGGCTGGCCGTCGTGGGTGCCCGTGAAACCCAGCATGCCCCGCACGCTCGTCACCTCCCGCGCGTCCGGCATCAGCTTCTCCGCGATCCGCTGGGCCCGCTTCGGGTCGCCGGGCATCAGGACAGCGGGAGCGAAGTCACCCTTCTCTGCGGCGATGTGCGGTGTTGCCATGGTGTTCTCCTTCGTCGTCAGAACTCGAGCTGTGTGCCTGGGTCCCACTTCAGCGCGCAGGCGCTCAGCCCTGTTGTGGGACAATCGGTCATGGCCACGATTCTTCCGCCGAGCGCCGACCCGGCGCCAGTGGGAACGGGAAGGGAACACATGCACTCGGTCCGCCTGGTCGCGTTCGACCTCGATGACACGCTTGCGCCGTCGAAGTCGGTGATCCCACCCGACATGGCTCGCGCATTGCGGGACCTGCTCGAGATCGTTGACGTGTGCGTCATCTCCGGGGGCCAGTGGCTGCAGTTCGAGACGCAGGTCATCGCCCACCTCGACGCGGACCTCTCCCAGGCCGCCCGGCTGCACATCATGCCCACCTGCGGGACCCGGTACCTCCGCTTCGGCGACGGCGGTTGGCAACCCGTGTACGAGCACCTTCTCGCCGACGGCGTGCGCGCCCGCGTGAAGGACCTGCTCGGCCACGAGGCCCGATCGCTCGGATTCTGGGAGGAGGACGCCTGGGGCGAGGTCATCGAGGACCGCGGCTCGCAGATCACGTTCTCCGCGCTCGGGCAGGAGGCCCCCCTGCAGGCGAAGCGCGCCTGGGACCCCTCGGGCGAGAAGCGGATCGCGCTCACACGGGCACTGGCCCCCCACCTCCCGGACCTGGAGGTGCGCGCGGGCGGTTCCACCTCCGTGGACATCACCCCGGCGGGGGTCGACAAGGCGTACGGCATCCGGGCCCTGGCCGAGCAGACCGGGATCGCGCTGACGGAGATGGTGTTCGTGGGTGACCGCCTCGACCCCGATGGGAACGACTACCCGGTGAAGGCGCTGGGGGTGCGTTGCATCGAGACCAGCGGGCCGGAGATGACGGTCGAGATCATCGACCGGCTGATCGGGGAGATCGGGGAGATCGCATGAGGCACGGCACCGGGACGCGTCGCCGTTCGATGCTGGCATGGCTGGTCGCAGCGCTCGTGGTGGTCGCCGCCGCAGCGGGTGCGTGGGTCCTCTGGTCGCCCTCGCTGGCGACCGCACGCGGACTCGCGCTCGTGCCCGATCTGGGACCGGCGACGCCGGCGGTCATGTCCGGCGACGTCGTCACGCTGCCCGGCGGCGACGCCGCCACAGCGTCAGTCCAGCTCTCGGAGGTGCTGTACGGCGCGGCGCCCGTGGTCGCGGTCACGACCGCGCAGTCCCTCGCCGAGGCGAGGGCCGCGGCAG
>JBNJCY010000052.1:0-9961 GCA_051744325.1 Actinomycetota bacterium
ACGCGGGAGGAGACCGCAGCGTCCGAGGCGGCCGTGGCGCGCGGCGAGTATCCCGAACGCCCGTATGTGCTCGTCTCCCAGCCCAGCGTGCTGGATCCCTCCCGCGCACCGGCGGGTCAGCATGTGCTGTGGGCCTACGCCCACGTCCCTCGCGGGTCCGACCGCGACATGACCGAGGCCGTCACCGCCCGGATCTCCGAGTTCGCGCCGGGGTTCCGGGACGTGATCCTCGCTTCCACCAGTCACTCCGCGACCAGGCTCGAGCACCACAACCCCAACTACATCGGCGGGGACATCGCTGCGGGGAGCACCAGTCTGCGGCAGTTGGTCATGCGTCCGCTCCTCGCGGCCGACCCGTGGCGCGCGCCGGCGGACACCGGTCTGTACCTCTGCTCCGCCTCGACGCCGCCGGGGCCAGGCGTGCACGGCGTGGGTGGCTGGCGGGCCGCGCTGTCCGCGCTGCGGCACGAGTACGGGATGGTGGAGGCGCCAGACCTGGCTCCGGGCCCCGGCCCGTGGGGTGCGTCCGGATCTTCACAAACCTCCCCCACGACCACAACCCCGACGGCCACTCAGGAGAGCCCAAGGCCTCCGCTACCGGGAAGACGCGGACGGTGTTCAGAAGGGGGGTCATGACTGGAACCACGGCGATGGCAGGATCACGTCGAGGCGGGGTGCGCCCTCCAGAAGTCGCGGACACAGCGGCTGAAGGCGTCCGGGGATTCCAGCGGAACGAGGTACGAGGCCCCGTCCACCTCATGGGTGGTCGCCTGCGGGAGGAGCGTGGCCGCCGCCCTCGCATGCTCGGGCGACCAGCCCGGGTGCTTGGAACCCGTGACGAAGAGGGTCGGAGCCTTCACTTCGGGCAGCACCGGGTTGAGGTCCTCGCGCTTCCCTGAGATGGAGATGACAGCGTTGGCCAACCCCGCCCGATCCGCTCTCGCGAGGGAGTTTCGGACGACGGCAGTCGCGGAGGAATCGGTGGCTCGGGATCGCGCGGACAGGAGGGCCTTGACCACCGCATCGGCGATGAGCCTCGGACCGAACAGGCGGTAGAGCATCATCATCCACTGCGTGCCCAGCCCGCCGGAGCGTGTGTGGGGGTCGACCTCCGTTCCGGCGGTCACGAGTGTCCGCACCCGGTCCGGGTGGCGCGCTGCGAAGACGATCCCGACGCGACCACCCCACGCGTTCCCCACCCAGTCGACGGGACCTTCCACCCCGACTGCGTCGAGTACCTCGCCCGCAGCCTCGGCGCAGTCCTCCAGCGAGAACCGGCGTCCGGCGTCGCCGCTCAAGCCGTGCCCCGGACCGGTCACGACGACGAGCTGACGATCCAGAGCGAGCTCGGGAGTCACGCGCTCCCAGCTGCGCTCGTCGACGAAGAGGCTGTGCCACAGCAAGGCGCTGGGATGGTCCCTGCGGCCGGTGACGCTCACCTTGAGCTTGCCGACCCTCGTCCGTACCGCGGTCTCCGTCACTACGACCTCCTTGGATTCACACTGACAACTCAAGTGTGCCTCGATGTGCCACCAGCCGACCTGGCTGTCCGACGGCGGCTGCACTCGCGGTGGGGTCCATCCGTGTGCAGTGCGCGAGTTCGGGCGCGGAGCGGGCGTCGACGAGGGGACGAAGGGTCTCGCTCATCGCGCGAACAGCACCTCCTGCCATGCGGGCCGGTCCGGGGCCGCACCGGCATCGAGGATCGCACGCCACGCCTCGTCGTCGAGCCGCTCGCCGGTCTCGGAGACGAACTCGTGGAACGCGTACACCGCGCCGACCGCCACCTGGAACCCATCCGAGCCGGGCACGAGGACGAGGATGCGGTCGAATCTCCCGGTTGCCACCTCGAGGACCACCGTGCTCCCGTCCTCCGCGACCCCGGTGGCGATGTCGGCGACGATGGCGGCGTCCTGGTCCCGATCGACGCCGCCCATGTCGTCCGGGTCGCCGGTCCGCATCGCGAAGCCCTCGAGTTCGGCGCCGATGAAGCGGAGGCGGTCGTTGTCCGCCGCCGGCAGCTCGTCACCCGCCAGCTCGGTCCGTGCGGCGCGGGCGAGGAAGTCGAACAGCTCGACCGTGTCGTCCAGGAGGTCGGCCTGTTCCCCGAGGAGGCCACGCTCGGCGAACCCGGCGCGCATCAGGCTGGCCATGGCGCTGAGTCGCTCGTGGACCACCGGGTCCGGCTCGACCCAGTGCCGAAGGGTCTCCGGCTCCTCGAAGTCGCCGCCCATCTCGGCGAAGGCCTGCTTCGCGTAGAGGATCGTGTCGTGCTTCAGCTCGGCGTAGGACCCCAGCCCGGACTGCAGGCCCTTGGTGGCCCATGCCTCGGTGCGCTGGTGGTCGGGGAAGGCCGCGCCCCGCTCGGCGAAGCTTGCCGCGAGGGCGTACAGCCACGCGTCGTAGACGGTGTTCCCCCACTCCCCCACCGGACGGTCCGCGACCGCGCTGGTCAGGGCGGCGAGTTGCTCGTCGTAGCCCGCGAAGTCGCCCGATGTCTCGGCCTGGACCTCGGCGGCGAGCGTCGAGCCGATGACCGCCGCAACATCAACCGCCGACGGCAGTGGCCGCGGGTTGCCCGCAGAGTCGGGTCCCACGTTCGGTGGGAGGAGCTGGTCCAGGATCCAGCCGTCGAGGACGAACCGGGTCCCCATCAGCAGGACGGAGGCGCGGTCGGCGTTGATGCGCACCTCCCGCGTGGTCTCCAGCTGCTCGACGACGGCGGCGAGCGCCTCGTCGTCGGCCAGCGTGACGGGGTCGTCGAGCCAGGTGGGGCTCACCGCGGCGGCGGCGTCGGCAAGCTCATGGGGCCGGTAGTCGTCGGCCGTGCCGACGAGGAACGCCGTCGGCTCGTGGATGGACTCCCACAGGGCGAGGAGGTCCGGGTCTGCGACCAACGGCCGGGTGGCGAGGACCGCGAGCCGCATCGGGTCGAAGGTCTCAGCGCCACCCGGCGCCCCAATCGTGCCCGGCAGGCAGAAGCCGAGCTGGCTGAGGGCGGACATCCCGAGGAAGAACCGGGTGAGGTCCTCGGTGCGGGTGTAGTGGCCGCGGGGAGTGAACATCGAGTACGCCACGGGGCAGCCGGTGATCGGCGAGGTGGCGATCGAGGTCCCACGGACGTCGATGAGGTCCTTCTCCTCGGCGGCGAGGGGTCCCAGCTCCACGTCGTGGCCCAACGCGGCGGTCGCAACCTGGAAGAGCTGGACGGCGCGGTCGGCCTCCTCCTCCAGCGGCGTCCCCGCCAGTTCGATGGCCTGATCCGTGGCGCCCTCGAGGAGCCCGCCCACCAGCTCGTCCAGTGCCGGGAGGAGAGTCTCCTGCTCGACGTCGCGCAGCACCTTGTCGAAGACCAGGTGCCATACGTGGTAGGCGGCGTCCGTGGTCACGTAGGAGGGGACGTCGCTGTAGAGGTTGTCGTCGTACGCGAAGTGCAGCTGCCGGTACTCCCCAGGCACCACGACGAAGCCCTGCTCCGTCAGTGCTGCCGTCACTCCGGGCTCCTCCACCTCGGACAGCAGGGCGGTCGTGACGGTGACGTCGTCGAGGGACGACGGGGTCGCCGGCCCCCCGTGGGCCGGCTCGTCCGGGTCGAGGAGCGGGACGCCCGCGAACGTTGCGAAGGCGGACTGCGCCGTCGTCGGGAGGCCGGCGAACGCCGACGGCGGCTCGGTCGCCGTCGGGCTCGACGTTGCGGCGGGACTTGTCGTCCTCTCCTTCTCGGGTTCGCTCGGCGTGCAGCCGGCGGCGAGCAGCGCCATCGCTGCCGCCACCGTGAGGGCGATGGGCTTCATGGTGAGGTCCTTCCCTTCCGGTTGATGACGACGGGTTCGGTGCGGCCGTCCCCGTCCACGTCGGCGCAGGCGGGATCGCCGGGGCCGGGCAGGTCGGGGACGTCGGGGAGACTGGTGAAACCGAAGCCGCCCCAGAGGCTGGCACCGGCGGCCACGCGGTCCGTGGCGGCCACGCTGGAGGCGAAGGCGAGCGCGAGGGCGCCGTCGCACGCCGCGACGGCGGAGACGGGCCGGAACACGGTGCCGGCCACCCATTCCTGGGTGAGGTCGGCGTCGTAGAGGCCGAGGTGGAGGGAGCGTCCGGCGTCGTCCGTCCCGGCGACGTCCGGCAGGAGGCCGCTCACAACCGTCTCCCGGAAGGTGCGGCGGAAGACGACGACGACCTCGTCGGTCCCGTCGCCGTCCGGGTCGCCCGTCGTGGCGTCGACGACCTCGACTCCCAGTGGCGCCAGCCGGGCGGGGTCCGGCTCGCGCGAGGCAACAGGCTGGACCGGTCGCGCGAGCGTCCACCACGCGCCATCGAGGGCGACGGCGTCGCCGCTCGGGAGATCCCAGGCCACCTGGTCGGCGGCGTCCTTGCGACGGGCGCCGGTGCGGAAGGCGATCACGCCTTCGGCGTTCGCGAGCACCTCGACCACCTGGCGCGGCCCATCGACGGGGGCGGCGGACAGCCGCCAGCGCTCGGGGGTCGAGGCGGCCCCGGACGGCCCGGGGCCGAGGAACAGCGCGCCCAGGAGGAGCAGGCAGGCGGCGGCGCGCGATCGGCGCATACCGCGATGGTAGGCCGCGCAACCATCGAGCCCGAGGTCATTGGGCCGTGGCCGTTCACGCGGGACGTCAGTGGATCCAACGCCGGCGGATGTTGCGCAGGCTGGCGAGGAAGAGGACCGCGCCGGAGGCCACGAGGAAGGTGAAGCTGATCCACGGGGCGATCGTTCCGACGTCGTTCACCGCGAGTCGCAGCACGTCCACGCCGTAGGTGAGCGGCAGGGCGTACGAGAGCGGGCGAATCGCGGCCGGCAGGCTCGCGAGCGGGATGAAGAGGCCGCAGAGGAACATCATGGGGAAGCGGAAGAAGTTGGAGAAGGTCTGCGCCTCGAACACCTCGCTGGCCGAGACTGCGATGAACAGCCCCAGGAAGGTGGACGTCACGGCGATGAGGAGGACGGCAGCGAGCGCGGACAGCCAGTCGATTCCGGCCAGGTCCGTCAGGAAGGCCGCGAAGACCACCGGAACCATGGCGTTGATGATGCCGAAGATGATCGCGCCGGTGGTCTTGGCGAGCATCAGGAGCTCCAGGCTGATCGGGGCCAGGAGCAGCCGTTCGAAGGACCGGCTCTTGCGCTCGAAGGTGATGGTCACCGAGAGCATCGACGTGGTGCCGAACAGGACGGACAGGGCCATGACCCCGGGGAGGACCTCGCGGATGTCCATCGGGCTGCCGGAGCGTGCGAAGAACATCAGGGTCCAGGCCACCGGGAACACGATGCCCCAGCTGATGTTGGGGGGCTTCAGGTAGTAGGCGCGCATGTCCTTGGCGAGGATGGCGGTGAAGGCCTGGCGGTCAGGCACGGCGACCACGTTCCTTCTCCGCCGTGAGCCGGCGGGCTGCTATGCCCGTCACACGCACGAACACGTCTTCCAGTGATCGCCTGATGACGCGCGCCTCGTAGACCGGTTCGCCGAGCCGCTCGAGCACCGGGAGGAACGGGGTGAGGTCGATGCGCTCCGGCGAAGTGACGCGCAGCCGCGTGGCATCCACCCGCGCCACCTCCATCCCGGGGAACGCGTCGGCGAGGCCGGTCAGCAGGTGGTCGCCGGCATCGCCGAACGTGAACTCGACGACGTGTCGCCCCTCGTCCTCGGCCATCAGCTCCTCGACGGCGCCGATCCGCACGATCCGGCCCGCAGCGATGAAGCCGATCCGGTCGCAGAGCCGCTCCGCCTCCTCGATGTAGTGGGTGGTCAGGAAGATGGTGGTGCCGGCCTCGTGCAGCGACCGCACCAGGTCCCGGATCTGGCGGGAGCTCTCGACGTCGATGCCGGTGGTGGGCTCGTCGAGGAAGAGGATCTCCGGCGAGTGGATGATGCCGGCAGCGATGGTCAGCTTGCGCTTCATCCCCTTGGAGTAGGCCCTGAAGGGGCGGGAGCCCGTGTCGGCGAGCCCGAAGCGTTCCAGCAGCTCTCGTGCCCGTTGTTCCCGGACCGACCTGCTGAGCCCGTAGAGGGACGCACAGAAGGTGAGGTTGTCGAATCCGCTGAGCTCCTCGTAGAGGTTGGACTCGTCGGGGACGATCCCGATGCGTTGCTGCACGCGCTTGATGTCATGGGCGCCGTCGACGCCCGCGATCCGGAACGCGCCCGAGGTGGGGAGCGCCAGGCCGGTGAGGACGTTGATCGTGGTGGTCTTGCCGGCACCGTTCGGGCCGAGGAAGCCGAACACCTCCCCTTCCCGCACGGTGAAGCTGATGCCGTCCACTGCGACGACGGCGCCGAACCGCTTGGTCAGCGACGTCA
This sequence comes from Actinomycetota bacterium, assembly GCA_051744325.1. Taxonomy (GTDB): domain Bacteria; phylum Actinomycetota; class Actinomycetes; order Actinomycetales; family Actinomycetaceae; genus UBA1383. The sequence continues at coordinate 6,312 of JBNJCY010000052.1, forward strand.
CCTCGATCACGTCCGTGCCCACTCGTCACCTCCGTGTTGGTCACCCGGTAGGCCGCTTCACCTCCTACCACCCATTCTGTCATCGCCACTTGACAAAAGGGTTGGGCCCGATCAGATGATGGCAGGGTCCGGTCGCGCCGCGACCGCGGAAGGGAAAAGGCAGATGACAACGAATCCTGGACAGCCTGGCGCTCGGCCACTCGAGAGCATGCGACTGCTCGTGTGCGGCAAGGGTGGCAGCGGGAAGAGCACGTTCCTCGCTCTCATGGCCACGGTGCTCGGGGCCCGGGGCTACGACGTGGTGGTGCTGGATGGGGACGCGTCCAACCCCGAGGGTCTGGTTCGGCTGTTGTTCGGCCTGGGCGTGGAGGACGAGCCGACGCCTGTGGTGGAGTACTTCGGCGGCGTGGACCGGGTGACCTGCCCGGTGGACGACCCCTCCCCTCTCACTCGAGTGGGCGAGACCGTGGCGGTGCCGGACCGGCCGCTCGACCTGGAGCGCGAGCTCGCTCCGGACTATCACCTCGACACCGGGAACCTCCACCTGTACGTGGTGGGCAAGATCGAGGAGTACGGGCAGGGCTGTGACGGTCCCCTGGAGAAGGTCGTGCGGGACTTCGTGGTCGCCGGCCCGTCCGTGACCCTCATTGACGAGAAGGCCGGCGTCGAGCATTTCGGGCGACGGATTCCCGACCGGGTGGACCTGATCCTCGGCGTGCTCGACTGCACGCGCGAATCCGTCTCGATCGCCCGGCGAATGATGGACTTCGCCGCGGACACCGGCAAGGACAACGTGTGGTTCATCCTCAACAAGGTCGAATCCCCCGAGATGTCCGACCAGATGCGGGAACTGCTCGGCAGCCTCGCAGACCGGGTGATCGCAGAGGTGCCGCACGTGATGGAACTCGCCGAGGCGGCACTCTCGGGCGTTCCGGTGGGCGAGGAACTGGCGGCTACGCACGCCTCCGCCGTCGTCGAGCGGGTGGAAACCCTCGCCGCCGGGAAGGTCACGGCTTCGACATCACGATGATGACGGCGACCAGCACTCCTCCGGCGAGGGCGACGAGAGGGATTCCCGCTCGATGCTGCGGATGAAGGGGTAGGACACGAGCATGCCCACCGGCGTGGTGGCGGCGGCCGCGAGGAAGGCGAGGATCGCGGACCTCCGCGCCGTGAAGCCGCTCCGGGTGAGCATCAGGTACGTGATGATGCCCTCCGGGAACTCGTGCAGCACCATGCCGAACGTTGCGAGCAGGCCGGTGAGGATGGAGACGGTGAACGCAGCCATGCGGGGGCGCCCGGGTTCATTTCGAGTGCTTCGGGGATGATGTGGAGGAACGAGGCCGAGACCAGCACCCCGACATTCGCACGCCACCACAGTGGGATACACAATGGGATTTTGGGCTGTGGTCTCGGCGAATGACCACTCAGATCGCTGTCCGACTCCCTGACCAGATGGTCGAATTCCTCGACCGAGCCGTGGCGGAGGGTCGTGCACCCAGCCGTGCCGCAATCGTGGCTTCCGCCCTCGAACGCGAGATGCGCCGCCTGATCGCAGAAGCTGACGCGGCGACTCTCACGGCGCGCGGCGCCGCGGACGACCTGGACCCTCTCGTGGACTGGGTGGTCGGGCACGTCGAGATCGAGGAGTGAGCGCGTGCGCGAGATCTGCCTCGTGCATCTGGACAAGGTGCGGCCTGCGCTCGTCCTGACGCGTGCGGCCGCGAGGCGGGCGATGACCAAAGTGACCGTCGCCCCGATCACGATGACGGTCAAAGGGCTCTCCAGCGAGGTTGCAGTTGGCCCCGCCAACGGTCTCGACACCGACTGCGTTGTCTCGCTCGACAATGTGCTCACCATCCCGACGAACCGGCTCGGGCGCACGATCGGTTACCTCTCCGCGCGCCAGGAGGACGCCCTGGCCCGCGCCGTCGTCCTTGCCTACGACCTGGAGGTCCCGCTCTCGTGAGTGACCTTGATGCGACGCCTGCCGCCGCCTGCTCGCCCCCTCCGCTGCAGGGCGATCAGGCCTGGAGTGACCTCGTGACGGCATGCGAGAGGGTCGACCCGCTCGCGATGCTGCGGCGCAGGTCGACGAGCTGATCGCCGACCTGCGCGAGGTGCACCGCCGCCGACCGCGGCTCCAGCGGGAGTCCGACGGTGCAGGGTTGCCGTGACCGGTGTCCCGGTCACACTGAGCGTGTGGCGGGGAGGAAGCCCACCGAGCGGTCCTGCGGCTTCGCGAGGAAGAGTTGGCGGTCGTGCCACACCACGGCAACGGCCAGGACGAGCAGCAGCGCGGTCTGGATCAGCTTGGTGTCGGGGTGCGTCATGAACAGTTCGTTGCCGAAGTTCGCGCTCAGGTGGAAGACGATCACCACGAGGACGCTGCGGCCGCTGCGGTAGTAGAGCCAGTTCATGAGGACCAGCAGGGCGAGGATGGAGAACACGAAGTTGGCGGTGTGGAGGACGCCCTCCTCGGCGACCTCGTTCTGGTAGTAGCCCTCGATGAAACCGAGGGGCAGGTGCCAGAGCGACCACACGGCGGCGAACACCAGGGTCGCGGTCAGGACGCGCATGCGGGAGGCCAGTGCGTCCGTGCCGTAGGTGTGCCAGGCGAGCTCCTCGAGGATGGGGGCCATCACGAGCACGAGCCACACGGGCACCAGCCCTGCCGTGAAGCTGAATCCCTCCCGGAGCAGGAACTGGTTGGCGTCGTAGCCGAGCGGGACGGAGAGGGCGGTGGCCAGCAGCAGGCTGGCGGGGAGCAGGAACACCGCTGAGATGGCGATCCATGGCGTGAACGCACCTCGCCCGACCAACCGGGCGGCGACGTCGCGCCGCAGGGCCGGGTCGCGGCCGATGAACCATCCCGCCACCAGCACCGGTGCAATGAGGCCGGCCAGGCCCAGGGCGCTGACCCACGCCATGGAGGCGTCCGGTTGCCGGGAGAGGTAGGCGGCACCGAACCAGAGTGCCCAGGGGATCGCGGTGGCGAGGAGGTAGAACCTGACGGGGTGCCGGTAGTGGACCAGGGCTGGGTCGCGCCGGAGCGGCGAGGGGTCGGACGTGACGGGAGATGCGGGCGCTTCTGTCGAAGGGATCATGTACGTGAGCCTCTCGCGCGCGCCCCAGCGCGCAGAAGGACGCTGTCCCCCGAGTTCTGGCGGGAAATCCCCCAGTGCCAGTGGGGGCTCCCGTCAGAGCGGCGGCTCGCCGTCCGGCACCTCGATGGTCCCGTCGTAGACGTCGGTCCGCCAGTGGAGCGTGCCGTCGCTGGCGAAGAAGGACCTGATCCCCATGTCGGTGGGGCCGGCCACGAAGTCCGCGCCGGCACGCGCCAGGGCGGCGACGACGTCGGGCGAGTCCGCGAAGGTCCAGGTCTCCGGGAAGGACGGGGGTGTGGCGGCGTCGTCGGGTAGCGGGAGGAACTCGTGCCACAGGCCCAGGGACGGGAGGTCGGGGTCCTCGTCGGGGTCGGCCGGTTGGACGGACAGGAGGCACGTGCAGCCGAGGTCCGGGAAGCGGAGCATGAACTCCCAGGTGTGGGAACGGCCGTCGGGGAGGATGGACTGGCCGCTCTGGACGAGGTGGAGCGTGTGCGGGGCGAGGGCGACGGCGGCGGCGCGTACCCACGCAGCCGCCTGTTG
>JBNJCY010000053.1:0-9927 GCA_051744325.1 Actinomycetota bacterium
GCGCTCCCTCGTCGGGCTGCTCCCGATCACGGCCACGACCACCCTGGGCAAGGACACCCTCGACAGGCTGCCGGCCTTCGCCGCCGACCTGGACTGGTTCGCCCTCCACCGCCCCGAGTACGCGCAGTCCGTCTGCTTCCGCCACGACCGTGACGGCGGTACCGGCCAGCTCCTCTCCCTCGTGGCGCCGGAGAACCTCACCCGGATCCTGACGCGGCTGCTCGACGAGGACGAGTTCCTCTCCCCGTTCGGGGTCCGCTCGCTGTCCCGGGCCCATGCCGAGAAGCCCTTCGTGCTGGAGCTGCCCGGGGTCCGGGCGGAGGTCGGCTACGAGCCCGGCGAGTCCCGGACCGGGGTGTTCGGCGGCAACTCCAACTGGCGTGGCCCCATCTGGGTGCCCGCGAACGTCATGCTGGTCCAGTCCCTACGCCGCTTCGCGCGCCTGTTCGGCGACGACATCCAGCTCGAGGTGCCCACCGGCTCCGGCCGCCACATGGGCCTCGCCCAGGCCGCGGAGGTGCTCACCGACAGGATGGCGGCACCGTTCCTGCCCGGACCGGACGGGCGCCGGCCGGTCCTCGGGGACTCGCCCCTCTTCGCCAGGCCCGAGTGGAGTGGGAACATCCTCTTCCACGAGTACCTGCACGGGGAGACCGGGGAAGGCCTCGGCGCCGCCCACCAGACCGGTTGGACGGCGCTCGTGGCCGACCTGCTGCTCCACCGGGGCACCCCCGTCGACGGAGGGTGAGGAAGCCACCGCAATGCCCGTCCCACCTGATCGCGGTTCACACTTCGCGGTTCAAACCCTAACCAACGCCTGTTTGGCGAGGTCTCGTGCAGGCGGTTAGGGTCCGGGACCACACCATCAGTTCAGATCCTCGCCAAACAGGCGTTGGTTAGGGTTCGTGCAGGGGGCAGGGAGTCCAGGCACGTGGTGGCAGTGAGTTCGGGCAGGAGTCGGGGCCGGGGCCGACCCGGTGAGAGACAACACCCGGCAAGGCTCACCCAGCCCTAGGTGGCGACGGTGTTGGCGCTACGCGACCCGCGTGCCGTCCACCCAGAGCTCGAGCGCGGGGTCCTTCTCGGTCCAGAACGAGACCAGGCCGGCGACCTTGACCGCCTCGGGCAGGGGCATCACGTAGCCCCACACGGCGTCGGTGACCTCGGTGTCCCCGGCGGCGAGGCTCCAGTAGGAGGCGGTGCCCTTGTACGGGCAGTGGCTCTCGGTCGCGGTCGGGGTGAGCAGGTCCATGCGAACGTCCACCCGGGGCAGGTAGTACCGCGGCCCGAGCCCTGTCTCGTGGAGGATGACGGGACGGGTGGTGTCCGCCACCACCACGCCGCCGGCCACCACGCGGACGTGTCGGCTGCTGACCAGGGCGTCGATGCGGACGTAGGGGCTGCGCGGGTGGGTGTGGACGACCTCGTCCTCCTCCAGCCAGGTGTCGAAATCACCCCAGGTCAGCGTGAACGCCTCCCTCATGGCCTCGACAGGGGCCTCGGGGAAACGCCGGGCAGCCTTCGGGAGGACCCTGTCCACGAAGACGACGTCGAACAGCTCGCTCGGCCCGAGGACCTTCGAACGCGGCCCCTTCCCGGCGGGCTCCAGCTCCACCTCCAGATCGCTCTCGGCGACGAAGTACTGCGGGTAGTACTGGTGCTCCCACACGAGCAGGGGCGCAACGGCGTCGACGGCGAGTTCGCCGGCCGAGTACGCACGCACCCGCCGCAGTCCCTGCTGGACGGTGCCGGGGGCGATGGTGAACGGGTTCTGGACGATGTCGGTCATGCTTCGAGCCTTTCCTTGGAGAGTGTGGTGGCGCGGCGGGAGTGGTGGGGGCGAGCGGCAGGCGGCGGGCCGCGCCGGCCCGCCGCCTCGCCGTCGGTCACCAGAAGACGCCGGCGGCCAGCGGGATCGGACTCACCGTGACCGTCTCGCCCTTCGCGACCATGCCCATGGGGCCGCCGAGGTTGGTGACGGTGTAGCTGCCGTCGTTGTTGGACTCCACGGTTGCCATGTCGCCTTCGGCCCACCCGGCGGGGTCCCCCAGCCAGTTCGTCAGGCCCTCGCCGAGGAGCATGATCTTCTCGGGTGCGGCGTCGCTGGGGTCGTCGTTGGTGTAGAAGCCGGAGGTGCTGCTCGCCGAGCCGTCCGCGTCGAAGGCGTCCGGGAATGCCTTGTTGTACAGCGCGTAGCCGGCGGGCACCTGGGCCCGCTCCACGGCCTGCCCCTGGTCCTCGCCGACCTTGACGAACACCTTGCTCGCCTTCATCGGCTCGGGGGTCCCGCGGGTGACGATGTTGACGTAGTAGGCGCCGTGCGCCCCGATGACCCAGGTCCCCCGGTCGTTGTGGAGGCTGACCGCGGGACAGATGAAGGTCTCGTACCCGCCGTTGTCGGGGGACGGGGGTGCAGCGGATGCTCCCGTGGGGAGGAGGAACGGGATGGCGAACGCCAGCGGTGCGATTCGGGTCCAGTGGTTTCGCTTCACGGTGGGTTCCAATCTGTGATCCAGGTGCCGGTCTCTGCGGCCGGCGAGTGTTCCCTGTTGCCCTTGGGAAACCCGTCTCACGATTAGCTGGATTCCATCCCTCCCGGCACCTCTTCCATCCCTCTTGGCACCTCGAGTCGATCGGCGAAGTGGCGCAGCCGGTCGACGGCGTGGCCGTCGACCGGCGACGTCCCGCCCGCGGCGAGCGAGGTCCGGATCGCGAGGTAGGTGGCGGCGTCGAGGCCGCAGGCGCGGCAGGTCTCGAGGTGCTCCACCACCCTGGCCGACGCCGACGCCTCCGCTTCGCCATCGAGCCAGGCCTGGAGGACGCGTGCGACCCTCCGGCACTCGGACCGTGTCACCGTGAACACCGGCGATCCTTCCTCCGTGCTCCGCCGGTCAGCGGAGGTCCTGAAGGGCGGACTCGATGCCCCGGTGGAACGTGGGATAGGCGTAGATCATCGAGCGCAGGGTGTCCACGGGCACTCGGCCGTGCACCGCCACCGCGAGCGCTCCGAGGACCTCACCCCCGGCGGGTCCCATTGCGGTCGCGCCGACCAGCGCCCCGCTGTCCGCGTCCTCCACCACCTTGATGAAGCCCCCGCCCCTGTGGATCCAGCCCCGCGTGGTCCCGGGAATCGCCACACTGCCGACCCTCACGTGCGGCAGCGCCTCACGGGCCTGCCGCTCGGTCATGCCCACCGCGCCCACCTCGGGGTCGGTGAAGGTCACTCGCGGGAGGGCGTGGTAGGAGGCCGGGGGGCCGTCCTCGCCGAGGACGTCCCGGATGACGATGTCCGCCTGGTACATCGAGACGTGGGTGAAGGCACCCTTGCCCGTGACGTCGCCGAGGGCCCAGACTCCCTCGGTCACGCGGCAGAACTCATCGATCGGGGCGAACCGGGCGTCGGCGGGCACGCCGACGCTCCCGAGTCCCGCGGCGGCCGGGTCGGCCCGGCGACCGGTCGCGACGAGCAGCCGCTCGGCCGTCACCACCTTGCCCGCACCGATGACGACGGCGACGCCGTCGCCGTCGCGCTCCACCCGGCGCGCGCGCACCCCCAGGTGCACCGTGACGCCCTCAGACTCCAGAACCTCCTTGAGTGCCTCGCCGGCCTCGGGCTCCTCCATCGCGAGGAGGCGGTCCGCTGCCTCCACGATGGTGACGCGCACGCCGAAACGGGCCATGACCTGGGACAGCTCGCTCCCGATTGCGCCTCCACCGAGCACGATGATCGACTCCGGGAGTTCCTCCGCCTCGACGACGTCGCGGTTGGTCCAGTACTGCACGGTGTCCAGGCCTTCGATCGGCGGGATCGACGCCGTCGTCCCCGTCGCGACGACCACGCCGCGCGTCAGGGCGTGGTGCACGCCGTCCACCTCGATGCGGCCCGGGCCGGTGAGCCGCCCGGTCCCCCGCACGAACGTCCCACCCTTGCCGGTGAAGCGCTCGACGGCGACCCGGTCGTCCCAGTTGTCCGTCGCCTCCTCGCGGATGCGGCGGGCCACGATGGACCAGTCGGGGACAACCTCTCCGGTGGTGCCGGCGAAGCCGGGAACGCGCCGGGCCTCGGTCAGCGTCTCCGCGGCACGGACCATCATCTTGGACGGGATGCACCCCCAGTAGGGGCACTCCCCGCCGACGAGCAGGTGATCGACTCCGAGCACCGCCAGGCCGCTCTCGGCCAGCGTCTCCGCCGCGTACCCTCCGCCGGGTCCCATGCCGATGACGGCGATGTCGTAGGTCTCCATGTTGTCCTCTCAGTTCGTGGGCTTGAGTTCGTGGGCTTCAGTTCGTGGGCTCGTGCCAGTGGTGGCCGTCGAGGATGGCGTCGGCCTCCGCAGGGCCCCATGTTCCCCGCTCATAGCCGTGCACGTCCCCGGGTTCGTCGATCGCGGGCTGCACAACGCGCCACGCCGCCTCCACCCCGTCCTCCCGGGCGAACCGTGCGGGGTTCCCCTCGATCGCGTCGTCGAGGAGGCGCTCGTAGGCCTCCTGGACACGCCCGAGGGCGGTGTCGAAGTCGACGTCCAGGTCCACCGTCTGCGCGGTCAGCCCCTGGCCGGGCTGCTTGGCCTGGACGCTCATCGTCACGCCGGCCCGCCGCCCGAGGCGGAACCGCAGCAGATTCGCATGCGGGGCCGGCTGACCGGGGCCGGCAAACAGCATCCGGGGCGGCTCCTTGAGCTCGACGACGGCCTCGAGTTCCGTCGTCGCCAGGCCCTTGCCGGCACGGACGAAGAAGGGCACGCCGGACCAGCGCCAGGAGTCGATCTCCAGGCGCGCGGCGATGAACGTCTCGGTGCCGGAACCCGCCGCGACCCCGGGTTCGTCGAGGTAGCCGGCATACTGGCCGCGCACCATCGTCGAGCAGTCCAGCGGGCGCATGGCGCGCAGGACCTTGACCTTCTCGTCCCGCAACGCGTCGGCATCCGCGCTCACCGGGGGCTCCATGGCGAGCAGGGCCACCACCTGCAGGAGGTGGTTCTGGAGCACGTCGCGGATCGCGCCGACCCCGTCGTAGAAGCTGCCCCGGCCCTCGACCCCGAAGTCCTCGGCCATGGTGACCTGCACGCTCGAGACGAAGTTGCGGTTCCAGATCGGGTCGAGGAAGGCGTTCGCGAAGCGGAACACGAGGAGGTCCTCCACCGACTCCTTGCCGAGGTAATGGTCGATCCGGAAGATCGAGCCCTCGTCGACGTGCTCGTGGAGCACCTCGTTGAGGTGGTGTGCCGTGGCCAGGTCCCGCCCGAAGGGCTTCTCGACGACGACGCGCCCGGCCCGTGCGAGGCCCACGCCGGCCAGTCCCTCCACGACCGTGGGGAACATCGGCGGTGGGATCGCCAGGTAGAACACCGGACGCGTTACCCCGGCCTCCCGGAGCCGCGCCGCGAGGTCCTCGAACGTGGCGTCGGCGGCGTAGTCCCCGGTGACCAGGGTCAGCCGGCCCGCCAGCCGGTCGAGCACTCGCGGATCGGGGACCGGCACGGTCGCCCCGACGACGTCGCGGGCGTGCGCGCGGAAGCGCTCGTCGTCCCACTCGCTGAGCGCGACTCCGAGCACCGGGAGGTCGAGGCGACCCACCTCCTCCAGTCGGTACAGGGCGGGGATCAGTTTCTTGCGGGCGAGGTCACCCGTGGCGCCGAAAAGTATCAGCGCATCGCCTCGACTCATGGTTGCCGCTTTCCGTGGTTGGTTGGGCTGTGGGAGTGGAGGGGTTCAGAACGTGATCACCTGGTAGCCCTCGACGACAAGCCTACGGATGCTCGCGTGGCCCTTGTGGTCCCCGAGGAGGGTCCAGTTCGCGGCGGTGATCGGCTCGATCACGCCGTGCGCCTTGGCGCAGAACCCACAGGCACCGAGCGTGTTGGGGCGCAGCTTCTCGACGATCCGGTGGAGTTGGTGGTCCTCGGTGCTCGCGGCCGCAAGCGTGTCCACGCCCGAACCGTCGTAGACCACCGTCACGTCATCGCCGGCGTCGAGGAACTCGGTCGCGGTCATCAGGCCGCGGTAAGCCTTGGCGAGGTCCTTGGTGGCGTCCTCGTAGATGACGACGGCGATACGCTGGCGGGTCTCGGTGCTTGCACTCATGTGATGTCCTCCGATGTCTCCGCGGTCCTGACGACCGCGACTTCCTCTGGAACCCGGGCTGCTGGTGGAAGGATTCCATTCTCTCGGTGGAAGCACACGGGTCCGCCGGCGGGTTGCGGGACCATCACACTCCCGACTCGAAGCGAGTTCACCATGACCACCGCCATCCGCCCCTGGGACCTCCTCGTCATCGGCGGGGGGACCGCCGGGATCGTGGGCGCGAAGACCGCCGCCCGGCTGGGCGCCCGGGTCGCCCTGATCGAGCGGGAACGCACCGGCGGCGACTGCCTCTGGACCGGGTGCGTCCCCAGCAAGGCCCTCCTGGCCGCCGCCAGCCGGGCCGCGGGGACCCGCAAGGCCGTGGACCTCGGCGTCCGCTCCCCCCGTGCCGAGGTCGACTTCGCCGCCGTGATGGGACACGTCCGCGCGACCATCGCCGCGATCGAGCCGTAGGACTCCCCCGAGGCGCTGCGAGAGGCCGGCGTGCACGTCATCCACGGCGAGGCCACGTTCACCGGCCCCCAATCGGTCTCGCTGGGGAGCGAGCAGGTCACGTTCCACCAGGCGCTGATCGCCACCGGGGCGCCGCGTGAGGACCCCGCTGCCGCCGCCCTCGTGCACGCCGCCCTCGAGCGGGACGGCGTCGAAATCCTCACGGGTCACCGCGCCGTCGCCGTGTCCGGTGCCCCCGGGGACCCGGGCGTGCTCACCGTGGACGACGGGACCGGCACCCGCGACATCGCGTTCGACGCGCTGCTGGTCGCCGTCGGCAGGAGGCCCCGCTCGGGGGGCCTGGGGCTGGACCTCGCCGGCGTGGGGACGGACGACCGGGGCTTCGTCGTCGTCGACGAGAAGCTGCGCACCGCCAACCCGCGGGTCTGGGCGGCGGGTGACATCACGCCCCTCCCGCAGTTCACCCACCTGGCCTCGGCGCACGGCAGCCTCGCGGCCAGCAATGCGGTCCTCGGGCTGCGGCGCCGCGTGGACATCTCCGCGGTACCGCGGGTGACGTTCACGGACCCGGAGGTCGCGGCGGTCGGCGCGTCCACCTGGGAGCTGGAGGCGGCCCACCGGACTGTCACCCGGGAACACGCGGAGGTGGACCGGGCCATCGCGGAGGGCCGCACGGACGGGTTCTCCCGGCTCGTGCTCTCCTCCCGGGGAAAGGTCCTCGGCGCCACGATCGTGGGGCCGCGCGCCGGCGAGTCGCTCGCCGAGGTCACGCTGGCGGTGCGTCACGGACTGACGGCCACGGACCTCGCGAGCAGCACCCACCCGTATCCCACGTATGGTGACGGGGTGGGGAACGCCGCGATCGAAGTCGTCCAGGAGCGCCTCGCGGCTCCCGCCGCCCGCCGTGCGATGACCGTGCTGGTGGCCGTCCGGCGCGCGTGGGACACGCGCCCGAACCGGAGGAGTGACCGATGACCACGACCTCCCGCGACATCGGCGACCACGCACTCCTCTCCGACTGCCACTCGTCCGCGCTCGTCAGCCGGGACGGCTCGGTGGAGTGGCTCATGTTCCCGCGCTTCGACTCCCCCACCGTTCTCGGCCGCATCCTCGACGACGGCGCGGGCCACTTCCGGGTGGGACCCGCCGGCGACGCGGAGATCACCCGTCGCTACCTCCCGGGAAGCCTCGTACTCGAGACGACCTTCCGGACGGCTGGAGGTACGCTCGTGCTCACGGACGCGCTCGCTCTCGGCGAGGGGGAGCGCGACCACGACCTCGGGGCAGGCGCGCCGCACGCCCTGCTGCGCCAGGCGCGGTGTGTGTCGGGCCACGTGGAGCTGGAGGTCGAGTTCGACCCACAGCCGGAGTACGGCTTCACCCACCCGCTCCTGTCCTGGATCGACGGCGGAGTCACCGTACGGGGCGGACCGGACCGGCTGTCGCTCTCCACCGACGTGCCGCTGACGATCCAGGGCGGCACCACGACCGGCCGGGTGACGCTGGCCGCCGGTGACCAGACGAGCTTCGCCCTGCAGTGGTCCCGGGCGTGGGAGGGCACGCACCACCGCTGGGCGCCGGCGGACGTCGAGCGCCGGCTCACCGACACGACGGCCGGATGGACGTCCTGGTCCGCGCTGCACCAGGCCTACGAGGGACCGTGGCGGGACCTCGTCCGGTCCAGCGGGGTCGTCCTCCAGGGCCTGACGTTCCAGCCGACCGGGGCGATCGTCGCGGCACCCACGACATCGCTGCCCGAGGTGCCCGGTGGGCCGCGGAACTGGGACTATCGCTACGCCTGGCTCCGCGACGCCAGCATGACGCTCGACGCGCTGTGGGTGGCGGCCTGCCCGGACGAGGCCCGCAGCTTCGTCTCCTGGCTGGTGGGTGCGGCCGCCGCCGACGTGCGGAGCGGTGCCCGCATCCAGATCATGTATGGGGTGGCCGGCGAGCACGACCTCACCGAGCGCACTCTCGACCACCTCTCGGGGTGGCGCGACAGCCGGCCCGTCCGGATCGGCAACGGTGCGTTCGACCAGCGCCAGCTCGACGTCTACGGCGAGGTCCTCGACGCGGTCCACCGGCTCCGGGACCACGTGCTCCCGTTCGACGAGGTCACCCGGGACCTCCTGCGTGGGATCGCCGACGCGGCCGCCCGTGAGTGGCACGAGCCCGACCAGGGGATCTGGGAGGTGCGTGGCGGTGCCCAGCACTTCCTGCACTCCAAGCTGATGTGCTGGGTCGCACTCGACCGGGCGCTGCGGCTGGCCGACGACCTCGGAGCCGATACGCGGACGGTGTCCCGGTGGGCCCGGGAACGCGATGCCATCGCGGCGGCCATCCAGTCCCAGGGCTTCAACGGGGACGTCGGCGCCTTCACCCAGTCGTTCGGGTCCGCCGTGCTCGACGCGAGCGCGCTGCGCATCCCGATCGTCGGCTTCCTCCCCGGGGACGACCCTCGTGTCCGCTCGACCGTCGCCGCCATCGAGTCCCAGCTCACCGACCGGAGCGGCCAGGTCCACCGGTATCTGGCGGACGACGGCCTGGAGGGCGCGGAGGGGACGTTCCTGCTGTGCACCTTCTGGCTGGCGCACGCCCATGCGCTCGCCGGGGACGTGAGCCGGGCACGGGAGGTCTTCGAGAGCGCGATCGCGGTCCGAAACGATGTCGGCCTGCTCGCCGAGGAGGTCCTCGACGGGGAAATGGTCGGCAACTTCCCGCAGGCCTTCAGCCACATCGGGCTCGTCAACGCCGCCTGGGCCATCGCGCAAGCTGAGGAGAGTGCGCAAGCTGAGGAGAGTGCGCAGGCCGAGGGCCGCGCCGGCGATCAGGGCACGCGCAGCGACCTGTAGCCGGTGACGATCCGCTGGGTCGCACCCAGGCCGACGACGCCGGCCCACACCCAGGCGATCGGGCCGGCGAGGGCCGGGAGCAGGACCCACAGGCTGTGCACGGCGATGGTCTCCGTGCCTTCGGCGAGACCGCCGAGGAAGGACAGTGACCGGCCGTCGTCCATCTGGTGGCCGGTCCGCGGGAGCGACTACGTCGTCACACTCGTCCTCGGGGCCGGCCGCACCGTCACCCTGCCGCTCCTGCTCGGGGCCTCCGCCTCCGGCAGCGGCAGCGACCCGACCGTGGCGGCGCTCGCGCTCCTCGCGATCCTGCCGCCCCTCCTGCTCCTGCTCGCCGTGAGCCTGACCCGACGGAAGGACCACTCGTGAGCACCTCCCTGGCCATCCGCGGCCTCACCCGCCATTTCCCGGGGGCCGCGGCGCCCACGGTCGACGGCCTCGACCTGGACGTCCGCGCCGGCGGCTGCGTCGCCCTCTTCGGCCCGTCCGGATCGGGAGAGAGTACCGTCCTCGTCTTCCAGCGGCCCCGACTCTTCCC
>JBNJCY010000054.1:0-9873 GCA_051744325.1 Actinomycetota bacterium
GTGGTGGGCGTGGGGGACGGGGACGCGCCTGTGGGGGACGGGGACGCCGTCGGCGAGGGGGTGGGGCTGGCCGGGGCCGATGTGGTGGGCGACGGGGCCGTCGTCGTGCCCGACGGCTCTCCGCCACCGCCACAGGCAGCGAGCGCCAGCGTCAGGGCTGCGAGGGTCATGATGCCGGTCGCTTGTCTCTCCATGGTGGCCTCCTCGGGACTCACGATAGTCCGCGGGCAGGGTCCGTGTGCCTCGATGAGAGAGTTCTCATCCTGTCCCCCTCGCGCCCTCATCCGGGCACGCGAACGTGGGGTGACGATGAGGATGGCCCCATGAAGCTCAGGACCCCGTGGATCGTGACCGGAAGCCTCGCCGCCCTGGCCGCCGCCGGCGGGATCGGGGCCGCGCTCGCCGAGCCGGCGGAGGAACGCGAACTGACGCCGGTGACCACCCGTCCGGACGTCCGAGTGCCAACGACGACGGCAGGATCGGTGACACCGACGACCGAACCTTGCTCCCCGGGCTCCCCGGCACTCACGGCTGCGAGCCCTGCTGTGTCCCCGGTCACCGTGAGTGCGCACTCCGGCGACGCCGTCGGGCCGGGTGACGCCGGTGCGGCCGTCGGCGATGCGACTGGCGGCGTGGGTCCGGCGTCGACGACGATGCGGGCGCCGAGGTCGCTGTCGGGCGGGGGTGCCACGAGCTGGGCCACGGACGCGCCGATGCCGAGGATGCCGAGTATCACGGCGGCCCCGAGCAGCACTGACTAGACCCGGTCCACGTCACCAGTCTGGCGTACGGGGATGAGAGGGAGATGAGATGGTGCGGGAGCCCGCCCGCACCATCTCGTCAGGAGAGCAGCTGCTGGATCCTGCCAACCCCTTCGGCGAGGTCGTCGTCCGACAGCGCGTAGCTGAGGCGCAGGTAACCGGACGGCCCGAACGCCTCGCCCGGCACCACCGCGACCTCCACCTGGTCAAGGATGAGGGCGGCCAGTTCGCTCGACGTCGTCGGGATCGTGCCCCGGATCTCCCGGCCCAGGACCCCGGCCACGGACGGGTAGGCGTAGAACGCTCCCTTCGGCGTGGGGACCTCCACGCCGTCGATGGCCCGCAGCAACTCGACCATGGTGTGCCTCCGGCGGTCGAAAGCGGTGCGCATCTCGGCGACCGAGGAGAGGTCGCCGGTGACAGCAGCCAGGGCGGCGTGCTGGGCCACGTTGCAGACGTTGGAGGTGAGGTGCGACTGGAGGTTGGTGGCCGCCTTGATCACGTCACTGGGCCCGGTCATCCAGCCGACGCGCCAGCCCGTCATCGCATAGGTCTTCGCGACGCCGTTGAGGGCGATCGTGGTGTCCGCGAGTTCCGGGACGACCTTGAGGATCGCGGTCGAGGGGGTGTCATCGTAGACGAGGTGCTCGTAGATCTCGTCCGTGATCACCCACACGCCGTTCTCCAGAGCCCAGCGGCCGATTGCCGCGAGCGCCTCGGGCGGGTAGACCGCACCGGTCGGGTTGGAGGGGCTGCAGAGCAGCAGGGCCTTGGTGTTTGGCGTGAGGGCGGCGTCCAGTTGCTCGACGGTGACCAGGTAGTCCTGTTCCGGGCCGGCGAACACCTCGACGGGCTCGCCACCCGCCAGGCGGATCGCCTCGGGGAACGTGGTCCAGTACGGCGCGGGGAGGATCACCTGGTCGCCCGGGTCGACCACGGCGGCGAAGGCCTGATAGACAGCCTGCTTCCCGCCATTGGTGATGAGGACGTTCGCCGCGGCCACCTCGTAGCCGGCGTCGCGAGCGGTCTTGGCGGCGACCGCCTCACGCAGCACAGGCAGACCCTGGGCCGGGGTGTACCGGTGGTTGACCGGATTGCGTGCCGCGACGATCGCGGCCTCCACGATGTGGTCCGGGGTCGGGAAATCGGGCTCTCCGGCGCCGAAGCCGATCACCGGTCGGCCCTGGGCCTTGAGCGCCTTGGCCTTCGCGTCGACGGCCAGGGTGGCCGATTCCGCGATGGCCGCGAGGCGGGCAGATACTCTGGGTTTGGCGTTGGTAGTCACGGATACCATGTTGGCAGACCACTGCAGCCCGGGCAGGGTTCACCAGTCCGTGGACGGGCACGCTTGGACTTCCCCTCCCGGGGACCGTACACTCTTCGGGGTCCCCTGAGGGGCCTCGCGTTCGGCCGCGCCCTCGTGGTGGGGTAGGATCGAGAGCCGCGCGCCGTTGGGCGTGTGGGCACAATAGGGCAGTGGCGCAATTGGCAGCGCACCGGTCTCCAAAACCGGCGGTTGTGGGTTCGAGTCCCTCCTGCCCTGCAGGGAGCAGCACTGCTGTGAATCCGGCGGCGCGCCGCCCCCGAACCGAGGACTGAGGAACGTATGAGCGAAAGCGGGACACCCCGGAAGGCGGGCCCGACCTCCGCCAAGCAGCGGGGGCTGTTCGCGCGCATCGCCCTGTTCCTGCGGCAGATTGTCGCCGAACTCCGGAAGGTCGTTCGCCCGTCCCGGACGGAGCTCTGGACGTTCTTCATCGTGGTGATCGTGTTCGTCCTGGCGATCATGGCGTTCGTCGGCGTGCTCGACTTCGCTTTCGGCCAGGTCGTGCTGTTCATCTTCGGAAGCTGACGCCTGAAGAAAGCTGGTCATTTCCTTGCCTGAAGATTTTGAGACCACCCCCGGCGACGGTGTCGCGCAGGACGCGGTGCTGTCCGTTGATGCCGTGGCGGATGATGCCGATGTGGCCGACGCCGACGAGGTTGCCGAGGAGGAACTCGACCCCGCGGAGCAGTTCCGCGCGGAACTTCGTTCGCTCCCCGGCAAGTGGTACGTCGTGCACTCGTACGCGGGCTACGAGAAGCGCGTGAAGCACAACCTCGAGTTCCGCATCCAGTCCCTCAACATGGAGGACCGCATCTTCCAGGTGGAGGTGCCCATGGAAGAGGTGGTCGAGATCAAGAACGCGCAGCGCAAGCTGGTGACGCGGGTCCGGATCCCCTCCTACGTCCTCGTCCGCATGGAGATGGACAACGACTCCTGGGGCGCGGTGCGCCACACCCCGGGCGTGACGGGGTTCGTGGGCAACTCGCACGACCCGGTGCCGCTGAGTGAGGACGAGGTCTTCTCGATGCTGGCCCCGGCGAGGACCAAGG
This sequence comes from Actinomycetota bacterium, assembly GCA_051744325.1. GTDB lineage: Bacteria > Actinomycetota > Actinomycetes > Actinomycetales > Actinomycetaceae > UBA1383. Next base: position 3,138 of record JBNJCY010000054.1, read on the forward strand.
CGCCCGCCTCCGCGCCGAAGTCGGCCGGCGGCGGCAAGTCGGCGAAGGCGGTGGAGGTCGAGTTCGAGATCGGTGAGTCGGTGACGGTGACCGACGGGCCGTTCGAGACACTTCCCGCGACCATCTCGGAGATCAGCCCCGAGAACCAGAAACTCAAGGTGCTCGTTTCGATCTTCGGCCGCGAGACCCCGGTCGAACTCTCGTTCTCTCAGGTCGCGAAGATCTGAGCGCCGCGGGCAGCAGACCCGCCCGCGGCAGACCCCATACAGTTAAGGACCCGAAATGCCTCCCAAGAAGAAGAAGGTGGCCGGCCTGATCAAGCTCCAGATCCAGGCTGGTGCCGCAACTCCGGCGCCGCCGATCGGACCGGCGCTCGGCCAGCACGGCGTCAACATCATGGAGTTCTGCAAGGCCTACAATGCCGCGACGGAATCCCAGCGTGGCAACGTGATTCCCGTGGAGATCACTGTCTACGAGGACCGTTCCTTCACGTTCATCACGAAGACCCCGCCCGCAGCCGAACTCATCAAGAAGGCCGCTGGCGTGTCGAAGGGCTCTGCCACCCCGCACACCACGAAGGTCGCGAAGCTCACCAGGGATCAGGTGCGCGAGATCGCCCAGAACAAGCTCGTCGACCTGAATGCGAACGATGTCGACGCCGCCGCCAAGATCATTGCCGGCACCGCCCGCTCGATGGGCATCACCGTCGAGGACTGACGACCCGGCCGCCCCGGCCGGAAGTGGAGGGGCCCGCGCGGGCCCGCACCACGACTGCGAAGGAGAAGCAGATGACAACGCGCAGCAAGACCTACCGGAAGGTCGCGGAGAAGATCCACGCGGGCGTCCTGTACTCGCCCCTCCAGGCTGTTCGCCTGGCCAAGGAGACGTCGACCACCAGATTCGACTCCACCGTCGAGGTCATGTACCGCCTCGGCGTCGACCCCCGCAAGGCGGACCAGATGGTTCGTGGCACCGTCTCCCTGCCGCACGGCACCGGCAAGACCGCTCGGGTCCTGGTCTTCGCCGTCGGTGAGCGCGCGCAGCAGGCGATTGACGCCGGCGCGGACGAGGTCGGCGGCGACGAGTTGATCGCGAAGGTGGCCGCCGGGTACACCGACTTCGATGCCGCCGTCGCCACCCCGGACCTGATGGGCAAGGTCGGCCGGCTCGGCCGCATCCTCGGTCCCCGCGGCCTCATGCCGAACCCGAAGACGGGCACCGTGACGATGGACGTGGCCAAGGCCGTGTCCGACATCAAGGGCGGGCGGATCGAGTTCCGTGTCGACCGTCACGGGAACCTCGCCTTCATCATCGGCAAGACGTCGTTCGACGAGAAGCAACTGGTCGAGAACTACGCCGCCGCCCAGGAGGAGATCATCCGCCACAAGCCTGCGACCTCGAAGGGCCGGTACATCCTCAAGGCGACGATGTCCACGACCATGGGTCCCGGAATCCCGATCGACGCCGCGAGGACACGAAACCTCCTCGGCGACGACGCCGCCTCCTGAACCACGACGGCCCGGCCCCACGGCCGGGCCGTCCTCGCATGAACGTCGTCACGCACCGTCGGTTTGGCCGGTGGGCACAGTGCGAGTAGGGTGGATCCTGCCCAAGACCGCTGGTCTCCCACCCCGGTGGGGCCAATCCCGTTCATGGAACCCGCGCAGGCGAACGAGCTTCCGAGCCCCGTGCGCCCATGCGCCGGGGCTTTCCTCATGCGGTTTGACCAGTGTCACACAACGGAAGGAGAGGCCATGGCGAGGCCCGACAAGGCAGCTGCTGTTGCCCAGCTCGCGGACATGATCCGCGGGTCCTCCGCCGTACTCCTGACCGAATACCGTGGCCTGAGCGTGAGCAAGCTCAAGGACCTGCGGCGTTCGCTCAGCGGTACCGCGACCTATGTCGTGACGAAGAACACCCTTGCGTCGATCGCGGCACGGGAGGCGGGGATCGGCGAGATCGCCGAGCTTCTCACCGGTCCGATCGCCCTGACCTTCGTCAGTGGCGAGCCGCCGGTGGCGGCCAAGGCGCTCAAGGACTTCGCCAAGGCGAACCCCCAGCTCGTGATCAAGGGAGGTGCGCTCGAAGGCCGGATTCTCTCCGCCGACGAGGTCATCAAGCTTGCCGAGCTCGAATCCCGCGACGTACTGCTCGCCAAGACGGCAGGAGTCCTCAAGGCCTCCCTGTTCCAGACCGCGTACGTCTTCACCGCGCCCGCCTCCAAGGCCGTGCGCACCATCGAGGCCCTGCGCGAGAAGCAGGCTGCCGAGGCCTGAGAAGGCCTCGTTCATTGAACCCACCCTGCTCGCGTAGCAGAACAAAGGAAGGAACGCCACCATGGCGAAGCTCACCACCGACGAGCTCATCGAGGCTTTCAAGGAGCTCTCCCTGATCGAACTCTCCGAGTTCGTGAAGAAGTTCGAAGAGGTCTTCGAGGTCACTGCTGCCGCGCCGGCCGCCGTTGCGGTCGCCGGCCCCGCTGCCGCGGCCGCTGAGGAGGAGGTCGAGGAGAAGGACTCCTTCGACGTCGTGCTCGAGGCGATCGGTGACAAGAAGATCCAGGTCATCAAGGAGGTGCGCACCCTGACCTCCCTCGGCCTGAAGGAGGCCAAGGACCTTGTGGACTCCGCGCCCAGCGTCGTCCTCGAGGGCGTCAACAAGGAGGCGGCCGAAAAGGCCAAGGGCGTTCTTGAAGGCGCCGGGGCAACCATCGTTCTCAAGTAGTAATCAAGCGACACGCGCGACGAGGCCCGCACCCGGGGTGCGGGCCTCGTCGCGCGGACCCGACGGGTTGGACATGAACCGTCGTTCCAATTAGACTGTCGCTTTGCGCTGACCACGACCCCCTTTGCCCACCATTGGTGAAGTCTGTCCGGCGCAGTGTGCACACAAAATCGCAGGGAAGGACACCCTTTGGCTGCCTCGCGCACCCCTTCTTCAGCCAATGTCAACGAAACGGCCAGCCGCCGAGTATCTTTCGCAAAGATCCACGAGCCCATGCAGGCTCCTGACCTCCTCGGCCTCCAGACCGACAGCTTCGACTGGCTGCTGGGCAACGATGCGTGGCGCGCCCGTGTCGAAGAGGCTCTCCTGAGTGGGGACCGCAACGTCCCCAGCACTTCGGGTCTGGAGGAGATCTTCGAGGAGATATCGCCGATCGAGGACTTCGGCCAGACGATGTCGCTCTCGTTCAGGGACCACCGCTTCGAGCCCCCGAAGTACACGGCCGAGGAGTGCAAGGAGAAGGACTTCACCTACTCCGCCCCGCTCTTCGTGACCGCTGAGTTCTCGAACTACACCACGGGCGAGATCAAGTCCCAGACGGTCTTCATGGGTGACTTCCCCCTGATGACCGAGCGTGGCACCTTCATCATCAACGGCACCGAGCGTGTCGTCGTCTCGCAGCTCGTCCGTTCTCCGGGCGTGTACTTCGAGCGCCAGATCGACAAGACCTCGGACAAGGACATCTTCACCACGAAGGTCATCCCCTCGCGTGGTGCCTGGCTGGAGTTCGAGATCGACAAGCGGGATGCCGTCGGGGTCCGGATCGACCGCAAGCGGAAGCAGTCGGTCACACACTTCCTGCGCGCACTGGGAATGACGGAGTCCGAGATCGCCGAGGAGTTCGCCGAGTATGCAGTGGTGCTCGAGACGCTCGAGAAGGACACTGTCAAGACCCAGGACGAGGCCCTCGTCGACATCTACAAGAAGGTCCGTCCCGGTGAGCCGCCGACGGTCGAGGCCGGCAGGAACCTGCTCGAGAACTACTACTTCAACGCCAAGCGGTACGACCTCGCCAAGGTGGGTCGTTACAAGATCAACAAGAAGCTGGGCCTCGAGGCCGAACTCTCCGTCTCCGTGCTCCGGCGCGAGGACATCGTTGCCGCGGTCAAGTACATCTGCGCCCTCCACAAGGGTTCCGAGGCGATGCCCGGCGTCCGCAATGGTGAGCAGGTCGAGCTGCGTGTCGAGACGGACGACATCGATCACTTCGGCAACCGGCGCATCCGCGCCGTCGGCGAGCTCATCCAGAACCAGGTGCGCACCGGGCTGTCCCGTATGGAGCGCGTGGTGCGTGAGCGCATGACCACGCAGGACGTGGAGGCGATCACCCCGACGACGCTCATCAACATCCGCCCCGTGGTGGCGTCCATCCGGGAGTTCTTCGGCACCTCGCAGCTGTCGCAGTTCATGGACCAGAACAATCCGCTCGCGGGCCTCACCCACAAGCGCCGGCTCTCGGCGCTGGGACCCGGTGGCCTGTCACGTGACCGCGCAGGCATGGAGGTCCGTGACGTCCACCCCTCGCACTACGGCCGCATGTGTCCCATCGAGACCCCTGAAGGCCCGAACATCGGCCTCATCGGCTCGCTCGCGACCTACGCGCGCATCAACCCGTTCGGCTTCGTCGAGACCCCTTACCGCAAGGTCGTCCACGGTTTGGTGACGGACGAGGTCGTGTTCCTCACCGCGGACGACGAGGACCGGCACATCATCGCTCAGGCCTCCGCCCAGGTGAGCGAGGACGGCCACTTCACCGAGGACCACGTCCTCGTGCGGACGACGGGTGGTGAGCCGGCTCTCGTCCCGGTCGAAGAGGTCGACTACATGGACGTCTCGGCGCGCCAGATGGTGTCCGTAGCGACCGCCATGATCCCGTTCCTCGAGCACGACGACGCGAACCGCGCCCTCATGGGGGCGAACATGCAGCGCCAGGCCGTTCCCCTGATCCGGTCGGAGGCGCCCCTCGTGGGCACCGGTATGGAGCACCGCGCGGCCGTCGACGCCGGCGACGTCGTCGTCACGAGCAAGTCCGGCGTCGTCACCGAGGTCTCGGCCGACAGCGTCCACGTCGCCGCTGATGACGGCACGAATCAGGTGTACCGGATCGCGAAGTTCCGCCGTTCCAACCAGGGCAACTCGTACAACCAGCGGGTGCTCGTCGAGGAGGGGCAGCGGATCGAGGCCGGCGAGGTCCTCGCCGATGGACCGGCGACCGACAACGGCGAACTCTCACTCGGCCGCAATCTCCTCGTCGCCTTCATGTCGTGGGAGGGCTACAACTACGAGGACGCGATCATCCTCTCCCAGCGCCTCGTGGCGGACGACGTGCTCACCTCGATCCACATCGAGGAGCACGAGATCGACGCCCGCGAGACCAAGCTGGGCCCCGAGGAGATCACCCGGGACATCCCGAACGTCGCGGAGGACGTGCTCGCCCACCTGGACGATCGCGGCATCATCCGCATCGGTGCCGAGGTCACCTCCGGCGACATCCTCGTCGGCAAGGTCACCCCCAAGGGCGAGACCGAGTTGACCAGCGAGGAGCGGTTGCTGCGGGCGATCTTCGGCGAGAAGGCCCGTGAGGTACGTGACACCTCCCTCAAGGTGCCCCACGGCGAGTCCGGCATCGTGATCGGTGTGCGTGAGTTCAACGCGGACGCCGACGACGAGCTCCCCCCGGGCGTGAACCAGATGGTGCGTGTGTACATCGCGCAGCGCCGCAAGATCACCGACGGCGACAAGCTGGCGGGCCGCCACGGCAACAAGGGGGTCATCTCCCGGATCCTGCCCGTCGAGGACATGCCGTTCCTCCCGGACGGCACCGCCGTGGACATCATCCTCAACCCGTTGGGCGTACCGGGTCGCATGAACGTGGGCCAGGTTCTCGAGCTCCACCTCGGGTGGGTCGCTGCGCAGGGCTGGGACGCGTCCGAAGCAGCAACGCGCGGGCTGGACTGGGTCAAGAACCTCCCCGAGGGCGCTCTCACCGGCGCACCCGGAGCGAAGGTCGCAACCCCTGTCTTCGACGGCGTGCACCCGGAGGAGCTGGCCGGGCTGCTGAGTTCCACCCTGCCCAACCGGGACGGAGACGTCATGGTGGACGCGCAGGGCAAGGCAAGGTTGTTCGACGGCCGGTCCGGAGAGCCGTTCCCGGACCCGGTCTCGGTCGGCTACATGTACATCCTGAAGCTGCACCACCTGGTGGAGGACAAGATCCACGCCCGGTCGACGGGCCCCTACTCGATGATCACACAGCAGCCCCTGGGCGGGAAGGCCCAGTTCGGTGGGCAGCGCTTCGGCGAGATGGAGGTCTGGGCTCTCGAGGCCTACGGTGCCGCCTATGCCCTCCAGGAACTCCTGACCATCAAGTCCGACGACGTCACCGGCCGTGTCAAGGTCTACGAAGCGATCGTCAAGGGCGAGAACGTCCCGGAGCCCGGGGTGCCCGAGTCCTTCAAGGTGCTCATAAAGGAGATGCGTTCGCTCTGCCTGAACGTCGAGGCGCTTGACGCGGAAGGCAACGCCATCGAACTGCGTGACAACGACGACGAGGTGTACCGCGCCGCCGAGGAACTCGGCATCGACCTCTCCCGCCGTCCCGACGCGTCACGCGTCGAGGACATCTGACAGTGGCGACCCGGCCGGCGACGGCCGGCCTCGCCACCCCACGCCCCAGGGCACTCCAAGAAATTTGGACGTAAGGAAGTAGGGAACCTTGCTCGACGTCAACGTCTTTGACCAGCTCCACATCGGCCTGGCCACCGCTGCGGACATCCGCGCATGGTCGCACGGGGAGGTCAAGAAGCCCGAGACGATCAACTACCGCACGCTCAAGCCCGAGAAGGACGGCCTGTTCTGCGAGAAGATCTTCGGCCCCACCCGCGACTGGGAGTGCTACTGCGGCAAGTACAAGCGCGTGCGCTTCAAGGGCATCATCTGCGAGCGCTGCGGC
>JBNJCY010000055.1:0-9790 GCA_051744325.1 Actinomycetota bacterium
ATCCTTCGCGACGGGTACCGATTCCCCGGTGAGGGCCGACTCGTCGACCTGGAGTTCGGTGTGCCGGAGCAACCGAAGGTCGGCGGGGACCTTGTCCCCCGCCTCGACGAGCACGAGATCTCCCGGAACGATGTTCTCCGACGGGATCGGGCGGATACGGCCCTCGCGCCGGACGCGGGCCTGCGTGCTCACCATCGCTCGGAGTGCGTCCAACGCCGCCTCGGCCCTCGACTCCTGGATGTAGCCGACGACCGTGTTGATGACGACCACGCCGAAGATCACAGAGGAGTCCACGACGTCGCCGAGGAGCATCGTCACCGCGCCCGCCACGAGGAGGACGTACACGAGGGGGTTGTGGAACTGGCGTAGCAGGCGCTTCAGTGCCCCGCCGGATGAAGCCTCGGGGAGCATGTTCGGGCCGTACCGCTCCAGGCGCGCGGCCGCCTCCGACTCTTCCAGTCCCCTGTCCTGGTGGACCCCCAGGACCAGCAGGGTCTCATGGCTCGAAAGACCGTGGTGGCCGCGCGATTCCCCGGTCTCCGGTCCCATGACACCATTCCACCTCGGGCGGGGCTGCCGGACCACCGCTTTGCGTCGGGGAATCTCAGTCCAGGTAGTCCCTGAGCACCTGGGATCGCGACGGGTGGCGCAGCTTCGACATGGTCTTGGACTCGATCTGCCGGATCCGCTCCCGGGTGACGCCGTACACCTTGCCGATCTCGTCGAGGGTCTTGGGCTGGCCGTCGGTGAGCCCGAACCGCATCGAGACCACGCCGGCCTCGCGCTCGGAGAGCGTGTCGAGCACCTGGTGCAGCTGCTCCTGCAGGAGGGTGAAGCTCACCGCGTCGGCGGGCACGATCGCCTCGGAGTCCTCGATGAGGTCACCGAACTCGCTGTCGCCGTCCTCCCCCAATGGAGTGTGCAGGGAGATCGGTTCGCGACCGTACTTCTGGACCTCGACGACCTTCTCGGGCGTCATGTCGAGCTCCTTGGCGAGTTCCTCAGGGGTGGGTTCGCGGCCGAGGTCCTGCAACATCTGCCGCTGCACCCGGGCCAGTTTGTTGATGACCTCCACCATGTGAACCGGGATCCGGATGGTGCGCGCCTGATCCGCCATGGCCCGGGTGATGGCCTGCCGGATCCACCACGTGGCGTAGGTGGAGAACTTGTAGCCCTTGGTGTAGTCGAACTTCTCCACCGCGCGGATCAGGCCCAGGTTGCCCTCCTGGATCAGGTCCAGGAACAGCATCCCCCGCCCGGTGTACCGCTTGGCCAACGAAACCACGAGGCGCAGGTTGGCCTCCAGCAGGTGGTCCTTGGCGTTGCGTCCGTCCTGGGCGATCCACAGCAGCTCCCGCTTGGCCATCCGGTCCATGGCCTCACCCTCACGGGCGAGCTTCTCCTCGGCGAACAGTCCGGCCTCGATCCGCTTGGCGAGGTCCACCTCCTGCTCGGCATTCAGCAGGGCCACCTTGCCGATCTGCTTCAGGTAGTCCTTCACCGGGTCCGCTGTCGCGCCCGCGGTCACGACCTGCTGCACGGGGGCATCGTCGTCGTCCGAGAACGACACCACGAAACCGGAGTCCGAAACGGCTGGTTCCTCCTTCGCCGCCGCCCGCGCCGTCCGCCTCGCGGCCCGGCGAAGGGTCAGGTCGGTCTCGTCCGCCGGCACGCCCGCCTCGGACTCGTCCTCGTCGTCCTCCGGCGCGTCGGAGTCCGCGTCCTGCTCGTCCGGTGTGGTGGTGACCTCGACGTCCGCGACGTCGACGTCGGCTCCGGCGACGAGGACCTCGGCATCCTCCGGCTCCGCAACGGTCTGCGCGTCCTCGAGGTCAAGGGGATCTGACGCTGACGCCTTCGGATCAGCCGGGGTCTCCTCGGCCATCCTCGTGGCGGCGGCCTTCCCGGGTGCCGACTTCCGCGTCGCGGCGCTGGTGCTCTTCCTGGCCCTGGGCGCCCGCTTGGGCGCCTCGGTCTCGGGGGTGGCCTCGGGAGTCTCGACGACGTCGGACGTGGTCATCCTCGCGCGGCGTGGCGTCTTGTGAGCCTCGGTGGAGTTCGATTCCGGACGGGCAGTTGAGGTCACGGAGCACCCTTCGGGAGGAAGATCTGGAAGCTGGCTGCGGCTGCGCCGACGCCCCACGATTATAGACCGACGCGCGCCATGGGACCGGCCACCCAGCCCTGACTCCCGTTACAACCTGCCGCGTGCGGGATCTATTCCGCCGCGAACGCCTCGGGGGCCGGGCAGGCGCAGGTGAGATGCCGATCCCCCCAGGCACCGTCGATGCGGCGCACCGGGGGCCAGTACTTGCCGGCCATCCCAGCCGGGAACACCGCGACCTCGCGCGAGTAGGCGTGCGCCCACTCGCGGACCACGCAGCCAGCAGTGTGGGGAGCGCCCACGAGCGGGTTGTCCGCCTCGGGCCATCGGCCCGCAGCGACCGCCTCGATCTCCTTGTGTATGGACTCCATCGCGTCGCAGAATCGATCGAGTTCGCGCTTGTCCTCGGATTCGGTGGGCTCGACCATCAGGGTGCCGGCAACGGGGAAGGACATCGTTGGCGCGTGGAAGCCGTAGTCGATGAGGCGCTTGGCGACATCGTCAACCGTGACCCCGGTGCGGGCGCGGATCTCACGCAGATCGACGATGCACTCGTGTGCCACGAACCCTCGACGCCCCGTGTAGAGGATCGGGAACCGCTTGGAGACGCGCGCCGCCACGTAGTTGGCGGCCAGCACCGCACCGGCAGTGGCTGCGCGCAGTCCCTCCGCACCGAGGAGCCGGATGTAGGCCCAGGAGATCGGTAGCACGGAGGGGGAACCGTGCGGAGCGGCACTGACGGCACCCTCGGCCCGGCCTCCGAAAGGGTCGAGCGGGTGCCCCGGGAGGAACTCGGCGAGGTGGGTACGTGCCACGACCGGCCCCACACCGGGTCCGCCGCCCCCGTGCGGGATCGCGAAGGTCTTGTGGAGGTTGAGATGGGAGACATCGCCCCCGAATACCCCGGGTCGGGCCACACCCACGAGGGCGTTCAGGTTGGCGCCGTCGATGTAGACCTGTCCGCCGGCATCGTGGACGACCTCACAGATCTCCGTGACCGATTCCTCGTACACGCCGTGAGTGGAGGGGTACGTGATCATGATGGCCGCGAGCTCCCCGCGGTGCTCGGTCACGAGCCGACGCAGGTCGCCCATGTCGACGTTGCCCTCGTCGTCACAGGCCACGACTGCCACACGCAGGCCCGCGAGAACGGCCGACGCCGCGTTCGTGCCGTGCGCGGAGGAGGGGATGAGGCAGATGGTGCGTTGTTCCTCCCCTCGCGAGCGGTGGTAGCCGCGGATGGCGAGCAGCCCGGACAACTCGCCCTGCGAGCCGGCGTTGGGTTGCAGGGTCCCGGCGTCGTAGCCGGTCGAGGCCAACAGCCAGCCCGTCAGCTGCCCGATCAGTTCCCGGTAACCCGCGACGTCGGCCGGAGGAGCGAAGGGGTGGATCCGGGCGAACCCGGGCCACGAGAGGGCAGCCATCTCGACGGCGGAGTTGAGCTTCATCGTGCACGACCCGAGGGGGATCATCCCCCGGTCGAGCGCGAAGTCCTTGTCGGCGAGTCGACGGAGGTACCGCATCATCGCGGTCTCCGAACGGTGCTCATGGAACACCGGATGGGTGAGGAAGTCATTCTCCCGAACCATCGAGGCTGGGATGCCGACGACATGGGCATCCCGTTCGGCTGCCGGGAGGTACGTGCGCAGCACGCCCGCGACGGTCTCGACATCGGCGGCAGTGGTGCGTTCGTCGGCGCTGACCCTGACCGTGGTCGGGTCCTCACGCCACACCGTGATGCCGTGCCGCAGCAGCTCCTCGACCACGGCGTCAGCACTTCTCACAGTCGCTTCGAGCGTGTCGAAGAAGTTGTGGCTCGTCAATGGGACGCCACCGTCCGCAAGTGCGGTCGCGAGCGCCACAGCGTGGCCATTCACGCTCCGGGCGATCTCGCGGAGCCCCTCCGGTCCGTGCCAGACCGCGTACATCGACGCCATCACGGCGAGCAGGACCTGCGCGGTGCAGATGTTGGAGGTCGCCTTCTCGCGCCGGATGTGTTGCTCGCGCGTCTGCAGCGCAAGCCTGTGTGCCACCGCGCCGTCGGCGTCGCGGGAGACCCCGACAAGGCGACCGGGGAGCTGCCGGGTCAGCCTCTCGGCAACCGCGAGGTATCCCGCATGCGGCCCACCGAAGCCCATCGGGACACCGAGCCGCTGCGTGGTCCCGGCGGCGATGTCCGCGCCGAGCTCGCCCGCCGAGGCCACGAGCGTGGCCGCCAGGAGGTCTGCCACAACCGCGACGAGGGCCCCGGCACCGTGCGCTTCACGTACCAGCTCCTCGACAGCGGCGCGCTCCGGAATGCGCCCGCTCGCCCCCGGGAGTTGGAGGACGACGCCGAAGACGTCCTCGAGGGCCGGCAGGCCGGCGCAAGGGTCGAACTCCACGAGTTCGATCCCCACTGCGGCTGCCCGGGTGTCGAGGACGGCACGGGTCTGGACGAACAGGTCGGAGTCGACGAGGAAGCGGCTGCCCCGGGCGCGACTGGCGCGACGCGCGAGCAGCATCGCCTCCGCGACCGCGGTCGCCTCGTCGAGCATGGAGGCCCCCGCGACGGGGAGCCCGGTCAGGTCGGCGATCATCGTCTGGAAGTTGAGGAGCGCCTCGAGCCGCCCCTGGGAGATCTCCGGTTGGTAGGGGGTGTAGGCGGTGTACCATGCCGGGTTCTCGAGCACGTTCCGCTGGATGACGGCCGGGGTGACCGTGTCGTAGTAGCCCTGCCCGATCATGGAGGTGCGCACCGTGTTCCGGGCAGCGAGGCCAGCCAGCTCCTCGAGGATCTCGGCCTCCGACGCGGGTTCGGGGAGGCCGGAGGGCGGCGCGTCCTCCCGGATGGAGTCCGGTACCGCACACCGGAGGAGTTCCTCGTGGTCCGCGACGCCGACGGCCGCGAGCATCGCGGCCGTATCCGTCCCCCTCGCACCGACGTGGCGGTCGAGGAACGTCACTCGTCCTGTCCCTCGGCGAAGGCCCGGTACTCCTCCGCAGTCAGGAGGTCGCCCTCCGACGCGATCTGGACGGAGTAGAGCCAGCCGTCCCCATACGGGTCCGCGTTCACCTTCTCGGGCGCATCGACGACGGCGTCGTTGACGCCGGTCACCCGGCCGCTCACGGGAGCGACCAGGTCCGAGACGGACTTGGTGGACTCGATCTCCCCACAGGTCGTTCCGGCAACGAGGTCGGAACCCTCCGCCGGGAGGTCCACGTAGACGACGTCGCCCAGGGAGTCGGCCGCGAACGCCGTGATGCCGACCACTCCGCTGTCGCCGGTGATCCGGATCCACTCGTGGTCCCGCGTGTACTTGAGCTCGGTGGGGATCTCCATGTCTTTCTCTCCTCTTGGTGCTGGTCAGGTCTGGCGCGTGTAGAAGGGTGGGGTCGTGACCTTCATGGGCAGCGGCTTTCCCCGGACGTCGGCCTCGACGGACGTCCCGGGCTCGGCGCTCCACGTCGCCACCAGTGCCAGTGCAATCGGGTGTCCCAGCGTCGGGGAGAGCACACCGGAGGTCACAGCGCCGACGTCCACGCCGCCGAGAAGGACTCGGGAGCCGGCCCGTGCCGCCCGGCGACCACGGCCCACGAGCCCCACGAGTCGCCGGGACAGCGGCTCCGACGCCCTCTTGGCGAGGGCGTCGCGCCCGACGAAATCGTGGCCGAGGTTCACCACCCGGCCGAGACCTGCCTCGAAGGGTGAGATGTCCTCCGAGAGTTCGTGCCCGTACAGCGGCATACCGGCCTCGAGCCGAAGGGTGTCCCGGGCGGCGAGCCCGCAGGGAACCAGCCCCTGATCCCGCCCAGCTGCGAGGAGGGCGTCCCAGACGGCCGGCCCGGCGACGTCGCCGACGATGACCTCGAAGCCGTCCTCTCCGGTGTAGCCCGTGCGCGCCACCAGCGCGGGCGCCCCGGCCACCGCGGCCAGGGTGATCGCGTAGTACTTGAGCCCGGTCAGGTCCGCGTCGCAGGTCTCGGCGAGGATGGCGGCGGACCTGGGCCCCTGGATCGCGACCATCGCCCGGGAGAGGGTGTGGTCGATGACCTGGGTCCCGGTGGCGAGCGAGCGTGCCGTGAGCGCGTCGACGACGCGTTCCCTGTTGGCCGCGTTGGCGACGAGGTGGTACTCGGCCTCGGCGAGGCGGTAGACGATGAGGTCGTCGAGCACCCGGCCCTCGGCATCGGTGATCATGTTGTACTTCGCGCGGCCCGGCCGCAGCACGCTGGACACCCCGACGAGGGCGCCGTCGAGGAACTCCCCGGAACGGGGACCGGACACCTCGACCTGCGCCATGTGCGAGAGGTCGAAGAGGCCTGCACCGGTCCGCACCGCCGCGTGCTCCTCGAGGTCCGAGCCGTAGCGCAACGGCATCCGCCAGCCGGCGAAGGGGACGAGGGTGGCTCCCTGTGCCTCGTGAATGCCCAGGAGAGCGGTGGTGTGCAGGGTCACGGGTGAGCTCCGATCGGTTCCCGAGGTGCTACCAAAATTACCAGCCGCCCGGGGATGAGGACCGGGGTTCGATGCGCGTCGGCTCGGCGTGTGCGTACCACGGCGGGGGGCAGGCTCGAGCGAGCGCGTCGCGGACGAGGCCCGCCAGTGAGTAGTCAGGGTCCTCCTCCAGCGCCTGCTCGCAGAGGACACGTGCTCGCGCGCCGTCCCCGGACCACCACGCCAGGTAGGCGGCCATGGCGAGTGGTGCCCGGGCTCGGCCGGGCGGCGCGTACCGGGCCACCCTCCTGAGAGCGGAGTCGACCTCGCCGAACAGGACCCGATCCGGCCACCGGGGGTGCGCGAACGCGTCCTCGCAGGTCATCACGGTGATGTCCCCAACCCGCCGTACTCCCCCGTCCAGCACCCACGACAGGACCCCGTCCCGGAAGGGGAGGTGCTCGAGCGCGTGGAGCAGCGCGGCCCGCTCGGTCGCACCGCGTGGGCCATCTGACTCCAGCGCGTCGTACCAGGTGCCGGTGAGCCCGGCCCAGTGGTCGTCGGGCACCTCGTGTGCGGGCGTGCACCGCGCAAGTTCCCCGATCACCCGCTGAGCTGTCGCTCCGTGGGACGTGCGCCTGAACCTGAATCCCTCGGGGCCGTTCGCGAAGCTTCGCGCCGGTTCGGACATCGCCACCCGGGTGGTCAGCAGTTCGAGCGCGTCGTGGCATCCCCGGGGTTCGCCCTCGGGTCCGAAACCATGGATCGCGCCGCGCGAGAGGACGTAGTAGCCGCCGTGTTCGGCGAACGGCCAGCGCGGGGTGACGAGGTCAGCGAGGTCGAGCACCCAGAGATCCACCTCGCGGTCGGTGTGGATGGTGACCACGGCGGCGTCGGCGCCGGTGCGACTCAGCGCAGCGCACACGTGATCCACCTGGAGGGGAGCGGAGGGGCGTTGCAGGTCAGCGAGGTCGACCCGCGCGGACGCCCCGATCGTCACGTGGCGGACCCCGAGCTCGAGCGTCGTGACGACGACGGACTCGCGCGGTTCGAAGCCGAACGTGAAAGGAAGGGAGGCGAGGACCTCGTGAACCACCTGGTCGGATTCAAATTCGATCATGTCCCGATCACACCGCGCGAACCCCGGGTCCTCTGGCCGCGGGCCTCCAACCTGTGGACCGAGCCGCGCCAAGCAGAACCTGCCGGAGCTGTGGACGGGGTCACGGCCTAGGCTTGGGCCATGGACGCAGCGTATGTCGAGGCCGTTTCCGCCCGGTGCGCCCAGGTGGTACGCGAGCCCCTCACGGATCTCCCGGACCTGGGGAGCGAGCTCACGGACTTCCTCTCCCCCGCTTGGGATCTCATCGCCGGCGGGAAGCGGGGCAGGGCCCGGTTGTGCGCAGCCGGCTGGCGCGCCGTGGGAGCTTCGGGTTCCCCCGATCCCGTGGTGGGTGCGGGGTGTGCCCTCGAACTGTTCCAGGCGGCCGCGCTCGTCCACGACGACGTGATCGACGGCGCCGCCACGCGTCGCGGCCTGCCGGCGAGCCACGTCCGCTTCGCCACCATCCATCCCGGAGGGCCCACGGATCCGGACCGGTTCGGCGCCAACGCGGCGATCCTCCTGGGCGACCTCCTGCTCGTTCTCGCCCAGCGCGAGATGCGCCGCGCCGCAGGCCTCGTCCCCGACTGCGCCACCCCCGCACTCGAGATCTGGGAGCTCATGACGGCGGAGGTCGCCGTCGGCCAGTACCTCGACATCTGGGCCAGCACCCGCCCACTCGTCGAGGAGCCGCTCGAGCGAGCGCTGGAGCGCGCCCTGACGGTGGCACGGCACAAGTCCGCCCGCTACTCCGTGGAGCACCCACTCGTCCTCGGGGCGGCCCTCGGAGGAGGGGAACCCGAGGTTCTGGCCGCGCTGGGCCGGATCGGAACCCCACTCGGAGAGGCATTCCAGCTGCGCGACGACGAGTTGGGGGTGTTCGGTGACCCCTCTGTCACGGGGAAGCCTGCCGGCGACGACCTCCGGGAGGGCAAGCGCACCCCACTCGCCATCCTGGGAATGGCTCTCGCGACGTCCGTCGACGCGGACTTCATCCGAAGGAATCTCGGGAACGCGCACCTCGATCCCGATGGCGTCGACCGTATCCGTGGAACCATCGTGACGTCCGGAGCCCGGGACCGGCACGAGGACCTGATCGCCGAGCGCGTCCGGCTCGCGTCGGCGGCCATCGACGCGGCCCCGCTGACCGACGGGGCCCGGACCGAACTCCGCTCCCTCGCGGACACCTTGACGCGCCGGAGGGCGTGATCAGAACGCCTCGACCAGCGCAGCCCTCCGGACCGCGTGCTTCCGGCCCGCGTGGAGCGCGGCGACGGGGGTGCAGCCCAGCTCCTCGTGCGGGCTGAGGAGCCAGGCGACGACCTGGTCCCCGGTCAGCCCGGAGTCGGTGAGCAGGATGATGGTGCCCCGCAACCCGTCAACGATTCCGTCCTTGTCGGAGAGGAACGCCGAGGGTATCCGGTAACCCTCCATGCCCTCGAGCCGGCATCCCAGGAGGTGCTGGCTCCGGATCAGGTTCCGGACGTCGCGGGCGGTCGTCCCCAGGATCTCCGCCACGTCAGGCACCGGGAGCCAGCGATCATCCAGTCCGTTCAGGTCCACGAGCGGAAGTTAGCACATTGAATTCCCGAACGCCTTTGCGACACCCCTGCCCGGCCGCTAGAGTTCACATTGTCAACACCCGTAACACTGACAACATCTGTCACTGTGTGCCCCAACGTCGGAGCTCCGCAATGTCATCACTCCCCGCACGCGCCTCTCTCAGTGCCGCCATCGCCGCCGGCACCGTCGCGACGTCAGCTGTCCCAGCATTCGCCGTCGACGGCGCCACCGCCCTCGACGCGCGTGGCCTCGCCCGCCATGCCCCCGCCATACCGCTGACTCCGGCCCCCACCGCACCGCTGACTCCCTCCATCGGAGCACCGGTGGTCGTCCCGGCCCCGGCGGCACCCGCGTCGATGACCTACCAGGTCCAGCCCGGGGATTCGGTCTGGGCGATCGCCCAGCGGACCGGGACCCCTGTTCGCACCATCGTGGAGGCCAACGGGCTCGGGGCTGACGCACTCATCCGGGTCGGCCAGATGCTCACGATCCCGAGCCCTGCCGCCCCGAGCCCTGCCGCCCCGAAACCCGCTGCCCCGAGCCCCGCCGCGCCGAGCCCGCCGCGCCGAAGCCGGCCACCGCGTCCACCCACGCCATTGTCCGGGGC
>JBNJCY010000056.1:0-9630 GCA_051744325.1 Actinomycetota bacterium
GTGGGGTTCTGGGTCACCGTCCAAGGGTACGTGGCGCGCCGCGCGGACGTCCAAGCCCTCCCGTCAGCGTCCCACCCGTCCACGCCCACCCGTCCACGCCCACCCGTCCACGTTCCGAGGCGACGGGACGTCGTGTCGCACCCCTGTGTGATGCTTGTCCCATGAGCGCGGCACCCGTCCCCACGGCACGGCCGCCGCTCGCCGCCACCGCGGCGAAGACCACGCCGGAGAACCCGTGGCCGCTGCGCCTGCTCAACTCGAAGATCACGGAGTACGTGGCCCGGATGTCGCCCCTCTGGGTGGAGGGCCAACTCGTCCAGATCAACCGGCGCCCCGGCCAGCCGATGGCGTTCATGACGCTGCGGGACGCGGACGTGGACATGTCCATCTCGCTCGTCATCCAGGCCCGTGACCTCGCCACCTCCACCGCGGAGATCACGGACGGCGCCCGCGTGGTGGTCCGGGCCCGGCCCACGTTCTGGCCGAAACGCGGCACCCTCCAGCTCCAGGCGAGCGAGATCCGCCCCGTCGGCCTCGGCGAGCTCCTGGCCCGCATCGAGCACCTCAAGCGCGTGCTGGCCGCGGAGGGCCTGTTCGCGCCCCAGCGCAAGGTACCGCTCCCCTTCCTGCCCCACCGCGTGGGCCTCATCTGCGGCCGGGAGTCCAAGGCCGAGCACGACGTCGTCGTCAACGCCAGGGCCCGCTGGCACGAGGTGCGGTTCGAGTTCCGGGAGGTGGCCGTCCAGGGTGCGCACGCCGTGGCCGAGGTTTGCGACGCCCTCGCCACGCTCGACGGGGATCCCGCCGTCGACGTGATCGTCGTCGCCCGGGGCGGCGGCTCCGTGGAGGATCTCCTCCCCTTCTCCAACGAGCACCTGATCCGCGTCGCGGCGGCGTGCCGCACCCCGATCATCTCGGCGATCGGACACGAGACGGACTCCCCTCTCCTCGACCTCGTCGCCGACTACCGGGCATCCACTCCCACCGACGCCGCGAAGCGAGTCGTCCCCGACGTCGCCGCGGAACGGACCGCCCTCACCCACGCGCGCACCCGCGTGCGCGTTGCCATGACTGCCCGGGTCACCCGCGAGCAGACCGGCCTGACCGCGCTCCGGAGCCGGCCCGTCCTCGCACACCCGGGCACCGTCGTCGACCGGCACGAGGAGCGCCTCACAGCGGTCCGCCGGCAGCTGCGCCGCAGCGTCGCCTGGCACCTGGACCGGGCTCGGTCCGAGCTGGAGAGCCTGCGCTCCCAGTGCGTCGCGCTCTCGCCGGCCGCCACCCTGGAGCGCGGGTACGCGGTGGTGCGCGACGACGCCGGCCACGTGGTCCGCGACGCCGCCTCCGTTTCCGTGGGGGCCGCCGTCGAGATCCTGCTCGCCTCGGGACGCCTCGAGGCGGACATCACCCGCACCCGCCCGGGGCCCCCGGCCCCGACACCCCAGGAGGATGACCGTGGACACCAGTGACATCGCGACCCTCAGCTACGAGGCCGCACGCGACCAGCTCGTCGAGGTGGTGCGCACCCTCGAGGCCGGCAACGTCCCACTCGAGGAATCGCTCGCGTTGTGGGAACGCGGCGAGGCCCTCGCCGCCCACTGCCAGTCCTGGCTCGACGGCGCCCGCAAGCGTCTCGACGCCGTCACCGCCGAGGAGGCCTGACCCATGACCGATCCCCTCACTCCCGAAGCCGTCTGGGCAGACCTCGCCGCCGGCAACGAGCGCTTCGCCGCCGGCCGCGCCGCCCACCCCCACGCCGATGCCGGCCGCCTCGCGGAGGTGGTCGGGGGGCAGCACCCCCACGCCGCCGTGCTCGGCTGCGCCGACTCCCGCGTCCCCGCGGAACTGGTCTTCGACCAGGGCGTGGGTGACCTGTTCGTGGTGCGCACCGCGGGCATGGTGGTGGACGACATCGCGCTCGGCTCCCTGCAGTACGCCGTCGACGTGGTGGGCGTGCCGCTGCTGGTGGTCCTGGGACATGAGTCCTGCGGTGCGGTGCACGCGGCGCGGGCCGTGGCCGCCGGCGCTGCGAGCGTCACCGGTCCCCTGGGGGCGGTGGCCGCCGGGGTGCTCCCGGAAGCCCTGACCGCACCGGCGAGGGACGCCGACGAGATCCAGGCCCGTGGGATCGCGGCGCGGGTGCGTGCCGCCGCCCCGATCGCCGCGGCGGTGGCCGAGGGGCGCGTCGAAGTCGTCACGGCGATGTACTCGCTGGCCACCGGCGAGGTGCGTCGGCTCGACTGAGCCTGCGCGAGGAACGTCAGGCCTCCACGGTGACGCGCACGATGTGGTGGCCGGTGGCCCCGTCCGGCGCGGGCGGCGTCCGTTCCTCGGTCTGCGTGTAGCCCGATTCGTCCGTGGCGCGCACGCGGATGACATGCACCCCGGGCTCCGGGTTCCATGCGAGGCGCCACTGCCGCCAGGTGTTCCGGTCGAGTGCCTCCGCAAGCTCGGCCACCTGCCACGGCTCCTCGTCGAGGCGGACCTCAACCCGGGCGATGCCCACGTGGGGGGCCCATGCCACCCCGGCGATGGTCCGTGGGCCCGTGCCCACGCTGGTGCCGCTGCGCGGGGTGTCGATCCGGGACTGGGTCTTGACGGGGGCCTCCTTGGACCAGCCCCGAGGAACCCAGTAGGCGTCGAAGGCGTCCCAGGTGGTCAGTTCGATCTCGGAGAGCCACTTCGTGGCCGAGACGTAGCCGTAGAGCCCGGCCACCACGAGGCGGGCGGGGAAGCCGTGCTCGAACGGCAGCGGCTCGCCGTTCATCCCGACGGCGACGAGGGCGTCGCGTCCGTCCAACGCCGCCGAGGTCGGGAAGCCGACGGTGAATCCGTCCACGGATCGTCCCACGAGCTGGTCCGCCCCGGGCCGCACGCCGGCCCGATCCAGGATCGTGGCCAAGGGGACCCCGATCCACGCCGCGTTGCCCACGAGGTTGCCGCCCAGGGTGTTCGACACGCAGCTGAGCGTGACCCAGCGCTCCACCATCTCCATTCGGAGGAGGTCCTCGAAGCTGAACTCGAACGGTTCGTCGACCAGCCCGTGGACCCGCAGGCGCCACGACTCCAGGTCCACGCGGGGCACGCTGAGCGCGGTGTCGATGCGGAAGAAGTCGTCGTTCGGGGTGACCAGGGGGCTCAGGCCGGGCTCGTCGAACGACGCCCCCGGCGCGGGCGGCGCGAGGGGCTGCGCCGCCGTCGGGAGCACCACGCTGTCGCGGCCCGCCAGCACCCGCTTGCCCTGCTCGACCAGGGTCCGCCCCGCCGCGGCCGAGAGCGCCGCCAGGCCGGCCACCACGCCGGCCGCCTTCAGGAAGGTGCGCCTGCCGGCGTCCGGGGCGTCTTCGCGCGGAACGGCGCCGACGCGGCCGAGGAGCCAGCGCAGGGCGGCCAGCCCGGCGAGCACCGCCGCCGTCGCCCCGGCGACGGCGCCCCCTCCCGAGCGCCCGGCCAGGACCGCTGCCGCGACCCCCACCGCACCGAGGAGAACCAGCGCGGCCCCTCCGAGCAGGAGGCTCCGCCGGGCGAGCACCCCGATCCCAGCGCCGAGCGCGGCCACCGTGAGGACGATGCCGACCACGAGCGCCACCTTGTCCCCCGTGCCGAACGTGGCGATCGCCCAGTCCTTCACGCCGGGGGGAACGGAATCGACCACCACGTCAGCGACCGACTCCACGAGCGAGGGCACCTCACCCAGCAGGCCCGCCGCCAGTTCCGAGGCGCCCAGGGACGCGAGCACGGCGAGGACCCCGGCACCCGCGGCACGTGATGACATGGACGGAACCTAACCCACGCGCTCGCGGTGCGCCAGAGGCGGCCCGCGGCGGGCCGCCCCGGCGCCGCTCAGTCCAGCATCTCGGTGACGAGCGCCGCGATGGCGGAGCGCTCGGACCGGGTGAGGGTCACGTGCGCGAAGAGGTCGTTGTTCTTCAGCGCCTCGATCACCGCGACCACACCGTCGTACCGGCCCACCCGCAGGTTGTCCCGCTGCCCCACGTCGTGGGTGAGGACCACCTTCGAGTTCTGACCGATGCGGGAGAGCACGGTGAGGAGGACGTTGCGTTCCAGCGACTGGGCCTCGTCCACGATCACGAAGGCGTCGTGCAGCGAGCGCCCACGGATGTGGGTCAGCGGCAGGACCTCCAGCAGCCCACGCGACATGACATCATCGACCACCTCGTGGGCCACCACGGAGCCGAGCGTGTCGAACACGGCCTCCGCCCACGGGTTCATCTTCTCGTTCTCGCTGCCGGGCAGGTAACCCAGCTCCTGCCCGCCCACCGCGTACAGCGGCCGGAACACGACCACCTTGCGGTGCTCGTTCCGCTCCAGCACCGCCTCGAGTCCGGCGCAGAGGGCGAGCGCGGACTTCCCCGTTCCCGCGCGACCCCCCAGCGACACGATGCCGATGCCCGAGTCGAGGAGGTGGTCGATGGCCACGCGCTGCTCGGCGGACCGGCCGCGGACCCCGAAGACCTCGCGGTCGCCGCGCACCACGGCGACCCGGCCGTCGCGCGTCACCTTGCCGAGGGCGGACCCGCGGGGCGAGTGCATGATCACGCCGGTGTGGACGGGCTGGGAGGCGAGCGCACCCGGGGTGGCGAGGTCGTCGATGACGAGGCCGCCGTCCTGCCAGAGGAGGGCCATCTCCGAGTCGGTGAGCTCCGCCGTCGTCATGCCGGTCCAGCCGGACTCGACCACCTGCTGGGCGCGGTACTCCTCGGCGGTGATGCCGAGCGCGGCGGCCTTGACCCGCATCGGGAGGTCCTTGGAGACCACGCTGACGTCGAGGCCCTCCTTCACGAGGTTGGCCGCGACGGCAAGGATGCGGGTGTCGTTGTCCCCCAGCCGCATCCCGTTCGGGAGGGTGTTCTCGTTGGTGTGGTTCAGCTCCACGCGGACGGTGCCGCCGTCCATCCCCACCGGGATGGGGCGGTCGAGGCGGCCGTGCATCATGCGCAGGTCGTCCAGCATGCGCAGCGCCGAGCGCGCGAAGTACCCGAGCTCGCTGTGGTGGCGCTTCGCCTCCAGCTCGGTCACCACCACCACCGGAAGCACCACGTGGTGCTCGGCGAAGCGCAGGAGTGCGTGCGGATCGGACAGCAGGACCGAAGTGTCCAACACGTACGTGCGCAGGCCCGTGCGGCCGGGCGCCTCCAGGTCCTGTGTGAACGTCGAAGTCACGTGGTCCTCCTCGTGGCGCCCCCAAGCGCCGTTGGCGTTGTGGTCGAACTCACGGTAACCCGGCTCGCCGTCCCCGCACCACACGCCACGCCCGCGCGCCACGCCCGGACGCGTGGGGCGTGAGGGCGTGCCGTACCGCCGGGGTGGCGCGGTACGTTTGGGCGCAGCAGGGGAAGCGCCTGCGTGCCCGAATGAAGGTGAGACGATGCCCACCCCCACGCTCCGCGGCACCCTGCACCTGCCCGCGGACAAGTCGATCGCCCACCGCGCCCTGCTCTTCACCGCGATGGGCCACGGCAGCGCCACGGTCACGATGCACCGCCCCGGTGCCGATGTCCGATCCACCGTGGCCGCCCTTGCCACGCTGGGCGCGCTCACCACGCCGTCCACCGATGACGACGGCGCCCTCACCTTCAGCGTCACGGGCGGCGGCCGGCCGGACCGCGCCGCCCTGCCCGGCACCGACCCCGTCACGCTCGACTGCGGCAACTCCGGCACGCTCATGCGCCTCCTGACCGGCGCCACCACCACGCGAGCAGGCCGCACCATCCTCACTGGGGACGCTTCCCTGTCCAACCGGCCCATGGAGCGCGTCGCCGTGCCATTGCGGGCCATGGGCGCGCGGGTGGCGACGTCGGACGGCCACGCTCCCGTCGTCGTCGACGGCGGCGCGCCCCTCAGCGCGAGGGCGCACGCCCTCCCGGTGGCCTCGGCGCAGGTGCTGGGGGCGATCGCGCTGGCCGCCGTCGGGGCCGATGGCACCACGACGATCACCACGCCAGGACCCACCCGCGACCACACCGAGCGGCTGCTCGGCTTCCTCGGCGCCCCCGTGGAACGGACGGGACACACCACCACCATCATCACGGGGCCAGCCGGGTGGGGGTGCCGGGACATCGCCGTGCCGGCGGACCCGTCCGCCGCGGCGTTCTGGCTGGTGGCCGGTGCGATCCACCCGGACGCGGACCTCACCCTTGTGGACGTGGGCCTCAACCCCACCCGCACCGGCGTCATCCGCATCCTTGAGCGCATGGGCGCCCGCATCGAGGTCACCCCCGCCGCGACGGTGGGACCGGAGCCCGCCGGGACGCTGCGGGTGCGGACGGGACCGCGCCTCACCGCCGTCGACCTGGCGGCTTCGGATGTCGCGGACGTCATCGACGAACTGCCGGTCCTCGCGATCGCGATGGCCGCCGCGTCCGGGACGTCCACGGTCCGGGACGCCACCGAGCTGCGCGTCAAGGAGTCGGACCGGATCGCCCTGACCGTGGCGGGCCTGCGAAGAATCGGCGTGGACGCCGAGGAACTCCCCGACGGCTGGCGCATCACCGGCACGCCGGTCCGCACCGCCAGCACCAGATCCCCCACCAGCACCACATCCCCCACCCGCACCGTCGTGACCACGGCGGCGGACCACCGCATCGCCATGGCCTTCACGGTCGCGGACCTGGCGGGCGTTGGCACCATGGACTGCGACGTCGACGACCTGGAGTGCGCCGACGTCTCCTACCCCGGCTTCCTCGACGACATCGGAGCGATCACATGAGGACATTCGAACTCTTCGGCCACGGCATCGGCTACACCGCCTCGCCCCTGATCCACCGTGCGGCCTTCGCCCACCTCGGCGTGGCGGACCGCTACGGCTACGTGGTCACCGACGTCAGCCCGGAGGACTTCCCCCGCGAGCTGGCGCGCTTCCGCACAGATGGCGCCGGGGCGAACGTCACGATCCCCCTGAAGGCCCTGGCTGCCGCGGGCTGCGACGAGCTGACGGAGGACGCGAGGCTCCTGGACGCGGCCAACACGATCGTCCGGACAGGGGACCGGCTCACCGGCCACAACACGGACCTGCCAGCGATCGAGGAGGAGATCCGAGCCCTCTGCCCGGACTGGGTGCGGCACGCCGTGGTCCTCGGAGGAGGGGCCACCTCCTCCGCCGTCCAGATCGCCCTGTTCCACATGGACGCCGCGGTGACGGTGGCGCAGCGCCGCGACGGCACGCTCCGGGACGTCGGGAAGTACCTCGAGCACGCGGATCTGCTCGTCAACACCACCCCCGTGGGCACCGTCTCGGCGGACAGCCCGGTGGACCCCGCGTACCTGCACGAGAACCTCGCCGTCTTCGACCTCGTCTACCGGCCCTCCCCCAGCGCCCTCGTGCGGGCTGCGCGCGAGACCGGGGCGCGCGCCCGCGGCGGTGCGGGCATGCTCGTGGGCCAGGCGTGGCGCTCGCTGGCGCTCTGGCTGGCGCAGGACGGCATCGAGGTGGGCCCGGAGGTTGCCGAACCGATGCTGGCCGCGCTGCTGGAGGACCTGGGGGCCCGTGATGTCTGACGTGATCCTGGTCGGGCTGCCAGGCTCCGGGAAGTCCTCGGTCGGGCGCCTGGTGGCGGAGGCGACCGGCCGCGCCTTCCTCGACCTCGACGAGGAGTTCGAGCGCGTCCACGGCACGACCGCCGCGAACGTCATCGAGACCCGCGGCGAGGACGCCTTCCGCGCCGCCGAGGCCGCCATCGTCCAGGCGGCCATCGCCCCAGCCGCCATCGCCCAGGCCGCCGCCAACCGCTCGGGCACCGTCATCGCGACCGGGGGCGGCGCTGTCATCGACCCGGTCTCCCGCTGGCTGCTCTGGCACGCCGGACCGGTCGTGTGGCTGGACGCCCCGGACGAGGTCCTGCTCGCCCGCCTCGCCGCCCACGACATCCGCCGGCCCCTCTCCCTCGACGCCGCCGCCCTCGCGCGCCGTCGCGCGGAACGCGAGCGGTACTACCGTGCCGCCGATCTCACCGTGTCCGCCGACCACACCCTGTCCGCTGATCAAACGGTGTCCGGCGACCGCCACCCACAGGCCGCTGCCGACGCCGTCCTGGCATGGCTGCGGGACCACCCGGCGACCCCCACCGCCCGCGTCCTGCTGGACGAGCGGGTACGCCGCGACCACCCCATGGGCCCCCGGCAGGCGCGGATCCTTCTCGGGGACCACCTCGACCCCGCCTCCCTCACGGACCTCGTGGCCACCAGTTCGACAGGGGTCCCGGTGGTCGTGGTGGACGAGAACGTCATGACCGCCCAGCCCCACCTCGTCGAGGCCTTCCCATCCGGTCGTCGTCTCCTCATCGACGCCGGCGAGGCCAACAAGCGTCTCGCCGCCGCCGAAGCCATGCTCGAGTTCGCCGCGGAGAAGCGCGCGGAACGGGGCGACGCCTGGGTGGCGATCGGGGGCGGGACCACCGGGGACCTTGTGGGCACCGCCGCCGCCCTCTACATGCGCGGCGCCCCGCTCATCCAGGTGCCCACCACGTGGCTGGCGATGTCGGACGCCGCCATCGGCGGGAAGGTGGCCGTGGACCTGTCGAGCGCCAAGAACACCGCCGGGGCGTTCTGGCCGCCGGTCGCCGTCGTCGGGGACGTCGCCACCCTCGCGACCCTCAGCCGGGACCGCAAGCTGGACGGCATGGGCGAGTGCCTGAAGTCGGGCATCATCGGGGACCCGTGGCTGTGGGACCTGATCCGGGAGCGCGGCAACGCAGCCCTCGCCGACGGGCCGGACGCTGACCTGGCCGCCCGCTACGCGATGGTGGAGCGCTCCGCGGTCCTGAAGCTCGGCGTCGTCGACCGGGACCCCTTCGAGGCCGGCGAGCGCCGCACCCTCAACCTCGGCCACACGATCGGGCACGCGCTCGAGATCGAGTCCCGCTACACCCTCCCCCACGGCCAGGCCGTTGTGCTGGGGACGCGCGCCGTCGTCGCGATGGCCGTGGCGCGCGGCCTCGCCGCGCCCGCGCTCGCCAGGGAGATCGACGACGTCGTCGCCTCCCTCGGGTTCGCCACCCACCGGGCGTTCGACCCGGCAGTCGTGAGGCACGCGCTGACCGGGGACAAGAAGGTGCGCGCGGGCCGGCTGCGCTGGATCCTGCCGGAGGCGATCGGGCGGGTCACCCAGGTGGACGACGTCACCGAGGCCGAGGTGGACGCCGCGCTCGCCCACATCCGGGAGGCGTGATGCGGATCCTGCTCCTCAACGGCCCGAACCTCGCTCGGCTCGGGACACGGCAGCCGGAGGTGTACGGCACCACCACGCTGGCTGAGATCGAGGCGGCAGCAGCGGAGCGTGCGGCTGCGCACGGGCACTCGCTCGCGGCGTTCCAGACCAACCACGAGGGCGCGCTCATCGACAGGATCGAGCAGCGCGATCACGATGCGATCATCGTCAACCCCGGCGCGTGGACCCACTACTCGTACGCGATCCGGGATGCGCTCGCCGCCTGCGACGTGCCGGTGGTCGAGGTGCACATCTCGGACGTGAACGCCCGGGAGGAGTTCCGCAGGATCAACGTCCTCGTGGGAGTGGTGGCACACTCCGTGGTGGGGAGGGGATGGCCCGGCTACCTGGACGCCGTCGACTGGCTGGCCGAGCACGCCGGTTGAGCTCGCGGGTTGAGCACG
>JBNJCY010000057.1:0-9428 GCA_051744325.1 Actinomycetota bacterium
GAGGTCACCTTCCACGACATCCGCGCCAGCGAACACGTCGGGATCGTCATCATCCACCAGGAGCTCGCACTGAGCCCCTATCTGTCGATCGCCGAGAACATCTTCCTCGGCAACGAGCAGGCCCGGGCGGGATGGATCGACTGGAACAAGACGAACGCCAAGGCCACTGAACTGCTGCAGCGCGTGGGACTCAAGGAACCGGCCACCACGCGCGTCATGGACATCGGAGTCGGCAAGCAGCAACTGGTCGAGATCGCGAAGGCGCTGTCGAAGGACGTCAAGTTGCTGATCCTTGACGAGCCGACCTCGGCCCTGAACGACGAGGACTCCGCCCACCTGCTCGGCCTCATGCGCCAGCTCAAGGAGCAGGGCATCACCTGCATCATGATCTCCCACAAGCTCAACGAGATCGAGGCGATCTCCGACTCGGTGACGATCATCCGGGACGGCAAGACCATCGAGACGCTCGACGTCCAGGCGGAGGAGGTCACCGAGGACCGCATCATCCGGGGAATGGTCGGCCGCGACCTGGACAGCCGCTACCCGGAGCACGTCTCAACTGTCGGCGAGGAGATCTTCCGGATCGAGGACTGGAAGGTGCACCACCCCACTCAGCAGGACCGGGTTGTCATCCAGGATGCCGCACTCACCCTCCGGCGCGGCGAGGTGGTCGGTCTCGCCGGACTGATGGGAGCCGGGCGCACCGAACTCGCGATGAGCGTCTTCGGCCGCGCCTACGGCTCGAACATCAGCGGCCGGATCTTCAAGGACGGCAAGGAGATCCACCTCAAGCACATCTCCGACGCGATCGAGCACGGCATCGCCTACGTGTCCGAGGACAGGAAGCGCTACGGCCTCAACCTGATCATGGACGTCAAGCAGAACACCACCGCCGCCGCTCTGGAGAAGGTCTCCACCCGGGGCTGGATCGACGCCAACCAGGAGTTCAAGGTCGCCGACGAGTACCGGATCTCCATGAACACCAAGGCGCCCTCCGTCGCCTCCATCGTCGGGAAGCTCAGTGGTGGCAATCAACAGAAGGTCGTCCTCAGCAAGTGGATCTTCACCGATCCGGACGTCCTCATCCTCGACGAACCCACCCGTGGTATCGACGTCGGCGCCAAGTACGAGATCTACACGATCATCAACCGGCTGGCCGACGAGGGGAAGGCGGTCCTCGTGATCTCCTCCGAGCTCCCCGAACTGCTCGGAATCTGCGACAGAATCTACGCCCTCAGCGAGGGACGCATCACCGGCGAGGTGCCGCGCGCCGAAGCCACACAGGAGCTGATGATGCAGTACATGACGAAGGTAGGGGACTGACCAATGAGTGCATTGACAACGGTGAGGAATGTGCTCACCAGGAACATCCGGCAGAGCGGCATCTTCATCGCCTTCGTCGCGATCATCATCCTGTTCGCGTTCCTGACGGACGGCACCCTGCTGCAGCCCCAGAACGTCAGCAACATCGTCGTTCAGAACTCCTACATCCTGATCCTTGCCATCGGCATGGTGATGGTGATCATCGGCGGCCACATCGACCTGTCGGTGGGTTCGGTCGTCGCTTTCACCGGCGCTGTCGCCGGAGTCGTGATCGTGCGCATGGATCTGCCCTGGCTGCTCGGCGTACTGGCCGCCCTTATCGTGGGCGCCATCGTGGGCGCCTGGCAGGGCTACTGGGTGGCCTTCGTCGGGATCCCGGCGTTCATCGTGACCCTGGCGGGCATGCTGATCTTCCGCGGCGCGACGATGGTGACGCTCGGCAACAGGCAGATCTCGCCGTTCCCCGATCCGTTCCGGGACCTCGCGAGCGGGTACATCAACGGGTGGTTCGGCGGCTACGGCTACGACCTCTTCACGCTCGTCGTGGCGGCGCTCGGAGTCCTCGCCTTCGCCTGGATGCAGTGGCGGGCAAGGGCGGCCTCCGTGAAGTACGGCCAGGAGACCGGCTCGATCGCCATGTTCGCCCTCAAGATCGGGGCCACCGGCCTCGTGGTCATGTGGTTCGCCTGGCAGCTGGCGCACTACGAAGGACTGCCGATCGTGCTGGTCATCCTCGGAGTCCTGCTCGTGGTCTACAACCTGGTGACCCGCAAGTCGACCTTCGGCCGGAACGTCTACGCGATCGGCGGCAACCTGCAGGCCGCGATGCTGTCCGGCGTGAAGGTCAAGTGGATCAACTTCTTCATCTTCGTGAACATGGGCGTCCTCGCCGCCCTGGCCGGCATCGTCTTCACCGCCCGCCTGAACCTGGCGAACCCCAAGGCCGGCACGATGTTCGAGCTCGACGCGATCGCCGCCTGCTTCATCGGCGGTGCGGCCGTGACCGGCGGAGTGGGGACCGTGATCGGCGCCATCGTCGGCGGCCTGATCATGGGTGTCATGAACAACGGCATGTCCCTGCTGGGCATCGGCATCGACTACCAGCAGGCGATCAAGGGCCTCGTGCTGCTGTTCGCCGTCGCGTTCGACGTCGTCAACAAGAGGCGCGCCGGAACCCGGTGACGCCCCGGAGCGCTCCCGGTTCGTACCTGGCAGAGGCAACCGGGAGCCCTCTGCCATGAGTGGACGCGCCCACGGGGCGCGACGAAGGAGAGAAAGATGGCAATCGACCCGGGACTCGTGTCCTACGGCGAGGAGGTGCGTGAGCGCGTGGCCCGCGCCCGCGAGCGGGTGGCGGCCCTGCACGCTGAACTGCCCCGTTGGGGATTGGTGGTCTGGACCGCGGGCAACGTCTCCGAGCGGGTCGTGGTCGACGACGGCGAGGACCTCCTGGTGATCAAGCCCTCGGGGGTGTCCTACGACGAGCTCACCCCGGAGGCCATGGTGGTGTGTGACCTCGACGCCCTGCTCGTGGACGGGGAGCGTTCGCCGTCGTCGGACACCGCGGCGCACGCCTACGTCTACCGCCACATGCCCGAGGTGGGCGGGGTGGTGCACACCCACTCCACCTACGCCACCGCGTGGGCCGCCCGGGCCGAGCCGATCCCGTGCGTGCTGACGATGATGGCCGACGAGTTCGGCGGGGACGTCCCGGTCGGCCCGTTCGCGCTGATCGGGGACGACTCGATCGGGCGTGGCATCGTCGAGACCCTGCGCGGATCGCGCTCCCCCGCCGTCCTGATGCGCAACCACGGCCCGTTCACGATCGGCGCCGACGCCCACGCGGCGGTCAAGGCCGCGGTGATGGTGGAGGAGGTCGCCCGCACGGTGCACATCTCCCGCCAGCTCGGTGAGCCACTCCCCATCGACCAGTCGGACATCGACAGCCTCTACGACCGCTACCAGAACGTCTACGGCCGCTGAGACCGGCCACCCAAGGAGCCCAGACATGAGCAAGCACTTCGCTGACCGTGAGGTGTGGTTCCTCACCGGTAGCCAGACCCTCTATGGCGAGGAGACCCTGCGCCAGGTGGCCGAGCAGTCCCAGGCGATCGCCGCGCAGCTCGACGAGGCCGCCGATGTGCCGGTCCGCATCGTGTGGAAGCCGGTCCTGAAGGAGACCGACTCGATCCGCCGGGCGGCGCTGGACGCCAACGCCGAGGACCGGGTCATCGGCGTGATCGCGTGGATGCACACCTTCTCCCCCGCCAAGATGTGGATCACCGGGCTGGACGCGCTGGACAAGCCCCTGCTGCACCTGCACACGCAGGCCAACGTGGAGCTGCCCTGGTCCACGATCGACATGGACTTCATGAACCTGAACCAGGCCGCCCACGGCGACCGCGAGTTCGGCTACATCGCCGCCCGGCTCGGCATCCCGCGGAGGATCGTGGTCGGCCACGTCTCCCACCCGGCGGTGCAGGCGAAGGTGGGGACCTGGGTGCGGGCCGCCGCCGGCCTCGCCGCCGCGCGCGGCATGCGCCTCGCCCGGATCGGCGACAACATGCGCAACGTCGCCGTCACCGAGGGCGACAAGGTGGAGGCCGAGCTCCAGTTCGGCGTCGCGGTCAACACGTGGGGCGTCAACGACCTCGTGGCCCGGGTCGAGGCCGTGACGGAGGACGCCGTCGAGGAGCTCATGGCCGAGTACCTCGACCTCTACGACGTCGTCCCCGAGCTGCGGCCCGGCGGCGAGCGCCACGACTCCCTGCGCCACGGCGCCCGCCAGGAGCTCGGAATGCTGGCCCTGTTCGAGGAGGTGGGGGCCAGCGCCTTCACTACCAACTTCGAGGACCTCGGCGCGCTGAAGCAGCTGCCCGGGCTCGCGGTGCAGCGCCTCATGGCCGCCGGCTACGGCTTCGGCGCCGAGGGCGACTGGAAGACCGCCATCCTGGTGCGGGTGGCGAAGGTGATGGGCCAGGGGCTGCCCGGTGGTGCCTCCCTCATGGAGGACTACACCTACAACCTCGTCCCCGGAGACGAGAAGATCCTCGGGGCCCACATGCTCGAGATCTGCCCCTCGCTGACCACGTCCCGCCCGAAGCTTCAGATCCACCCGCTGGGCATCGGCGCCCGGGAGGACCCGGTCCGCCTCGTCTTCGACACCGACCCCGGCGAGGGCGTGGTGGTCGCCATCGCCGACATGCGCGACCGCTTCCGCCTCACCGCGAACGTGGTGGACATCATCCCGCCCGACCAGGAACTCCCGAAGCTTCCCGTCGCCCGGGCCGTGTGGAAGCCACGCCCGGACTTCTACACCTCGGCCGAGGCATGGCTCATGGCCGGCGCCGCCCACCACACCGTGCTGTCCACCCAGGTAGGCGTGGACGTCTTCGCCGATTTCGCGGACATGGCCCAGACGGAACTGCTCGTGATCGACGAGTCCACCACCGCCCGCGGCTTCGCCCGGGAGATCCGCTGGAACCAGGCCTACCACCGCCTCGCCCGCGGGCTCTGACCGTACCCCTCTCCGACCGGCTCGTACCCCCAGGGGGTGCGGACCGGCCGCATGTCAGCGCAGCAGCCGGGACATCCGCCGGTCGGCCAGCACCTTCCCCCCGGTCTGGCAGCGCGCGCAGTACTGCAGGGCCGAGTCCGCGAAGGACACCTCCCGCACCGTCTCCCCACAGACCGGGCACGGCTCCCCGGTCCGGCCGTGGACGCGCATCCCGGCGCGCTTGGCGTCCTTCAGCGCGGCGGCGGGACGCCCGGAGGCGGCGGCCACGGCGCCCGTGAGCACCTCCCCCATCGCCGCGTGCAGGCGGGTCACCTCCTCGTCCGTGAGCCTGCCCGTGAGGGCGAACGGGCTGAGCCGCGCCGCGTGCAGGATCTCGTCCGAGTAGGCGTTTCCGATGCCCGCGATCAGGCCCTGATCCCGGAGCGCTCCCTTGACCTGCTGGTTCCGTCGGCGCAGCAGCGCGGCGAACTCGTCGAGGCCCAGCCCCAGCGGCTCCGGACCGAGCGACGCGACTGCGGGCACGGCGTCGGGCCGCTCCACCACGTGCACGGCGAGCCGCTTGTGAGTGCCGGCCTCGGTGAGGTCGAACCCGGCGCCATCGCCGAGGCGGACGCGCAGTGCGATCGGGGAGCGGGGCTTCAGCGGCGTGGTGGGCACGGCGTCGTACCAGCGGAGCCATCCCGCCTTCGCGAGGTGGACGAGGAGGTGGGATCCGTCGGTGGCGAGGTCGATCCACTTCCCGCGCCGGACGACGTCGACCACCGGCAACCCCACCAGGTCCTGCGGAGCGGGGGCGAACGTCTTCAACGCCCAGATGGCGCCGACGTCCACGCCTGCGATCGTACGACCGACCGAGCGCTCCCGCAGGAACGTGACCAACCCCTCGACCTCCGGCAGCTCAGGCATGGGTCAATCCGCTGACGGTACCCCCCTTCTTCCCGGCGACCACGGCGACGCCGGGGTGTTCCCGTGCGGGACAGCGGCCGTGATGAGGGTCCCGTCCGCCCGGTACTCCCCCACGACCTCCTGTTCCGGCTTCAGGCTCTCAAGGATCGGCCCCTGGCCGTCCAGTTCGACCCGTACCGGTTCACCCGGGACGAGATCGTACGGCTCCCCGCGGACCGAGACCCGGACTCCGTCGCCCTCCTCGACCGTGAACTCGATCGAGTCCTGCCGAACGCGCACCCGGAACCTCGTGCCGTGCACCCGGAGCGGGAACGACAGCTCCGGCCAGGCGGCGGGGAGCCGCGGGTCGAAGGAGGTCTCGCCGTCATAGTCCCGCATGCCGGCGAAGCCGTAGACGAGCCCGTTCCACACCCCACCGGCGGAGGCGATGTGCACGCCGTCGGAGGTGTTCTGGTGCGTGTCCGCGAGGTCCACGTAGAGGCCCTCGACGAAGTACCGCAGCGCGAGCTCCTGGTACCCGACCTCCGCCGCGATGATGGACTGCACGACTGCGGAGAGCGTCGAGTCCCCCGACGTGATCGGATCGTAGTAGTCGAAGTCCGCGCGCTTCTCCTCCGTGGTGAACCGGTCGCCCTGGAGGAAGAGGGCGAGTACCACATCAGCCTGCTTGAGGACCTGGAAGCGGTAGATGACCAGCGGGTGGAAGTGAAGCAGCAGCGGTCGCATCCGCGGGGGCGTCGCAGCGAGATCCCACAGTTCGCGCTCGAGGAAGTGCTCGTCCTGCGGGTGGATGCCGAATCGCTCGTCAAAGGGGATGACCATGGCGTCCGCGCACAGCTCCCACTCGGACAATTCGTCCTCATCCAGGGCGACTCGCTTCACCAGCCGCTCCCAGGCGAGCTTGTTCGTGTCCCGCACCTGGCGAGCGAGGCGGGCCGCGCGCTGGAGGTTGGCCTTGGCCATGACGTTGGTGAACAGGTTGTTGTTCACCACCGTGGTGTACTCGTCCGGGCCGGTCACCCCGTGGATGTGGAACGTCCGGTCCTCGTTCACCCGCCAGAAGCCGAGATCCGCCCACATGCGCGCGGTCTCAACGAGGACGTCGATGCCGTAGTCGTACATGAACTCGCAGTCGCCGGTGATGTCGGAGTACTTGTAGAGCGCGAACGCCACGTCCGCGTCGATGTGGTACTGCGCGGTCCCGGCGGCATAGTAGGCAGAGGCCTCCTCGCCGTTGATGGTGCGCCACGGGTAGAGCGCGCCCCGCTGGGCCAGTTGCCAGGCTCGCTCGCGGGCAGCCGGGAGGAGGTTCACGCGGAACTTCACCAGGTTGCGAGCGATCGTCGGGTTCGTGTAGGTGAGGAAGGGCACCAGGTACACGTCGGTGTCCCAGAAGTAGTGACCCTCGTAGCCCGAGCCGCTCACGCCCTTGGCAGCCACACCCATCTGGTCCGACCGGGCGGCCGCCTGGGCGAGTTGGAAGATGCACCATCGGGTCGCCTGCGTGATCTCGGGGTTCTCCAGGACCTCGACGTCCGAGTTCTCCCAGTACCGCTTGAGCCATGCGCGCTGCGCGGCGTGGACCGGCTCGAATCCCTTGTTCGCCACCCGATCGAGTGTGCGCCGGCACCGGTCGGACAGCTCGCGCACCGGCACGCCCCGTGAGCTGTGGTAGGCCACGGCCTTGGTGATCCGGATCGGCACGCCCTCACGGGCCTGCACCCGGAAGACCGTCTTCCCGATGTCCTGTTCCGTGCTGGTGAGCACCTCGTGGTCGTTCTCGGTCTCGATCGTGTGGTCCACGCCCACGGCCAGCGTCATGCCGGAGGTCGCGCACTGGTAACTCAGGATCATGCGGCGGTCCTGGCCCCAGTCGCCCTGGGGGAGGAGCACGCGGTCGGCGAGCTTGGAGACCTTGCGCGGATCGAACCCGGCGGCCCGCGCGTGGGGGGTCGCGTGGTACTCGTCCCGGCCGTCCTGCCGGTTGAGCACCTGAGAGGACACCACCACGGGAGCGTCGCCGTCCAGCAGTTCGACCTCGAGCGTCATGAGACCGAGATGGCGTTCGTCGAACGAGATGAGACGGGTGGAGTCGATCCGGACGCGCTTGCCCGCGGGCGTGCGCCACACCACGTGGCGGCGGAGCACGCCGTCACGGAAGTCGAGGGAACGTTCGTACTCCGCCATGTCGGCGACCGACAGGAGGAGCGGCTCGTCGTCGACGTAGATCTTCATCGTCTTCGCGTCCGGCACGTTGACGATGGTCTGGCCGGTCTTGGCGAACCCGAAGGCCTCCTCGGCGTGGCGGATGCTCCAGGTCTCGTGGAAGCCGTTGATGAAGGTGCCGTGAGCGAAGGAGTCCCGGCCCTCCTCGGGGTTGCCAC
Organism: Actinomycetota bacterium; assembly: GCA_051744325.1. Taxonomy (GTDB): domain Bacteria; phylum Actinomycetota; class Actinomycetes; order Actinomycetales; family Actinomycetaceae; genus UBA1383. The sequence goes on from JBNJCY010000057.1 coordinate 8,131, forward strand.
GCATGCCCAGGTACCCGTTGCCGAGCGCGAAGAGGGTCTCCGTGGCCCCGAGGTTCTCCACCGAGTACTCGGCCTCGACCAGCCGCCACGGGTCTGCGGGGAACCTCGACCTGTCGATGGGGTCGACGTCCGGGTCGATGTGTTTCACACCAGTTCCTCGAGATCCGCCACGACGACGTCCGCACCTGAGTCCAGGAGCGTCTGCTCTCCCGCGCCCCGGTCGACGCCGATGACGAGGCCGAAGTCCCCGGCCCGGCCGGCGGCGACGCCGGAGACGGCATCCTCGACGACCACCGCGCGGTCGGCGGGAACCCCGAGCTCCTCCGCGGCGTGGAGGAAGGTCTCCGGCCCCGGCTTGCCGGGCAGGTCCAGGTCGGACGCGACGGAACCGTCAACGACGACGGGGAAGCGGTCGGAGAGGCCGGCTGCCTCCAGGACGGTCGGTGCGTTCTTCGAGGAGGAGACGACTGCCACCTTGATACCGCGGTCCTCGAGCGCGTCGAGGAGGCGGACGGAGCCGGGAAAGGCTGCGATGCCATCGCGGGCCAGCACCGCGTTGAACACGTCATTCTTGCGGTTGCCGAGCCCGCAGACGGTCTCGGCCTCCGGTGGGTCGGAGGGGTCGCCCTCGGGCAGATCGATGTCCCGTGATTGGAGGAACGAGCGCACGCCGTCGTACCGGGGCTTGCCGTCCACGTAGGCGAAGTAGTCGCCGTCGGTGTAGGGCTCGGCGACGCCGTGGGCATCGAGGAACGAGTTGAACATCTCGGCCCACGCGCGCATGTGGAGCTCTGCGGTTGGGGTGATCACGCCGTCCAGGTCGAAGAGGACGGCTTCATAGGGGGTCCAGTCCATTCCCCCAGCCTAGTGACGCTCGCCACATCCGGTGGGTCGTTGCGCGTCAGAAATCCGATGAGATCGCGGGGACCTCGACCGTGTCGTCCACCCCGGCCACGGTGTTCGTGCCGGACCTGTCGGGGACTGGGCGCCGTCCCGCCACCTGGCGGACCTGCGTGAGGACGGCGTGCTCCGTATCCGAGATCCCGCACGTGGCCGCGGCCGCACGCTCGCAGGCCTCCAGCACCACGTGCCGCAAGGCCTGGGCGGCAGCCGGGTCCTTCGCCTCGACGATCGCGAGCCCGCGCGAGAGCGCCGTCAGCTCCTCCCCCGGCGCGAGCGAGGGCACCTCGAACTCCCCGAAGATGCCGCGGAGCTCCTCCGGGATGTCCGCCAGGGCCTTGCCCGCCGCCATGGACTCCCGCAGGGTGGAGAGCAGTCCCGCGTCCGCGCGGGAGACG
>JBNJCY010000058.1:0-9354 GCA_051744325.1 Actinomycetota bacterium
CCTCGGCACTGCCGCTGTCCCAGGTCGAGCCGGCGGAGGTGTTGTCCCAGGTCGTGACGGCGTACTGCACGACGACGCCGCCCGCCTCGACAGCTTCTCCCGGGCCTGTGGCGAGCACCGTGGCCGTGAGCTCCGTTGGCTGCGGCGTCCCGTCCGGGACCGTGACCGTGGCGGGCCCCCCGAGGTCCCCGTCCACGCGTGGGCCGGTCTCCACCCCGGTGGGCAGGGCGTCGGACGGGGCCGCATCCCCTGCGCCGTAGCTGCCGAGGATGTCGACGACGAAGACGATCGTGTCGGTCCCGCCGATTCCGGCCGCGGCATTGCCGTCGGAACCGTACCCGTACTCCGGTGGGACGGTGAGGATCACCCTGCTGCCGACGTCCTGGCCCACGAGCCCCTCGTCCCACCCGCGGATGACGCCGCCCGTGCCGATGGGGAACGCGAGGGGGCTGTCGCCGAAGGAACTGTCGAAGACCTCGCCGCCCCAGACCTGCCCCGTGTAGTGGACGATCAGCAGGTCGCCCGATTCGACCGATTCCCCGGAGCCCTCGGTCAGGACCCCCACCTGCAGGGTGTCCGCGGGATCGTCATCGGGGAAGGTGAGCTCGGGCACCTCGCCGAGGGTTGCGCTGGTGTCGGGGAACGGGCCCTCGCCGGGGGAGGCGTCGTCGTCGGACGAGCAGGCCGTCAGGGCGACGGCAAGGAGGACGGCTGAGACGATGGCTGGGGCGAGGGCTCTGCGCTTCATGGGGCCTTCCGGTCGGGGCGTACCCATCGATTGTCCCTCACCGGGCTGGGAGGGTGCTGGGAACGAACCAGGCGCCCCACACCGGCGGGTGTGGGGCGCCTGGCGGTCCTCCAGGGACTACTCCGCGTCGAGGTCCTTCTCCACGAGTGCGGCGATGGCCTCGACTGCCTCCGCGTTCTCGGACTCGATCGTGACCACGGCGCCCTTCTCGGCGCCGAGCGTCATGATCAGGAGTGAGGAGCCGGCGTCCACGGGCTCCTCGCCCTCGACGGAGATGAGGATCTCGTCGTCGTACTCGGCTGCTGCCTCGGCGACGATGGTGGCGGGGCGGGCGTGCAGTCCGACGGCGGAGCCGACGACGGCGGTCTTGCTGGGCATGTTCTCTCCTTGGGTGGGATCAGGCGGCTGCGACGGCGGCGGTCGTGCCGACCTTGCGGGCGTGCAGTTCCTTGGCGAAGGTCACCGCGAGCGCTGCTACGACGGTACCGGCGATCAGCGCGATGAGGAAGCCAACCTGGTTGGTGATCGCGAAGAGAACGAAGATGCCACCGTGCGGCGCGCGGCTGCCGACCTCGAGGGCCATGACGAGCGCACCGGTGACGGCGCCTCCGAGCATCATCGACGGGATGACGCGGAGGATGTCGGCTGCGGCGAACGGGATCGCACCCTCTGAGATGAAGGACGCGCCGAGCAGCCAGGCCGCACGCCCGTTCTCCATTTCCGGCTCGCTGTAGAGCCACGGCCGGAGGGTGGTGGACAGCGCCATCGCCAGCGGTGGCACCATGCCGGCCGCCATGACGGCGGCCATGATCTGGAATGAGGTTTCGGTCGCGGCGGATAGTCCGGCGGTGGCGAACAGGTAGGCCGCCTTATTGACCGGGCCACCGAGGTCGAAGCACATCATGAGGCCGAGGACGATGCCGAGGAGGATCGCGGAACCCCCGGAGAGGCCGTTGAGCCATTCCGTGAGGCCCTCGGTCACCGCGGCGAGCGGTCGGCCGAGCAGGAGGTACATGATCCCGCCGGTGACCAGCGTGGCGAGGAGCGGGATGATGACGACCGGCATGAGGCCGGCGAGCCAGCGCGGCACCTTGAAGCTGCCGATCCACATCGCGACGAAGCCCGCGATGAGGCCGGTGATGAGGCCACCGATGAAACCGGCGCCGATGGCGACGGACACCGCGCCACCGACGAATCCGGGGGCGATGCCCGGCCGGCCGGCCAGGGCGTAGGCGATGTACCCGGAAAGTGCCGGCACGAGGAAGGCGAAGGCCGCCCCGCCGACCGCCATCATGACGGCGCCGAGATAGTACAGGAAGCCCTGCTCGGGGAGGTTGAACAGGGTGCTGCTCGTGGCGACCGCGGGGTCGACGTCGTAACCGCCGAACAGGAAGGCGAGCGCGATGAGCAGACCGCCGGCGGCGACGAACGGGATCATGTAGGAGACGCCGGTCATGATCGCCTGCTGGATCCGCTTGCCCCAGCCGAGCTTGAGGCCCTCATCGCCCTGGGCGGCCGCGGCGTCGCCGGAGACGCGCCGGGCGTTCGGGTTCTTCGCGGCCGCCAGCGCCTCCTCGAGCATCTTGGCGGGTTCGTTGATGGCGCGCTTCACGCCTGATTCGATGACGGGCAGGCCAGCGAACCGCTCGCGGTCCTTCACTCCGACATCGGTGGCGAAGATGACCGCGGAGGCGTTCCGGATCATGCTGGCGGGGACGGGGGTGACCGAGCTGGAGCCCTGGGTCTCGATCTGGACGTCGACCCCCATCTCCTTGCCCGCGTTGACCAGGTGGTCGGCGGCCATGTAGGTGTGGGCGATGCCGGTTGGGCAAGCGGTGACGGCGACGACGACCGGCCGCTCGGCCTCCTGGGAGGCGGCGGCCTCCTGGGAGGCGGCGGCCGCTGGTGCCGCGGCGGCCGGGACGGTGGCCGGGGCAGGCTCGAGGACCTCGTCGACGAGCGCCACGATCTCCTCCTTGGAGGTGGCGGCCCGCAGGGAGGCGAGGAACTCCTTCCTGACGAGCGCCCGGGCGAGCTTGGTGAGCAGCTTGAGGTGGTCCGCGTCGCCGCCCTCGGCGGCGGCGATGAGGAACACCAGGTCCGCGGGCCCGTCCTTGGCGCCGAAGTCCACGGGCTTGGACAGCCGGGCGAACGCGAGCGAACTCTCGGTGACCGCGGCTGAGCGGCAGTGGGGGATGGCGAAACCGCCCGGAAGGCCGGTGGCGGCCTTGCCCTCGCGTTCCATGGCGTCCCGGGTGAGACCCGCCGTGTCGGCGCGTCCCGCGTCCGCTACGAGCCGCGCGAGGGATTCGATGACGTCTGCCTTGGCGGCGCCAAGGTCTTCGTCAAGTGCGACGAGCTCTGTCGTCATCAGCTTCATGTCGTCCTCTTTCGAAGGTTGGGGTGGAGGAGTTCTTTCGGGTCTGTCGGTTTCGGGCGGGGGAACTCGGTTTCGCGTGGGTCAGTCGATTCGGTGGGTGACGACGGCGTCGGGGTCGACATCGCCGGGCTTGGGAAGGGTGGTGCCCGCGAGGCCCGCCGCGGCGGACCCGTGGGCGACGGCGGTGGCGAGCCGGCGTTCGGGGCTCGCTCCCGCCACCGCGGCGAGGATGTAGCCCGCCACGGACGAGTCGCCGGCGCCGACCGTGCTCTTCACCGGGATGTCGGGAGCCTCGGCGTACCAGGAGCCCTCCGCGGTGACGAGTACGGCACCGGCGGCGCCGAGGGTGGCGAGCACGGCACCCACGCCGCGCTCGTGGAGGCTGCGGGCGGCTGCCGCCACAGGCCGAGGGTCGCCCCTCTTGGCGGAGGCCTCCAGCCAGATGGGGTCCTCGCCCGTCAGCTGGGCGAGTTCCTCCGAGTTGGGCTTCACCAGGTCGAAGGTTGCCCCGGGGAGCGCGTCCACCACGGCCTGGAGCGGGGCGTCCGAGGTGTCGACGGCGACCAGGCACCCCAGCGGCTTCAATGCGGTGACGAGCCGGGCGTACCAGTCGACCGGGGCGCCCGGGGGCAGCGAGCCGGACAGCGCCACCCACGCGGCACCGTCGGCGGCCGTCAGGAGGCGTGCGGCTGCCGCGTCGACCTGTGCGTCCGACAGGGTGGGCCCGGGCTCGTTGATCTTCGTCGTGGTGCCGTCGGCCTCGGTCAGGGTGAGGTTGGTGCGTACGGTCCCGGAGATCTCCACGGCCGCATGCGGGAGGCCGGTGGTGCGCAGCGCGGCGACGATCGGGTCGGACGAGCCCGCCGGGAGGACGGCGAGCACGTCCTGGCCGGCGTCGTGCAGCACGCGGGCGACGTTGACACCCTTGCCACCCGCCTCAACGGTGACGGAGTCCACGCGATGGACGCCGCCCCGGGTGAGGGGTCGGTCGAGTGTGGCGGTGCGGTCCAGGCTGGGGTTGGCGGTGAATGTGACGATCATGCGAATACCACCTTCGTGAGGTCGGACAGAGCGTTGGCTGCCGCGTTGCCGAGACCGGTGTCAGTGACGAGCACATCGACATCCTCCGGCCGCGCGAAGCTGACGAGGTAGTCGGTCCCTGCCTTCGAGGAGTCCGCCAGCACCACGACGAGGTTCGCGCTGGTGACCATGGCGCGCTTGACGGCGGCCTCGCTGGGATCCGGGGTGGAGAAGCCGTGGGTGAGGCTGAAGCCGTTCGTGCCGAGGAAGGCCACGTCCACCCGCAGATCCCGCAGGGCCTCCACGGTGGGGGCGCCGACAGTGGCCTGTGTGAGTCCACGCACCCGTCCGCCGAGCAGGTGGACGTCCGCCACCTGCCGCGTGGCGAGGGCGGACGCGATCGGGGTGGAGTTCGTGACCACGGTGCTGAGGCTCCCGGGAGTCAGAGCCTCGGCCAGCATGGCCGTGGTGGTCCCGGCATCGAGGAGGACGGTGCCGCCGGGCCGGTCGGGAAGGAGGGCGAGCGCGGCGTGCGCGATGCGGCGTTTCTCGTCCGTGTGCGTCTCCTGGCGGACGGGCACGGCGGACTCGACGAGGCGGACCTTGTCCGCAGGCACTGCCCCACCGTGCACCCTGGCGATGAACCCCTTTGCCGCGAGGGCGTCCAGGTCGCGGCGCACCGTCTCGGTGGTCACGTCGAAGCGGTGGGCGAGCTCGGCGACGGCGACCCGCCCGTGCTCCTGGGCGAGCAGGACGATGTCCTGCTGCCGCTCCTCCGCGTACATCGCCACCAACTCCTAACAGATAACCACACAACAACGTGTTGCTATGTATTGTTCTACACCCGAACGTGTTGACTTGGCAAGAGGGTGGTGCGAGGATATTTCCCAACACGTTCGGGACACCCCTCGTGGCCCACTCACTGCGGAGGAAATGCCATGACTGAAACCACCACCTTCACCATCCAGGGCACCGGCGTCGTTCCCGGGTTCGTGTACGCGCCTGTGATCTGGGCCACTGCCCGTCCCACGTTACCGACAGGTGGTCAGCCCGTACCGGAGGATCGCAGGGAAGCGGAGGTGGCGCGCTTCAACGCCGCAGCCGCGGCAGTCGCCGACCGGCTCGCGGGCCGGGCGAGCGCGGCGACCGGCGTGGCCGCCGAGGTTCTGGGGGCGACGTCGTCGCTCGCCCGCGACCGGGGCTGGGCGCGTGCCGTGGCCAAGCTGGTGAAGGGCGGGACGAGCGCCGAGGCCGCCACCGTCGCCGCCACTGACCAGTTCGTCGAGATGTTCCAGAAGGTGGGCGGGCTGATGGCGGAGCGCGCGATCGACCTGCGCGACGTCCGCGACCGGGTCATCGCCGAGCTCTCCGGGCAGCCGGAGCCGGGCATCCCGCACTCCGAGATTGCGGCGGTGCTGTGCGCCGAGGACCTCGCCCCTGCGGACACCGCCGGCCTCGACCCGGAGACGATCGTCGCGCTCGTGACCCGCCTCGGGGGGCCCACGAGCCATACCGCGATCATCTCCCGCCAGCTCGGAATCCCTTGCATCGTCGCCGCGGACGGCCTCGACCGTCTCGAGGAGGGCACGCCCGTCCTGGTGGATGGCATGCGTGGCCTCGTTGAGGTGGGCATGGATCCCGACGTCGCCCGGGAGCGGGTGGCGGAGGACGGACTGCGACGCGAGGCGATCCGGGTCTGGCAAGGGCCCGCCGAGACCGCGGATGGCGTCCACGTGCAACTGCTGGCCAACGTGCAGGACGGGGCGTCCGCGCGTAAGGCGGCCGAGACCCAGGCCGAGGGGATCGGCCTGTATCGGACTGAGCTGTCCTTCCTCTCCGCCCAGAACGAGCCGAGCGTGGAGGAGCAGGCGGACCTCTACGCCGAGGTCCTCGGGGCGTTCCCGGGTGGCAAGGTGGTGGTCCGCACCCTCGACGCCGGCTCCGACAAGCCCGTTCCGTTCGCGAACCACCAGAAGGAGGAGAACCCGGCGCTCGGCGTCCGGGGCATGCGCCTCGACCGGACGAACAAGGGCCTACTCGCCCGGCAGCTCGACGCCCTCGCCGAGGCGGCCAGCCGCGTCGGGGTGGAGTCGCCATGGGTGATGGCCCCGATGGTCTCCACGGTGGACGAGGCCCGCCACTTCGCCTTTCTCGCCCGGGAACGGGGCATCTCCCCGGGCATCATGGTCGAGGTGCCCTCGGTCGCGATCCTCGCCGACGCCTTCGTGGCCGAGGTGGATTTCCTCTCGATCGGCACCAACGACCTCACCCAGTACACGCTCGCGGCCGACCGGATGTCCTCCCCGCTCGCCACCCTCACCGATCCGTGGCAGCCCTCGGTGCTCCGGCTGATCGCCATGACCGCGGAGGCGGGGGAGAGTGCCGGGAAGCCGGTCGGCGTGTGCGGCGAGGCGGCCGCGGACCCGCTGCTGGCGTGCATCCTCCTCGGTCTTGGGGTGACGTCGCTGTCGATGGCCACGAACGCGATCCCCGCCGTCGGCGTGCAACTGGCCACCGTGACCTTCGATCACTGCCGCGACACGGCACGCAAGGTCCTCGGTGCGGCCACTGCGCTCGAGGCGAAGGAACTGGCGGCAGAGCTGCTGTAGCTCAGACACTCTCCGTCACCCGGGCGACGAGGTCCGCGAGGACCTCGTCGCCGTGGCGCTGGACGTGACGCGCGGCGACGTGGTCGTAGCGGTCGATGTGTTGGCCGTACCCCGTGGCACAGCAACACGAAGCGTCCACCACGAGAAACGCGGACACGGACGCAGCCGAGCTGGCCCTAGAGTGTGAACCGTGGATGAAATGAAGACCAAGGTCATGCTCGACGAGTCCCGGATCCCGACGCACTGGTACAACATCGTCGCGGATTTCCCCACCTCGCCGCCGCCGCCGCTGCACCCCGGCACGCACGAGCCCCTGACCCCCGATGACCTGAAGGCGATCTTCCCGATGGGCCTCATCGAGCAGGAGGCGAGCGCCGAGAGGTGGATCGAGATCCCCGAGCCGGTCCGCGAGGTCTACAAGCTCTGGCGCCCTTCTCCCCTGTACCGCGCTCATCGGCTCGAGAAGGTGCTCGGGACCCCTGCCCGCATCTACTACAAGTACGAGGGCGTCTCCCCGGTCGGGAGCCACAAGCTGAACAGCGCGGTGCCGCAGGCGTACTTCAACATGCTCGAGGGACGCACCCGCCTCACCACGGAGACGGGGGCCGGCCAGTGGGGGGCGGCACTGTCGCTCGCCTGCCAGTTCTTCGGGATGAGCTGCGACGTCTGGCAGGTGCAGGGTTCCTTCGACTCCAAACCGTACCGTCGCATGCAGATGGAGACCTACGGCGCGCACGTGGTGGGCAGCCCGTCCGGGCTCACCGAGGCCGGCCGGGCGCTGCGCGAACGCTTCCCCGGGACAGCAGGCTCGCTGGGCATGGCGATCAGCGAGGCGGTCGAGGCGGCAGTGAAGGATCCGCAGGCGAGCTACTCGCTCGGCAGCGTGCTCAACCACGTCACGCTCCACCAGAGCATCATCGGTCAGGAGGCACTGGCCCAGCTGGCGGAGTTCGGGGAGCGGCTGCCCGACGAGCTGTACGGCTGTGCAGGCGGGGGCTCCAACCTCGCCGGCCTCAGCTTCCCGTTCCTGCGGGAGAACCTCGAGGAACGGGGCAGCACCCGGATCGTGGCGTGCGAGCCCAAGGCCGCGCCCTCCCTCACCGAGGGGGAGTACCGCTACGACTTCGGGGACACCGCGGGCCTGACCCCGTTGCTGAAGATGTACACCCTCGGAGCCGACTTCGTACCCGCGGCGGTCCACGCCGGGGGACTGCGCTACCACGGCATGGCGCCACTCCTCAGCCACGCGTACCACGAGGGCCTCATCGGTGCGATCTCCGTGAAGCAGCGCGAGGCCTTCGAAGCCGGGGTGACCTTCGCCCGCTCCGAGGCGATCATCCCTGCCTCGGAATCCAACCACGCGATCGCGGGTGCGCTCCGCGCGGCCCGGCAGGCGGCCGAGACCGGGGAGGAGAAGGTGATCCTGATCGGCGTATCCGGATCCGGCCAGCTCGACCTGCCCGCCTACTCGGACTATCTCGCGGGCACCATGCTGGACAGCTGACGACGACGGAGGTCTCCGGCGAGCCGTCGCAGCACCACTCTGAACAGGGCTGCGACGAACAGCCGGAGGACAGGCCCGGTGGGCCCCGCGCGGAACTGGCATCGCCAGGTGATCAATGTGCCGCCTGGGGCGTCTGCGAAGTCGACCCGCCCCCGGTGGTTCCGCAACGGGAAGCCGCGCAGCAACCGGTAGTCGAGCCGTTCCGGTGCCTCGTAACCGGTCACCTCCTCGGCGGTCCCGGCCCTCGGGAAGACCCGGACGGCCCCGGCCCCGTCGCGGTGGGGTTCGCCGCGGCGCTCCAGGCGTACGGGACCGAGCCCCGCCCATTCGGACCAGGAAGCGTGGTCCGTGAACCGTGCGAACGCGACGGCGCGGGGAGCGGCGACGAACGCGACGGCCCGGACGCGGTGGAGGCCGTTCAGGAGTGGGCGTCCCATTCGCACGCCCCCAGCTCGATCCCGGCGAACCGGGCGGTGAAACTGCCGTCCTCCGGGCTGCAGGCGTACACCCCGATGTCGACGGACCCGGTGGCGCCGGGGAGGTGGAACACGCGCAGCTGGTGGAACGGTCCGCCCGGCACGGCCCAGTCGAGGCGGAAGTCGTCCTCGCGCCTCGAGAGGCGGTAGGTGATCGCAGGACTGCCGGGTGCCGCCGTGGTGGCCCAGTCCGACCACCCTCCCACCGTGACGACGCTGCCCAGGAGGCCGCCGTCGTCGTTCTCGACCGACGCCTTCGCCCAGGTCCGGGCGTCCTGGTGGAGGAGTATGCCGCACTGGTCGAACCTTGCGCCGTAGTCGCCCGACGCGGTGGCAGTGAAGGAGAAGAAGGGCTCCTCGACGGCGGTGAGCAGTCCGTGGGCGTCGTTGCGTCGCATCCCGTAGTAGGTGCCCTGCCAGAGATCCGTGCCGGACTCGGTCCTCAGAGTGACGCCGGACTCGTCCGAAGTGTGGAAAGCAGGCTCGTTGAGCCAGCGGACGGGGCGGTGCGAGAAGAACATGGGACCTCCGGGGCGTCACCCGCCAGCGTAGCGAGCCCGCCCGGACCGCGCGCGCCCAGCACCGTTAGGGTGGCACCATGTCCTCCCTCCCGGAAC
>JBNJCY010000059.1:0-9196 GCA_051744325.1 Actinomycetota bacterium
GCCTGTTCCTGTTCCTGTTCCTGTTCCTGTGATGGATTGTGCCCAACCGATACACTGAAGGGGCGGTGTATCGGAAGCTGTCGCTCTGGGGGGCGGATCGCCCGTTCTTGCCCCGAGTCGCGATACAACGGCACACGGCGACCATTCCGGTGTATCGGATCCCGGCGTATCGGATCCCGGCGCATCGGATCCCGGCGTATCGCATTCCGGCGCCTCGGATCCCGGCGCCTCGGATCCCGGTGTATCGCATTCCGGTGTATCGGATCCCGGCGTATCGCCCAGCAGAGAGCGCCCGTTCCAGCGACTTCCCCGCCCGTCCACCAGACAGCCCACCCACCCATGGACACGAGAACACCCCCGGCCGAATCGGGCCGAGGGTGTGGACCTGGTGGAGCTAGGGGGATTCGAACCCCCGACCTTCTCATTGCGAACGAGACGCGCTACCAACTGCGCCATAGCCCCAAGGCGGGATTCAGTGTAACACCACCGCCGCAGGCCTCCCCAACCCGCAGGCCCCCCAACCCGGACGGCTGCGCAACAACTCACACGACGACGGCGGGGGGTGACCTCCGGCCCTTCCTCCCCTGCCGCCGGCGCCCCACCATGGAGGTAGCGCATCGCGCGGAGAGACCACACCGAGAGGCACCCATGACCAGGATCACCCGTATCACGCTCGCACTCATTGCCGCTCCGGTCGTCGCCACCATGACGACGGCGGCCGTCTTCGTCCTCACCGGAGCCCACCACCGGATCGGTGCCACCCGGGAGGAGGCCCGCGCGGCACTCCCCGGAGACGACATCCTCCCCGACGCGGGCCTCCAGAGCGACCACGCCACCACCATCGCGGCACCTCCGTCCGCCGTCTGGCCGTGGATCGCCCAGCTCGGGCAGGACAAGGGCGGCTTCTACTCCTGGGAGGTGCTCGAGAACGCCATCGGCTGCGACATCACGAATGCGGAACGGATCGTGTCGGAATGGCAGCGCCCCCAGGTGGGCGAGCCCTTCCCGCTCGCACCGGGCGTCGAGCTCCGCGTGGCCCTCGTGGACCCGCCCCGCACCTTCGTCGCCTCGAGCCTCGGTGGCGCGACACCCTCGGACATGGAATTCGACTTCACCTGGACCTTCGCCCTCACCCCTGCGGACGGCGGCGCGGCCACTCGGCTGCACGTACGCGAGCGCTATCGCACCTCCGGGACATGGGTCCGCGTCGCCATCGAGGCCATCGGCCTGGTGAGCGCGCTCATGACCGACAGGATGCTCCGCACGATCAAGAGGCTGGCGGAGGCGAACCCGCTCCCCAGTCGGAGCAGCTAGGCGCCTGCGGCCCGCCGCCGCGCGAGCACGGAGTCGAGATCGAAGGCCTGCTCTGCCCGCTCCGGCTCGCGTTCGACAGTGCCGTACGACGGCGCCGTCGAGTTCGGCCGGTCCGGCACCCGGGTCTCCCCGTCGCCGGCGTCCTCGGGCGTGAAGGGCTCGACGTCGCGGCGGGGTGACTCCTGCTTCAGGGTGTAGGTCGGAAGGGGTACGGGGACCGGGGTCCACGTCCTGGCATCAGCGCCCGCGTCGGCCTGCGGGGTCCGACGCGAAGCCGACTCCGGAACGGCGGGCTTCGCGGATTCCTCCGCATCCGGACCGGCGGAATCCGAACCCGCGGCGTCGAGCCGGGCGATGGCCTCGAGCGACTCGGACGTGGCGTGGCGCGGAGGTTCGTCCTCGATCATCTGGTCGGCGACGTGGCGGCCCTGGTAGCCCACGACGATCTCCTCGAAGGAGCCTGGGCGAACCGCCACCGGTTCGGAGCGGGCCTCGCGGTCACGGAAGAGCCGCAGCCTCTGGTCGAGGCGAGCCATCTCGGTGCGTGCCTTCGCGTCCTGCCGGGCGGCGACGATCGCGGCCTGGCGTCCCGTGTACAGCACGGCCCCGAGCGCGGCGGAGGGGAGCAGCGCCCACCCCCAGGCCAGCGGTCCGACTGCGACCGCGGTCACCACGGCGGCAATCACCACCGCGAGGACGACTGCCAGGGTCATGCGGCGGCGGGCCGCGGCGGCACGGCGCGAGATCTCAGCGGCTCGCGCGGCCCGCGCGGCGGCGAGTTCGCGGGCGTTGACCCGGTTCGCCACTGGGGTGGTGGGGCGAATCATCGCGAGTGCCTCCGTGCGTCGTCGGGAAATCTCCGGGTTGTGGACCAGGGGCCTCGCGTCGGACCTGGGGGGCGGCGCGGGGAGGGCAGGGGCGACCAGCCGCAACTGTGGGGAGAAGCGGTCGGACACCCGGGATTCGACCCTCACCTCGCGGCTGCGAACCAGGCTCGGCACCAGGTACCCGAGGACGATCACGGTGGCTGCAACGAGCACCCACCCTGACAACTCCACGGTTCAACGCTAGGCAATCGGCGTCGTTCCGCGGCGAACCGGGCCCGGCGTGTTGGTGAAGATACCGTGACGCTCCGCACCCGGCGGACCGGGCACCCTCAGAAGTCGAGCTGGCATGACTGATCCGTGGGTCATCTGCGGCTGGCGCAGGAGTCAACTGCGTCCGCTGAATGATCCTGCGTTCTCCGGGCAGAAGCCGATGGCCCTTGCCACAGCACGCAATTGGGGAGGATGGGGATCCGTTCAGGCCAGTCGGAGCCGACCCACGGATCAGTCAGGAGAGCCGGAAAGCGGACCGGGCACCCGCGTCGCTCCGCACCCGGCGGGCAATCGAACGTCAGAACTCCGGGGCCCAGGTGGAGGTCCGGTCCCGGAGACGACGCACCACGCCGTCGGGCGCCTCGGGCGCCGTGAGGGCGAAGCTGCGGTGGTCCGCCCACGCTCCAGCGATGTGCATGTAGGCCAGGCGGACCCCCTCGTCACGAAAGCCGAGCTTGTCCACCACACGGAGGCTGGCGGCGTTCTCGGGTCGAATGTTGATCTCCACGCGGTGCAGACCCCAGTCCTGGAAGAGGAAGTCCGCCGTCATCGCGACCGCGAGGGGCGTGATGCCCCGGCCGGCGACCTCCCGGGAGACCCAGTAGCCGACCGAGGCGCTGAGCAGGGAGCCACGCTGCACGCCCGTCACGGACACCTGCCCCACGAACCTCCCGTCGAACTCGATCACGAATGGCACCGACTCCCCTGCCCGGTACTGGCGGCGCTGGGTACGCACCCAGCCGCGAAAGGTGGCGCTCGGGGTGGGGCCGGGCGCCGTCGCCTCCCAGGGCGCGAGCCACTCGTGGTTGGCGAGCCGCGTGGCCGCCCACGCCGCCTCGTCCCGCAGGGTGATGAGACGCACCGCCACGAGGTGATCGCCGTCGTCGTCGTGGAGCGTCTCGAACAGCTGCAGGGACCGGGACACGTCTGACTCCTCAGGCGTCGAGGATCAGGCAGCTCACCTGGTCACCGGGGGCGACGCGGGTGACGTCCTCGGGGATCACGGCGAGGGCGTTGGCATGGGCGAGCGCGGAGAGGGTTCCCATCGCGACCGGCCCCACGGGCTCGCACCGGTACCCCCCGGACGGCGACCCCAGGATCTGGACCGGCACGAACTGGCGGGCGCGCGCCGGGGAGTCCCAGCCGACGCTCGCCACCGCCGGGACGGATGGCCGGAACAGCTCCGCGTGCCCCGCCATCGACCGCAGCGCCGGACGGACGAAGGCCTCGTAGGCGACCTGCACCGCCAGCGGGTCGCCGGGGAGGCAGAAGACCGGGGTGGCCGGCTCCTCCCCCACGTGACCCACCCCGAAGCGGCGTCCCGGGAGGATCGCGACTCTGTCGAAGCGCACGGATCCCATCTGGCCGACCACGTCCCGGACGGTGTCGTTCGCGCTGAGGCCACCCGTGGTGATGAGGAGGTCCGCGCGCACGAGCTGGTCCTCGAGGACCTCCCGCAGTTCGGGGATGCGATCCGGGACCGCGCTCACGCGAAAGGCCACGGCGCCCACGTCCTGGACGCCGGTGGCGAGCGCGTGGCCGTTGGCGTCGTACACCTGGCCCGCATCGGCGGGCCGGCCCGGTTCGAGCAGCTCGTCACCCACGGACACGATCACCACCCGCGGCTTGGGGTGGACGCTCACGCGCGCCCGCCCGACCGCGGCAAGCAGTGCCTCCTGCCGGGCGCCCACGCGCTCGCCCGCCGCGAGCACCACGTCCCCGCTGCGCGCGTCGATCGCACGGGGGCGCACGTTCTCCCCCGCGACGACGGCGCGCAGCACCGTGACCGTCGCGTCGCCCTGGTCCGTGCCCTCCAGCGGGACGACGGCGTCCGCTCCCACCGGCAGCGGGGCACCCGACGCGAGGCGCACCACGGCGCCGTCGACGAGGTGGACCACGTCAGTGTCGCCCGCCCGGAGATCGTCCACCACGCGAAGCCGCACGGGACGGGCGGAGGCGGCAGCGACGTCGGCGGAACGGACGGCGTAGCCGTCGAGGGCCGCGAGGTCGGCCACGGGGAGGTCCGAGGGCGCCCGCACGTCCTCCGCGAGGATGCATCCCACTGCGTCAGGGAGCTGGACGGCGAGCGGAGGGAGCTGGCCCACCGCGGAGAGGCACGCCTGCAGGTGGTCCTGGACGGAACGCATGGGGGAAGGCTACCGTGCCCCGGGACAAGCCCTCAGCGCAAGGACGGGACACGCTCTCAGTGCAAGAAGCGGGACACGCTCTCAGTGCAGGAAACGGGACACTCCCCCTGTGCAAGAAGATGCCGGTGTCGGGGGCACCTGCGAGAATGGGGCACATGCGTGAGCCCCTTCGGCTTCCCCAGACGGTGGGCTATGAGATCGAGGACGCGAAGCACGAACTCCGCCAGGTGATCCGGAAACATCGGCACCGGCGCAACCACACAGAACTCGAGGCACTCGGAGAGGCGTTCGCGGAGAACGCGCTGCAGGCCATCGGGGACGCGCGCAGCGTCGCGCTCTACGTGTCGACCGGCTGGGAGCCACCCACGCTGCCCCTGCTCGAGCGGCT
Source organism: Actinomycetota bacterium (assembly GCA_051744325.1). Classification (GTDB taxonomy): domain Bacteria; phylum Actinomycetota; class Actinomycetes; order Actinomycetales; family Actinomycetaceae; genus UBA1383. Next base: position 4,947 of record JBNJCY010000059.1, read on the forward strand.
GCGCGCCCGCGACGTGGGGGTGCTGTTGCCCGTCCTCGGCCCCAAGCTGTCCCGCACGTGGGCGTTCTACAAGAGCAGGGAGGATCTCCAGCCGCGTGCGCCGGGACGTCCGCCCGAACCGTCCGGTCCCGTGCTCGACGCCGAGGCCGTCCGCTCCGTGGAGGTGGTCATCGCTCCAGGGCTCGCGATCGACGGGTACGGCAACCGCCTCGGCCAGGGCGGCGGCTGGTACGACCGTGTGCTCAAGCTCGTTGACCCGGACACACCGACCTTCGCGATGGTTTTCGACGACGAGCTCATCTCCAGCCAGTGCCTCCCGGTGGACGAGTTCGACGTCCGCGTGCACGCGGTCATCACCCCCACGCGGGTCTTCCTGCTCGCAGGCTCGCGGCTCGAACACGAGACGATGGAGTCGATCCAGAACGCCTAGTCACTCGCCTGGGGTCAGCGTGAGTGTCGCGACGGCCTCCTCCTCCACCACTTCCCGGGTGAAGGCCCAGCCGAAGGTCTCGCCACGCACCCACGCGCCGAGCTGGTTGGCGTAGTTGCGCGAGGTTGGGTGCCCCGAGGTGCCGGAGGCCACCACCCAGGTCGAGGTGTTCGGGTCCTCCAGGTCGACCACCATCCGCATCGACGGCGCTGTGGTCATCGCGTAGGAGAAGATGCCGTCCTCACCCGGTGAGGCGTCCCAGCCGGTCGCGTTCACGGATGAACTGCCACCTGCCACCGCCACCGGCGTGGGGTTCATCAACCAGGCGAGCACGCCGGGCGTCGTCTGCGATGGGAGGACCGGGTGCGTCAAGTGGGCCCTGTGGAGGTCGCCCCACCGCCAGCGGTCGGCGTCCTTGCCGAGCGTGTTGGTGAGCTGGTTCCGGGCGTGCTGCAGGGCGCGCAGAAGAATCTCATCCCGGGTCTCGGTGATCGACACCGTGGAGACGTCGTCCCACCACGGGTTGCGGGGGTCCTCCATGAGGACGGAGATGACCCGGATCCACCGTGAGTCGTCCCGCGAGGTGGTCCCATCGGGCAGCTCGTCGTCGAAGGTGAGGGACACAAGGTTCGCCCAGACGGCGTTGAAGTAGGCCGCTCCGGAGGAGTCCACGTCGTTCGCGTAGCCCTCGCCCTCCCACAGGGACAGCTCGTCCACGGCCTCGCGGAGGAACGCGTCGTCAATGTCGAGGCGGAGGATCGTGGGGACGAGCACCTCGGCGAGCGGATTGGCCGTGTCGAGCATGATCTCGTTCGCGGCCTCGACGGTGAGGTCCTCCCCGGTGGCGATCGCCTCCTCGAGCAGGGTGCGTATCCGCTCCGAGCGGTAGCCGTGGTCGAAGTCCGCAGTGAGGAACGGCCCGCCACCCGGGACGGTCACCGCCTGGTTGGCGGCCACGACGAACCCCTCCCCCGGGTTCAGGGTGCGCGGGAGGTTCTCGGCAGGGACGATCCCCTCCCAGTCGAACGTGGAGTCCCAGCCCGGCCGCGGCCACGTGCCGTCCACCGGCACGGCGTTCACCGCGAGCGGGGACCGGATGGGGATGCCGCCCGCTGCCTGGTGCCCGATGTCCCCGTCGGCCGTGGCGAACACGATGTTCTGTGCCGGCACATCGAAGAGGGCGGCTGCTGCCGCGACGTCGTCGGCAGTGGTGGCGCGGTTCAGCGCGAGGATCCCCTCGATCGTGCGCCCCGGTTCGAGCCCGGTCCAGGCGAGCGCGACCGCGTAGCCGTCGATGCCACCCGGCGGACTGCCCGCCGGGACGGGTGCGCTGGCCACCGTGGAGACCTCGTCGAGGACGCCGGAGATGATCGGCCCGTGGATCGTGGACTGCACGGTGAGCGAGAAGGGCTCTGCCCCCGCGACCTCGATCACCTCGCTCCGGGACTCGATCGCGACACGCTCCTCCCCACGCTCGTAGGTCCCGTCGGTGTGCATGCGCTCGAGGAAGAAGTCCGTGACGTCGGCGCGCATGTTGGTCAGGCCCCAGGCAAGCGCACCATTGTGACCGATGAGGACGCCGGGCAGCCCGGAGAGCGAGAAGCCGGAGACGTCGAAGGAGCAACCCGGTCCCACCGCCACGCAATGGAGGCCGACCTGGTGCCACACGCCGGGCATGCCCACCGATAGGTGGGGGTCGTTCGCGAGCAGCGGGAGGCCGGAGGCGGTGTGCTCGCCGGAGACGACGAACGAGTTGGACCCGACGCCGTCGTCGCCACCCACCAGGCGGGGAACGGCCCCGAGGGCGAGCAGGGCGGTGTCGATCGCCTCCGCGGCGGCCCGGTACTCGGTGCGGCCGCCCCCGGCGGTCCCCGATTCGAGGGAGGCGTCCACCGCCTCCCCGGGTCCGCCGCCGTCACCCGGGGCGGCCGGTATGACGACGGGCTCGTGGGCCTCGTACGGGTAGGCGGGGAAGAGTTCGGCCACGCGCTCCACGTTCCCGACCGTCCGGTAGACGCGGGTGCGCTCCAGCTCCTCGTCGTAGTTGGACTTCAGGTCCCACGCCATCGCCTTGAGCCAGGTGAGGGAGTCCTCCGGGGTCCACGGCTCGATGTCCGGGACCTCCACCTGGAGGCCCAGCACCGTGTATTCCATCGCGAGCTCCGAGGCCTCCCTCCCCTCGAGGTAGGTGTTGACGCCGTCCGCGTAGGCCTGCAGGAGGGAGCGCGCCTCGGAGCCGAGCAGGTCCCACTCCTCCTGCGCCACGCCGCGCCATCCGAGGGTTCGCGTCACGGCGTCCGCTGTGCGAGCCTCCGCGACGTCGCCCAGCAGCTCGGAGAGCCGGCCAGAGGCGACGTGCCGGCGGTAGTCCATCTCGAAGAAGCGGTCCTGGGCATGGACGAAGCCCTGGGCGAGGAAGAGGTCCCTGTCGGACTCCGCCCACAGGTGGGGCACGCCGCGTTCGTCGCGTGTGACCGTCACCGGCGCGCCGAGGGCCGCGATGGTCAGGGTCCCCTCCGTGGCCGGCAGCGGCCGGCGCAACACCCAGATCGCAAGGCCCGTTCCCACCACGAGCACCACCACGAGGAAGACCGCCAGCGCGACGACGGCCCGGCGGATGATCCCTCTCCGTGCGCTCACTGTGGCAGCCTATCCGGCGGCCTCGCCCCGGTCCGCCATTTGTCGCGCGGAAGGAGTAGAATTGGCACTCAGGGCAGTGAGTGCCAGCTCATGCCGGAGGGACACATGCCGACGTACGCGTACCGCTGCACCAAGTGCGGCGAGGAATTCGACATCTACCAGCGCTTCGACGAGGAGTCGCTGTCCAACTGCCCGCGCTGTGACGCGCCGCTCCGCAAGCTCTTCACGCCCTCCGGGATCGTGTTCAAGGGCCAGGGCTTCTACCGCACCGACTCGCGGTCGTCGTCCGGGTCCTCGGCCAAGCCGTCGCCGCCGAAGCCGTCGCCGCCCAAGCCGTCGTCCACCCCGTCGAAAGCCGACTGACCGTCCACAGGTGGACGGCCCAAAGCGCCCCGACTGCGACCCCTCGACCTAATCTTCCGGCATGGGAGTCCTCCGGCCGTCGTCGCGTGTCGTCCGCGTCTCGCCCGCCTGGCGGGGGGCGCTGTGGCGGTGGCGGCACGCGTTCCTCGCCGTCGCCCTGGTGACGGCGGTCCTCCTGCTGGCCGACGCCCTCGCCCCCGTACCCACGGGGCCCGCCGTCGTCGTCCTCACCCGGGACGTGCCCGCCGGCCGGGACCTCCGGGCGGCCGACCTCGAGGTTCGCCCGGCCGACGACGGCGCTGCACCGGCGTCGTCCTTCCCGGCGGTCGCGGACGTGGCCGGCAGGCGCCTCGTGGTGGGACTGCCTGCCGGGACGGTGGTGTCCGAGGAACTGGTGCTCGGACCGGGGCTGGCGGCGGGCGCACCACCTGGGCATCTCGTGCTCCCGATCTCGATCTCGGATCCGGGGTCACGCGCCCTGGCGCAGAGCGGGAGAAGGATCACACTGCTCGGTGGTACGGAAATGCTGGATTCGACCGTGCTGGTCCCTGAGGTGCTGGTTCTGTCCGTTCTTGAGGATGTTGACACCGGAGGTTTCATCTCGACGGGTGACATTTCGACAATCGTGATCGTGGCCGTACCGAATTCGCTGGCTAATGTCGTGGTGGACGCGAGCGCACAGGGACCACTACGCGTGGCTGTGCCCTCCACGATCCCTTGACCCAACCCCCTCAAGGAGAAAACGATGCTGCAGGGCTTCAAGGAATTCATCACGCGCGGCAACGCCATCGACCTCGCGGTCGGTGTGATCATCGGT
>JBNJCY010000060.1:0-9177 GCA_051744325.1 Actinomycetota bacterium
CGGGCGGCCATGGCCATGCCCACGGCCGAGGCGAGGCCCTGCCCGAGGGGCCCGGTGGTCATCTCGACGCCCTTCGTGTGGCCGTACTCGGGGTGGCCCGGGGTGACGGAGCCCCAGGTCCGCAGGGCCTTCAGGTCGTCGAGTTCGAGCCCGTACCCGGCGAGGTACAGCTGGTTGTAGAGCGTCATGGAGGAGTGCCCGATGGAGAGGACGAACCGGTCCCGTCCGATCCACCGGTCGTCGGTGGGGTCGTGCCGCATGACCTTCTGGAAGAGCAGATGGGCCATCGGCGCCAGCGAGATCGCGGTGCCCGGGTGGCCGTTGCCCACCTTCTGGACGGCGTCGGCTGCCAGTGCGCGCGCGACGTCGACGGCGCGCTGATCGTCCCCGGTCCACTGGAGTTCTGGTGACATGTCGGTTCTCCTCGCTTCGGTGCCTCGTGTTCGAGCAGTGTGACCACGACTGTGGCCCTACAAAGGACATTAGCCCGATCGCGGGAGGAATTGCTGTCAGTTGCCAGAATCTTCCGGCAGGCGTCACTCCGGACGGGTGACCTAGAATGGCATGGCAGGCCACGCCAAAGGGAGTCATCATCAGCAACCGCCCAGTGCTCGACGCGCCCACGGATCGCGTTGGTGGGCGCACCAGCGTGAAAGCTGCGGTGGGCGGGTACGTCGCCCTCATGAAGCTGCGGGTGGTCGAACTCCTCCTCATCTCCACCGTGCCCACGATGATCCTCGCGGACCGGGGCTGGCCGGGGTGGTGGCTCGTGGTCGTCACCCTTGCGGGCGGCACCGCCGCGGCAGGCGCGGCCAACGCCTTCAACATGGTCTACGACCGGGACATCGACGCGGTCATGAACCGCACCCGCAACCGGCCGTTGGTCACCGGTGCGGTGTCGGTTCGCGGGGCCCTGGTGTTCGCGAGCCTGTTGGCCCTCGCCTCCGTCCTCTGGTTCGGTCTCCTCGTCAACTGGGTCGCGGCGTCCCTCGCAGTCGCGGCCCTCCTGCTGTACGTCGTCGGGTACACGATGATCCTGAAGCGGCGCACGCCCCAGAACATCGTGTGGGGCGGGATCGCCGGCTGCATGCCCGTCCTGATCGGCTGGTCAGCCGTGACCGGCTCGCTCTCCTGGGAACCTCTCATCCTGTTCGGTGTCATCTTCTTCTGGACCCCACCCCACTACTGGCCGCTGTCCATGAAGTTCAAGTCGGACTACGCGCGCGCCGGAGTCCCGATGGCACCGGTCGTCCAGGACGACACAACCGTGGCTCGCCACATGATCCTGCACGCCGTCGCGATGGTCGCGCTGTCGCTCGTGCTCATCCCCGTCGCCCCGATGGGCTGGGTCTACTCCGTCACCGCCGTCGCAGCGGGGGCATGGTTCCTGTGGGCCTGCGTGCAGCTCCACCGCCGTGCGCTCCACCCGGAGCGAGGGAAGCTGGCCGCCATGAAGGTGTTCCACGGCTCGATCACCTACCTGACGGTCCTGTTCCTCGCGGTTGCACTCGACCCGTTCGTGGTCCGCCTTCTCGGGTGACGCCTCTCCACGCGCTCGTCACCGAGTACCTCGCGCACCTGCGCATCGAGCGCGGCCTGGCGGCCAACACCCTGCAGGCCTACGCCCGCGACCTCGCCCGGTACGAGGCTCACCTGGTGGAGCGCGGGATCACGGACCTCGCTCTGGCAGCGGAGGCCGACGTCACCGCGTTCGTGCGCGCCGTGCGGACGGGGGCCGACGGCGGCCGCCCGCTCGCGTCGTCGTCGGCGGGCCGCCTCGTGGCCTGCGTCCGCGGCCTCCACCGGTTCGCCCTCCGGGAGGGCCGGGTGTCCGAGGACGTCGCGGCCGGCGTGAGTCCCCCGGCGGCGCCGCGACCGTTGCCACACGCCCTGGACCACGCCCAGGTGGCCGCCCTCCTCGGATCGGTCCCCGCAGGCCCCGAACCCGTCCCGCTGCGGGACCGGGCGCTGCTGGAGCTCCTCTACGGCACCGGAACGCGGATCTCCGAGGCCGTGAACCTGGCGGTGGACGACGTCGACCTCGACGGCAGGTCCGTCACGGTGCTCGGGAAGGGATCGAAGGTGCGTGTGCTCCCGCTCGGACGGTTCGCGACCGAGGCGCTCGAGTCCTGGATGGTGCGGGGCAGGCCGGTCCTCGCCGCGCGTGGGCGCGGGACCCCCCAGGTCTTCCTCAACACCCTGGGGCGCCCGCTGTCCCGGCAGAGCGCGTGGGCGATCCTCCAGCAGGCGGCCGCGCGCGCCGGCATCGACCACGTCTCGCCCCACACCCTTCGGCACACCTTCGCCACCCACCTCCTGCAGGGCGGCGCCGACGTGCGGGTGGTACAGGAACTGCTCGGGCACGCCTCGGTCACGACCACCCAGATCTACACGCACGTGACCATCGACGCCCTCCGGGAGTCCTGGGCGATGTCCCATCCGCGCGCCCGCTAGGCTGCGTGGGTGGACCTGTTCGACGCCGCCGCGACCAGCGAGGAGGGGATCCCGGACCTCCCGGGCGCGCCGCTCGCCGTCCGAATGCGTCCGGCCACGCTCGACGAACTCGTGGGCCAGGGACACCTCCTGCTGCCGGGTTCACCGCTCCGCCGCCTCGTCACGGACTCCACTGCGCCGTCCTCGGTCATCCTCTGGGGTCCCCCGGGCACGGGCAAGACCACCGTCGCCTACCTGGTGGCGCGAACGGCCGGCCGGGCCTTCGTCGAACTCTCGGCGGTGAGCGCCGGGGTGAAGGACGTCCGCGCGGTGATCGACTCGGCCCGGCACCGGCTGGTCGCCGGCGGTGCGCAGACCGTCCTGTTCATCGACGAGGTCCATCGCTTCTCCAAGGCGCAGCAGGACACCCTCCTCCCGGCGGTGGAGAACCGCATCGTGACCCTCATCGCGGCGACGACGGAGAACCCCCACTTCAGCGTCATCTCGCCGCTGCTGTCTCGCTCGCTCCTCTTAACCCTCCGCCCGCTCGGTCCCGACGACGTCGCCACGGTGCTGGATCGCGCCGTCGCCGACGGCCGCGGCCTGGCCGGTGCGGTCACGCTCTCCGAGGACGCCCGTAGCCACATCGTCCGGGTGGCGGGGTCCGACGCCCGCAAGGCGCTGACCATCCTCGAGGCGGCGGCGGACGCCGTCGGGGCGGGTGAGGTGACCGTCGAGGGGGTGGAGGCCGCCGTCGACGTCGCGGCCGTCCGGTACGACCGCGGCGGCGACCAGCACTACGACGTCATCAGCGCGTTCATCAAGTCGATGCGTGGCTCCGACGTCGATGCCGCCCTCCATTACCTCGCCCGCATGGTGGTGGCGGGGGAGGACCCGAGGTTCATCGCACGCCGCATCATGATCGCGGCGGCCGAGGATGTCGGGATGGCCGACCCGACCGCTCTGACCACCGCCGTCGCAGCCGCGCAGGCAGTGGCGATGATCGGCATGCCGGAGGCGCGCATCATCCTCGCCGAGGCCGTCGTACACGTGGCCACGGCCCCCAAGTCGAACGCCGGCTACTCGGCGATCGACGCGGCGATCGCCGACGTGCGCGCCGGGAGGGCGGGCACGGTCCCGCCCCATCTGCGCGACGCCCACTACCCGGGGGCGGAAAAACTGGGCCACGGGGCGGGGTACCGGTACGCCCACGACGACCCGCGCGGGGTCGCCCCGCAACGTCACCTCCCCGAGGAGCTGGCCGGCACCACCTACTACCACCCGACGAGCCACGGAAACGAGCGCCAGATCACGACCCGGCTGGAGCGGATCCGGCAGATCCTCGCGGGGGAGTGACCCCGGGGATGGTAGGATTTCGTGGTTGACTGCGCCACGCGCAGCTCCTGGGGCCTCAGCCCACTTGAGGCCGGCCCCACCTCGATGGCTCCCATCGAGCGTGACGAAACCGACAGGAAGAAGCAGACACACCCATGGCAAACGCCCGTTCGCGCCGCCAGATCCGCCAGTCCCGAGCCCTCGGGATCGCGCTGACCCCCAAGGCGGTCAAGTACTTCGAGAAGCGCCCCTACGGTCCGGGCGAACACGGCCGCGCCCGGAAGCGGTCCGAGTCCGACTACGCCGTGCGGCTCAAGGAGAAGCAGCGCCTGCGCGCCCAGTACGGCATCCGCGAGGCCCAGCTCCGCCGCACCTTCGACGAGGCCCGGAAGGGCGCGGGCCTGAGTGGCGAGAACCTGGTCGAGCTTCTCGAGATGCGGCTCGACGCCGTCGTCCTGCGTTCCGGCTTCGCCCGGACGATGGCACAGGCCCGTCAGGCCGTCGTGCACCGCCACATCCTCGTCGACGGCAAGCTCGTCGACCGGCCCTCCTTCCGGGTGAAGCCCGGCCAGGTCATCCAGGTGAGGCCGCGCAGCCAGGTGATGGTGCCCTTCCAGGTCGCCGCCGCCAGCGCTCACCGCGACGTGCTGGGCGAGCTCCCGCCGTACCTCGACGTCTCGCTGGAGAAGCTGCGCGCCCAGCTCGTGCGGCGTCCGCGCCGCGAGGAGATCCCGATCACCTGCGACGAGCAGCTGGTCGTCGAGCACTACTCCCGCTGACGTCCCTGCCCGGCCGAGCGCCGGTCCTGATCAGCCCCGGCCGCCCCGCGACTGGGGCTGGTCCACAAGCGGGTATCCTTGGCGGTCACGAAGGAGGCCAATGTCCATCTCAGATATCGCAGGGCTCATCGCGGCGCTGGCATTCGTCGCGCTCGTGGCGTTCCTCGCCGTTCCACTCCTCAAGCTGGGCGGCGTCCTCGACGAGGCGCGTGGGTCGCTCCGGCAGCTCACCGAACACTCGGTGCCCGTGATCGACGACGCCGGGACAAGCGTCCGGTTGGCGAACGCCCAGCTGGCGAAGGTTGACGATGTCACCACACCGGCCGCCGAGGCCGCCCAGAACATCTCCGCGATCACCACGCTCGTCTCTGCCACGGTGGCGCGGCCGCTCGTGAAGGTGGCGGCCTTCACCGAGGCCACGCGCCGGGTCGTGTTCCGGGGCCGGTCCCGCTGATGCGCTCCCCGCTGGCCGTCTGGCGGGACTTCTCCGCCGAGTTCTCCCGCGTGATGCGGGAGCACGAGCAGTTCCTGCTCTCCGAGCTCGCCCCAAGCCCGGAGCGGGTCGCGCGCGCCCGCGAGCGCCGTGGCGCGCAGCCCGACCCCCGCCCGCCGGGGGAGCACCCGGCCGAAGGAGTCAACGATGCGAACCAGTGAGATCCGGCAACGGTGGCTGGACTACTTCGAGAAGCACGGCCACCACATCGCGCCATCGGTGTCCCTCGTGTCACCCGATCCCTCGATCCTCTTCACCATCGCCGGCATGGTGCCGTTCATCCCCTACTTCGTGGGCACCCAGAGGGCCCCGTGGCCGCGGGCGGCCTCCGTGCAGAAGTGCATCCGCACCAACGACATCGAGGAGGTCGGCCACACGACCCGGCACGGCACGTTCTTCCAGATGTGCGGGAACTTCTCCTTCGGCGACTACTTCAAGGAGGGGGCCATCACCCATGGCGTCACGCTCCTGACCGTGCCGCAGGAGGAGGGCGGCTACGGCCTCGACAAGGACCGGCTGTGGTTCACCATCTGGGAGCACGACGACGAGTCGGCCGGGATCCTCGCCTCGCTCGGGATCGACCCGTCCCGGATCCAGACGCTGCCCCGCGAGGAGATCTTCTGGGACACCGGCCAGCCCGGCCCCGCCGGGCCGTGCTGCGAGATCCACTACGACCGCGGGCCCGGGTTCGGCCCCGAAGGCGGCCCGCTCGTGGACACGAGGGGGGACCGGTTCCTCGAGATCTGGAACCTGGTGTTCGACCAGTACCTCCGCGGCGAGGGTGCAGGCAAGGACTACCCGCTGCTCGGCGAGCTCGAGCACAAGTCCATCGACACCGGGCTCGGACTGGAGCGCCTCGCGTATCTGCTGCAGGGCAAGGGCAGCATGTACGAGATCGACGAGGTCTACCCCGTGATCGAGCGCGCCGCGGCGATGGTGGGAACCACCTACGGTGCGAAGGAGGAGGACGACATCCGGCTCCGCATCGTGGCCGACCACGTCCGGTCCTCGCTCATGCTCATCTCCGACGGGGTGCGGCCCGGCAACGACGGCCGCGGCTACGTGCTCCGGCGCCTGATCCGGCGTGCGGTGCGCTCGATGCGGCTGCTCGGGATCACCACCCCGGTGCTCCCGGAGCTCCTCCCCGTCTCCATGGAGGTCATGAAGCTGTCCTACCCGGAGGTCGAGAAGGACTTCCCCCGCATCTCCGAGGTGGCGTACGCGGAGGAGCATGCCTTCCGCCGCACCCTCACGGCCGGCACCACCCTCCTCGAGGGCGCCATCGGCCAGGCGAGGGCCGCCGGGAGCGAGGTCTCCGGCGCCGACGCCTTCGCGCTGCACGACACCTATGGCTTCCCCATCGACCTCACCCTCGAGATCGCCGCGGAGCAGGGAGTCGACGTCGACGCCCAGGGGTTCCGGACTCTCATGGCGGAACAGAAACGGCGGGCCCGGGAGGACGCGCTGGCAAAGAAGGCTGGCCACCTCGACACGACGGTGTTCAACGAGTTCCGCTCCAGGCTCGGCGGGAATGCCGAGTTCGTCGGCTACCACGAGACGACGGCCGAGGTCCGTGTCGTCGGCATCCTCGTCGACGGCTCACCCGTCCCGAGTGCCACCGCCCCGGCCCAGGTGGAGGTCGTGCTCGACCGCACACCCTTCTACGCCGAGATGGGCGGGCAGCTCGCCGACCAGGGCACACTCCGCTTCTCAGGCGGTGCCATCGTCGATGTCTACGACACCCAGGCGCCCGTCAAGGGACTGCCGGTCCACCGGGGCACCCTCACCGAGGGCCAGCTCACCATCGACGAGGTGGGTGTGGCCAGTATCGACGTGGACCGCCGCCGCCAGATCTCCCAGGCACACACCGCCACCCACATGGTGCACAAGGCCCTGCACGAGTTCCTCGGCGAACAGGCCACCCAGGCCGGCTCGGAGAACGCGCCCTCGCGGCTCCGGTTCGACTTCCAGCACGGTTCGGCGGTCGCGGACAGCGCCATGGAGGGCATCGAGGGCCGGGTCAACGAACTGCTGGCGGAGAACCTGGAGATCACCGATTCCGTCATGGACCTCGAGGAGGCACGGCGCCGCGGCGCGATGGCTCTCTTCGGGGAGAAGTACGGCAGGCGCGTGCGCGTCGTGTCCATCGGGGACGCCTGGTCGCTGGAACTGTGTGCCGGCACCCACGTGCCGCTCACCGGGCACATCGGACGCGTCAACCTGCTCGGAGAGTCCTCCATCGGCTCCGGCGTCCGCCGCATCGAGGCGCTCGTCGGCTCCGGTGCCTACGCCCACCAGGCGAAGGAGGGCGCGCTCGTCTCCCAGGTGTCCCGCCTCGTCGGCGCCCGCCCGGACGAGCTTCCCGAGCGCATCTCCCAGATCATGGGTCGACTGAAGCAGGCGGAGAAGGACCTCGCCCAGGTGCGCACCGCGCAACTCCTCGGGAGTGCCGGTGCCGTTGCGGGCGCCGCCCGCCGGGCCGGGCCGCTCACCGTCGTCGTCCACGACGCCGGCGAGGTCCCGGGAGCCGACGACCTGCGCACCCTCGCCCTTGACGTGCGCGGCCGCCTCGGGGCGGGTGCGGTCGTGGCCGTCCTGGGGCGTTCAGCCGGCCGGCCGCTCGTCGTCGTCGCAACCTCACCGGAGGCCCGTGACCATGGAGTGAAGGCTGGTGCCCTCGTCCGGGAGGCGGCGCGCGTCCTCGGGGGTGGCGGCGGAGGCCGCGACGACGTCGCCCAGGGCGGGGGGACGCGTCCCGAGGCCGTGGGCGACGCCGTCGCGACCCTTCAGGCGGCCGTCACCCGCGCGGTGTCGTGACCTTCCGGCCCGGCACGCGGGTTGCCGTCGACGTCGGAGAGGTGCGAGTGGGCGTCGCCCGCTCGGACGCCGCCGGCAGCCTGTCGCTCCCGGTGCGGACACTGCGGCGCGCCCCGGACGGGGCGGAGATCGGCGTGCTGAAGCGCATCGTGGAGGAGTCCGGGGCGATCGAGGTGGTGGTCGGCCTGCCGCTCGCGCTGTCCGGCAGGGAGGGCGAGGCGGCGGCGCGGGCCCGCCGGTATGCTGGGGAGGTCGTCCGTCGGCTGCGGGTGCCGGTGCGGCTCGTCGACGAGCGGCTCACCACGGTGAGCGCCCATCAGGCGCTGTACGGCTCGGGCCGGCCGGGCCGCAAGCACCGCGGCGTGGTCGACCAGGTGGCGGCCACGATGATCCTCGACCAGGCCCTGGCCATCGAGCGCAGCACCGGCGAGCCCGCGGGCGAACTTCTGGAGGGAACCGATGAGTGAGCTGTTCGACGAGGCACACCCGCGTCGGCAGGCCCGGCGCGAGGCCCAGCGGGCGCACCGCACGAAGCGTCGCCGCCGGACGGTTGTCGCGATCGTCCTCGGACTTGGCCTCGTGGCCGCCGCGATCGCCTTCGCGTGGCCGATCGTCACGGGGCTGTTCGACTCCACGCCCCCGCCGGAGGACTATGCCGGCCCGGGTTCCGGCGAGGTGGTCGTCGAGATCCCCTCGGGCGCGAACGGCCAGGACATCGGGATCATCCTGAAGGACGCCGGGGTCGTGAAGACCGTCGACGCGTTCAGCGCCGCGTTCCGGGACAACCCGAACTCGGGCTCGATCCAGGCGGGGTCCTACGCGCTCATGCGCGAGATGAAGTCCTCCGATGCCGTCGCAGCGCTCCTCGACCCGGCCAATCGCGCCGAGCTGACCATCACCGTGCCCGAGGGCTTCATCGCCAAGCAGGTCTACGAGCGGATCGCGAACGTCATGGAGATCCCGCTCGACGACGTCATCGCCGCCGCTTCCGACGCCGAGGCCATCGGGCTGCCCCCCGAGGCCGGCGGCAACCCGGAGGGCTGGTTCGCGGCCGCGACCTACTCCTTCGCCCCGACGGCGACGGCAACCGACATCCTCGGCACCATGGTCACGAAGACGGTCTCGAACCTGGAATCGGCCGGGGTGCCGCGCGAGGACTGGCAGGAGACCCTCATCATCGCTTCCATCGTGGAACGGGAGGGGACGCCCCAGTACTACGGGCAGATCGCCCGGGTCATCGACAACCGCCTCACCGACACCACGGCGGACGTCGGCGGTCGGCTGCAGATGGACTCCACGGTCCTGTACGGCGTGGGCCAG
>JBNJCY010000061.1:0-9050 GCA_051744325.1 Actinomycetota bacterium
GCGGGCGCAATTGGGGAGGAGAGCATCGGTCGCCGAGAGCGCGGGGAACCGGGCGGGCGCTGACGGGAGGGGGCAGGATCCGTCAGACCGGGCGGCGAGCGATGACGTGGAAGAGATGCCAGTGCTTGGGCCCGATGAACGAGGGCCCCACCGCATCCTCCTCCTCGAACTGCACGACCTCCCACCCGTCCAGCAACCCGTGCGCCTCCGCGCGGGTGAGGTAGGTGGCCACCTCACCGTCGGCGCGGCCGGAGTCATGATCCCCGAACAGGTGCGCCCCGAACCACCCGCCCGGCCGCAATGCCCCACGAACCAGCTCCCACAGTCGGGCGAACGCGTCCGGCTCCGCGTAGGGCAGCGCGTAGGAGGAGTGGATCAGCCCCGCCGTCGGCAACTCCCCCACCGCCCCGAACTCAACGTGCCGGAATTCCAGCGCCCCCGGATGCCGCTCGCCGAGCGGCGCGAGATGCGCGGCCACGGAGGCGTCGCCGTCGACGGCATGCACCCGCCACCCGTTCGCCAGCAGCGCGGCCACCTCCACGCCGGAGCCACATCCGATGTCGACGGCGGTGCGCCCCTCGCCCGGCCCGGCCAGCTCGAGGAGCCTCGCGGACAGGGGGCGGAGGTCCCGGACGGCGCGGGAGGCGTTGTACTCGGCCCACTCGTCGAAGGGGTCCGGCACCGTCAGGTCCCCACGTCCCGGCGCCGGAACGCGAGCACCGCCGCCCCGAGGAGCACGACGCTCAGCACCACGAGCAGCCCCAGCCCACCGACGTCCCACCCCGCGGAGATCGGTTGGGTGCCGTAGGCCCACGCGAAGGGCGAGATGTCCCGCAACCAACCCCAGGACTCGACCTGTCCCCCGACGGCGTCGCCCACGTACCCGGCCACGGCCAGGCCCGTGCCAGCCGCGAGCGCCACCACGCGCCGGCCAACCACGGCACCGGCGGCGAGCGCGGTCATCGCGGTGGTCAGCAGCAACAACACGAACGCCGTCACAGCAGCCAGTACGTTCCCAGGCGCCAGGTCCAAGCCGAAGGGCCCGGAAGTCACCAGCAGCACCACGGCCACCACGACCCCGAGCACCACGAGCCGCACCAGGATGCCGAGCGAACGCTCCAGCACCAGCCGCTCCCGCGAGACGCGGTGGGCGAGCGTGAGTTCCAGCGTGCCGGTCTCCTCGTCCCCGGCGATCGCCCGCGCGCCCGAACTCACGGCCGCGATCGTGCCGAGGATGAACCCGAGCAGCCCGAGAATCGTGGCCTGGGCATAGCCGGGGCCGGTGAACATCTGGTCGTAGCCGATCGTCTCGACGAGGGCTGGCGGCAGCATGTCGAGCAGGTCCCGGATCTCGTCGCTGCCGCCCATCATTTCGAAGAACGGCAGGTAGATCAGCATCACCGTGACCAGGCCGAGGGCCCAGCCGAGCAGGGAGCGCTTCCCCTCGCGGAGGTCCTGCACGAACACCGGCAGCCGGCTCATCGCGCCTCCTCCTCGTCCGTCGCTGGTGTGGCAGGAGTGGCGGCCGCGGCGGGCGTGACCGGTTCGGCGTCCGGGCGGTACAGGTGCAGCACGGTCTCCTCCAGGTCGGGTTCCGCGAACACGAGGTCCACGACGTGGAACCCGGCGAGCCCCTTCACCACGTCGTCCGCCCGCCCCTCGACCATCCCGGTCACGGCCACATCGCCGCCACCGAGTTCGTCGAGGGTGAAGCTGAGCCCCCGGAACGAGAAGGCCGCCCGGATCTCCCGCGCGGACGTCTCGGACACGACGGCGCGCAGGTGCCGCACCGCCGTCGCCCGCAGTTCGGCCATGGGAGCCACGGTGGCGATCCGCCCGGTGCGGAGGAGAGCGGCCGTGTCCGCCACGGCCTCCACCTCGGACAGCACGTGCGAGGACAGGAAGACGGTGGCGCCGCCGTCGCGGGCCTCACGCACGAGGGCGAGGGCCTCCTGCTGGACGAGGGGATCGAGACCGGAGGTGGGCTCGTCGAGGATCAGGAGTTCGGGGCGGTGCATGAAGGCCTGCACGAGCCCGAGCTTCTGCTTGTTGCCCTTCGACAGCTTGCGGGTCGGACGGGAGAGGTCCAGTTCGAGGCGCTCGGCGAGCGCATGCGCGATGTCCCGCGCCGAGGCGGGATCGTCACCGAGGGAGGCCCAGAAGTCGAGCTGCTGCCGGCCGGTGAGCCGGCCCTCGAGGTGCAGCTCCCCGGGCAGGTACCCGATGCGGGCGCGCAGCTCCGGCCCGGCGGTACGGGGGTCCTCCCCGAGCACGATCGCGTGCCCGGAGGTGGGCCGCAGGATGTCGATGAGGAGGCGCATCAGGGTGGTCTTGCCGGCGCCGTTCGGGCCGATGACCCCGAAGATCGAGCCGATCGGGATCTCGAGGTCCAGGGCGTCGAGGGCGCGGACGTCGCCGAAGTCCTTGGTCAGGGAGTGGGTGGCAACCGCCGTCATGCCAAGAACCCTACTTCCCGGCGACGGCGCCGCGTGGCCGTCCACGCCCGGTCACCGGGCGGGTCGTCCTGTCAGGCGAACAGGTCCTGGGCGAGGAACTCGCCCTCCCGCACCCCGCGTGGGATCGCGAACACCGCGGACCCGATCGGGGTGGTCCACCGGTTCAGCAGGTCGAGTTCGGCGAGCCGGGCCTGCACAGGCAGGAACTGGTGCTCCAGATCCGCCTGGAAGGCGATGAACACCTGGCCCGTGTCCGAGGGGATCACGGACGGTGCCGCCTCGTAGGAGTAGGGCCGCCGGAGGATGCGCTGGGTGGGGTCGTCGGTGCGGGCGCGCCGGATGTGCGCGGCGGCGTCGATGGCTGGGAAGCCCAGCTCGTTGACGGCCGTCAGGTCGGGGGCGGTGGACTCGTCGCCCCCGGTGAGGGGGGCGCCGTCGCCGAGCCGCCGGCCCACCACGACCTCGCGGCCGGGCCGGTCGAGCTCGTCCCAGCGGTCCAGGTTCATGTGGATGCGGCGCACCACCATCGCGGACCCGCCCCGCAGCCACGCGGGCGCGGCGGGGTCCGTGATCCACACGTGTTCGCCCTCCTCGCCCTGCAGGTTGGAGGACCCGTCGAGCTGGCCGAACTGGTTGCGGAACGTCATGGACGCCGGGACCTGCCCGGCGGCGTTGCGGAAGCCGTGCTGCGCCCAACGAACGGATGCGAAGTCCGCGGCCTCCTTCGCGAGGTAGCGGGCGGCGTGAGCCACAGTGGAGGGGTCCTCGCCGCAGACCTGGACCGCGAGGTCGCCCTCGCTCCAGGCCTCCTCCAGCTCATCGATCGGGTAGGGCGGGAGCTGTGCCAGCCACGCGGGTCTCCTCGCCGCGAGCCCGGTCCGCTGGAACGCCCCGGGTCCAAGGCCCACGGTGATCGTGAGCCGCGCCGGGTGCGCCGCGAGCTCGGGCTCCGTGTCCGTGAGTCCCGGCCGCCCCTCGGCGAGCCGGGAGACGTCGTCCGTCCAGATGCGCATCAGCCGCTCCAGGCGGAGGGCGTCCACGCCGTCCTTCAGGTCGTAGGCCGTGAGGGTCAGGAACCCCTGCGGCGGGGTGACGATCCCAGCCTGGTGCTCCCCCTGCCACGGCTCGGTGAGGTCGCCACGATACGCCGCCGTCGCCGTCCCATCGTCCGCCACCCCACCGTCCGACGGCGCCGCACCGGGAACCGCCGGTACGTCCACCCGGAGGCCGGTCCACGTGGCGACGGCGCCGAGCGCCGCTCCACCTCCGGCGAACAGGACATCGCGCCGCCGCACCCCGGTCGGGGTGGGCGCCTCCTCGTGGCGGGTGTTCTCGTCCATCAGGGTGCCGGGGTGACCCCCGTGCCGCCGTCCTCCTCGACGTACTCCTCGTTGGCACCGGCGAAGGTGCGGGCCGGGGCGATCCAGGAGAACGTGCCGCCGTCCTCGAACTCGAGGGTGAGCTCCACGTCCTCGCCCGCCTCGATCGGGGCTTCGAGGTCCATGAGCATGAGGTGGTTGCCACCCGGCTCGAGCACGAACTCGGTGCCGGGCTCGATGGTGAAGCCGTCGTCCATCTCCACCATGACCATGGAACCGTCCTGCATCACCGTCTCGTGGAGCTCGTTGCGATCGGTGACAGAGGAGGTCACGGCCACGACATGGATCGGGGCGTCCATGTTGTTCTCCAGCACGCCGAAGGCTCCGGTCATCTCGGTGTCCGTGGCCTTCACCCATGGGTCCGTGATGGCCACCTCCGCAGGTCCGGAGTCGGGGGCGGCGGCGGTCCCGGTGGCGGCGGTCGGCGCGGTCTGGGTGGCGGTCGGCTGCTCGGCGGGGACGGTGGAGGTGCACCCTGCGAGGGCGGTGGCGGCAAGGGCCAGGACGGCGGGGAGGGTGAGGGAACGCTTCATGACTTCTTCCTGACGGGTACCCAGTTGTTGTATCGCCCGGGCACGCTCAACGTGGGACGTTCGGCGTGATGTCGCGAGGAACTCTGCGATTTGTACAGCCAATTGTAACGGAGCCCGTCAGTCCGGTCGCGCCGGTGTGCCCGGACCGGAGCCACCAGCCGGCCCGGCACCCGATACCCTGAGTGCTGCCCCTACGCAGCAGAAGGATCCCATGCTCGCACTGCTCACCGACTCGCCCCTGCTCACCATCATGCTGGTGCTCGCACTGGGTGCGGCGCTCGGTGCGGTCCCGTTCGGCCCGCTGCGCTTCGGGGCGGCCGGCGCCCTGTTCGTGGGCCTCGCGATCGGCTCGCTCGACCCGGCGCTGGGTCAGGGCCTTGGCCTGGTCCAGACGCTCGGCCTCGCCCTGTTCGTCTACACGGTCGGGATCGGGGCCGGGGCCACCTTCTTCTCCGACCTGCGGCGCCAGCTCCCCCTGATGGGGCTCGCCGTGGGGGTCCTCGCGGTCGCCACGGCGCTCACGGTCGCCGTCGGGAAGGCGTTCGGGCTGGGGACTGGCCTCATCGCAGGCACGTTCGCGGGCGCCCTCACCTCGACCCCGGCCCTCGCGGCGGCGACGGCGGCGACCGGCAGTCCCGACGCCTCCGTCGGCTACTCCCTCGGCTATCCGGTGGGGGTGACGCTGGCGATCCTCGCGATCGCGATGGTGGTGGGGCGGGACTGGCCGGGGAAGCGGGACACGCCGTCGTTGGCGAGCGAGGGCATCGAGGCGGTCTCGACCCGGGTGGAGCGCACGGTCCCGGTGCGGGAGGTGCCGGGTTGGGGCTCCCAGGAGATCCGGATGTCCTACCTGCAGCGCGGTGGGCGGACCCGGGTGGTCTCGCCGGGTGAGGACCTGGAACCCGGGGACGAGGTGCTGCTCGTGGGGGCCCCTCGGAGCGTGGAGCCGGCGGTCGAGTTCCTGGGACGCCGCCTGGACGAGGAACTCACCCACGACCGCAGCGCAGTCGACTTCCGCCGCTTCGTCGTCTCGCGCACCGACCTCGCAGGCCACCCCGTGGCGGAGCTGAACCTCCCGAGCCGGTTCGGTGGCGTGGTGACGCGGGTGCGTCGCGGCGACGTCGACCTCCTGGGCCGCGACGACCTCGTCCTCCAGCTCGGCGACCGGGTGCTCGCGGTGGTCCCGCGCGGCGAGATGGAGGCGGTGTCCGGGTTCTTCGGGGACTCCGAACGGAAGGTCTCCGAGGTGGACGCTCTCGCGCTCGGAATCGGCATGACGCTCGGGCTGCTGGTCGGTGCGGTGGCCGTGCCGCTCCCCGGCGGAGCCGTGTTCTCCCTCGGTTCGGCGGCGGGACCGCTGGTGGTGGGCATGGTGCTCGGCGCGATCCACCGGACCGGGCCGATCGCGTGGGAGCTCCCGATGGCCGCCAACCTGACCACCCGCCAGCTCGGGCTGCTCCTCTTCCTCGCGACGGTGGGACTCGCGTCCGGCGATGCCTTCGCCTCCCAGGCCTTCACGGTCATCGGGCTGCGCATTGCCCTGACCGCTGCGGTGGTGCTCGCCGGAGCCGCGGCCGTCTTCCTCGCGGGGGCGCGGCTGCTCGGCCTGTCCGCACCCCGGTCGGCAGGAGCGTTCGCCGGGTTCATCGGCCAGCCGGCGATCCTGGCGTACGCGACCGGACGGGTCACGGACGAGCGCATCGAGGCCGGGTATGCGGCGCTGTTCGCGCTGGGGATCATCGCCAAGATCCTCGCAGTCCAGGTGATTGCCGTCCTATGATCGAGTGGTGCAGCCGCGCCGCAACTCCGCCCGCGCCCTGCTCCTGACGTACCTGGTGGTCGCGGCCGTGGCGGTGGTGGCTGAGGTCTTCCACTCTCCCCTCGCGGATGTCGCCGGCTGGTTCGCGATGCCCCTCCTCGCCGAGATGGTGCTTGTCTCGACGAATCCGCCCCGCCCCCGGCCCGTGGTCCTCGTGATGGCCGCACTCGGTTTCTCCTTCCTGGCCGACCTCCTGTCCGGCCTCCTGTCAGACCGCCTCGGCGAACCAGCCGGCTTCCTCGTCCTGCTCGGGCTGCTCACGCTCGCCCAGGTCTGCTATGTGGCCGCATTCTGGAGGCTGTGGCGCTCCTCGCTGGTCCGCACCTCGCCGCGTTGGCTCATCGGGTACGGGCTCCTGTTCGTGGTTGGAGTGTTCGCGGTGCGCGACGGGGCCGGCTCGTGGTTCTGGGCGCTCATCGTCTACGGCGTCCTCGTGGCGGCGACGGCGGTGCTCGCCTCGGCGCTCGGGCTCTCGGCCGCGTTCGGCGGCGCACTGTTCTTCGTCTCCGCGACTCTGGCCGCGATGCACCGCTTCACCCCCGGGTGGGACAAGCCCGGACTCGCGTTCTGGATCGCCCTCACACTCCTGTCCGCCCAGGCGCTCATCTCGCTCGGGGTGGTGCGCCGCTGGCAGGCAGAACTCCCCGCCCCCGCGCCGCGTGAGGTGGCGGGGGCTACGATCGGGTGAGGTCCGGGCACCGCCCGTCGACAGCTGGAAGGATCCCCCATGGCCGGCTACGCCGAACTCCTCTCCGCACTCCCCCTCGATGACATCGCTCGCGAACTGGGGACCGACGGCGACATCAACGAGATCCTCGCCGACATGCTCGGCGACGGGAAGCGCTGAGACTCCCGATGTCCACCACCGCGGACGGCGCGCGAGCCCTCGCCATCATGGCCCACCCGGACGACGCCGACTTCGGCGCGGGCGGGACCCTGGCCACCTGGGTGGACGAGGGCTTCGAGGTGACCCTCGTCGTCTGCACCCGGGGCGACCAGGGCGGCCTCGCTGACGCCGACATCGCCACGATGGCCGGAATCCGCGAGCGGGAGCAGCGGACGGCGTCGGCAATCATCGGGATCAGAGACGTCCGGTTCCTCGACGGCCACCGCGACGGCTGGCTGGAGCCGACATGGGAGCTGCAGCGGGACCTCGTGCGGGTCATCCGCCAGGTGCGGCCGCATCGCGTCCTCCACCAGTCGCCCGAGCGGTGGTACGAGCGGCTCCACGCCTCGCACCCCGACCATCTGGCCGCCGGGGAGGCCGCGATCCGGGCGATCTACCCGGCGTCGGAGAACCCGCACGCGTGGCCGGAGCTGGTACGCGAGGAGAGGTTGCCGGCCTTCCGCGTGCCGGAGGTCTGGATCATGGCGCACCCGTGGCCGAACCATGCCGTCGACATCACGGACGTTCTGGCCCGCAAGCTCGCTGCCCTGCACGCACACGAGTCCCAGACCGGGCACCTTGGGGACCGGCTGGAGGAGATGGTTCGCTCCTGGGGTACTGTGTCCGCCGAGCAGGCCGGGCTCCCGCAGGGCCGGCTCGCCGAAATGTTCAAGAGGATCGTGATCGCATGAAGGCCCACCTGCCCCTCCCGCCCGAGGCCCTGGCCCTGCTCGACTTCGCCCGCGCCTCGAAGGTCCCGAACGGCTTCGCCCACCTCGACTCCGACGGTGCCCCCGACCCGTCCCTGCCGCTCGAGCTCTGGATAAACTGCCGCATGACGCACTCCTTCGCCCTCGGGGCGATCGGTGGCGAGCAGGGGTGTGCAGAACTCGCCGCCCACGGCGTGACGGCGATCGCCGAGGTGTTCGCCGACGACGTCCACCCGGGCTGGCACTCCGCCGTCGGGTGGGACGGGTCGCCGATCGCGGGTGACAAGGAGGCCTACGCGCACGCGTTCGTGGTGCTGGCGGCCGCCTCCGCGGTGGCGGCAGGCGTGGAGGGTGGTCCGGAACTGCTCGCGCGGGCCCTGGACGTCCATGACCGGTTCTGGTGGTGCGAGGACGAGGGCATGGTCGTGGACCGGCGCGACCAGACCATGGAGCTTGTGGACCCCTACCGCGGGATCAACGCCACCATGCACACCGTGGAGGCGTACCTCGCCGCGGCGGGCGTGACGGGCGACGACCGCTGGCTGGACCGGGCGCTGCGGATGCTCGAGCGGACTTTCGCGTTCGCCCGGGCGCACTCGTGGCGGCTGCCGGAACACTACGACTCGGCCTGGGAACCAATGCTGGACTACAACCGGGACCGGCCCGCGGACCCGTTCCGCCCGTTCGGCGCCACGCCCGGGCACTGGCTGGAGTGGGCGCGGCTCGCGCTGCACGCCCGGGCGGAGCTGGAGCTGCGGGGGCGGGCGGCGCCGTCGTGGTTGCTGGACGACGCCATCGAACTGTTCGACGCTGCGGTGTGGGAGGCCTGGGACGTCGACGGCGCCCCGGGGTTCATCTACACCGTGGACTGGGACGGGGTGCCGGTGGTGCGCCAGCGCATGCACTGGGTGGCGTGCGAGGGAATCGCGGCCGCGGTCGCGCTGGAGAAGGTCACCGGAGAGGAACGGTTCGGCGAGACTGCCGCCATGATCTGGGAGTACGTGGCACAGCACGTCATCGAGCGCCCCGGCGCCTGGCGGCACGAACTCTCGCCCACCAATGAACCCGCCGGTGAGACCTGGCCCGGGAAGCCGGACATCTACCACGCCCTGCAGGCGGTCCTGTTGCCCGGGCTGCCGCTGGCGCCGTCGTTCGCGCCGGCGATGGCGGCCCAACGGGGGTAGGTGGCGCGCTCTGACACCAACAGCGCCCGCAGGATTGGTTCCTACCCCGCCCCGACCCCAACAGCGCCCGCAGAATCGGTGCC
>JBNJCY010000062.1:0-8973 GCA_051744325.1 Actinomycetota bacterium
TCACACGGTGCTGGTGACGGAAGGTGCGGACATCACCGAGGAGTACTACTTCTCCATCCTCCTGGACCGTTCCGAGCGCCGGTACCTCTCGATGGCCTCCGTGGAGGGCGGGGTCGAGATCGAGCAGTTGGCCGTCGAGCGGCCCGATGCTCTCGCGAAGATCCCCATCGACCCGCAGGTGGGTGTGGACGAGGCGAAGGCCGAGGAGATCATCGCCGCCGCCGGTTTCCGTGAGGAGCTCCGGGACCGGGTGCGTACCGCCATCCTGAGGCTGTGGGACGTGTACAAGGGGGAGGACGCCACCCTCGTCGAGGTGAACCCGCTGGTCCTCACCGGGGACGGCCGCATCATCGCACTCGACGGCAAGGTCACCCTTGACGACAACGCCGCTTTCCGCCACCCGGACCACGAAGCCCTGGTCGACCAGGCGGCCACGGACCCGCTCGAGGCGAAGGCCAAGGCCCTGAACCTCAACTACGTCAAGCTGGACGGTCAGGTGGGAATCATCGGCAACGGGGCCGGCCTCGTGATGTCGACCCTGGACGTCGTCGCCCTCGCCGGCGAGCCGCTGGGCGTGAAACCCGCCAACTTCCTCGACATCGGGGGTGGCGCTTCCGCCGAGGTGATGGCACGCGGCCTGGACGTCATCCTCGGCGACTCCCAGGTGAAGTCGGTCCTCGTGAACGTGTTCGGCGGCATCACCGCGTGTGACGAGGTGGCCAGCGGAATCGTCCAGGCGCTGGAGATCCTCGGGGACGCCGCGACCAAGCCGCTCGTGGTCCGGCTGGACGGGAACAACGTGGAGGAGGGCCGTGCGATCCTCGCCGCCGCCGGCCACCCCCTCGTGACCATGGTGGACACAATGGACGGCGCGGCTGCCAAGGCCGCAGAACTGGCGAGGTGAGGGCGTAATGGCAATCTTCCTGGATGAGAACTCGCTCGTCATCGTGCAGGGCATGACGGGCTCGGAGGGCCAGAAGCACACGCGCCGGATGCTGTCCGCGGGCACGCGGATCGTCGGTGGCGTGAACCCGCGCAAGGCGGGGACGACCGTCGACTTCGAGGTGAGCCCGGTCGGAGCGGGTGCGGATGCCGTGACCGCGGGCACGGTCTCGGTGCCCGTGTTCGGCACGGTTGCCGAGGCGAGGGCCGCGACGGGTGCCGACGTCTCGGTGGTGTTCGTGCCCCCGGCCCACACGAAGGGCGCGGTCATCGAGGCCGTCGACTCCGGCATGGACCTCGTGGTCATCATCACCGAGGGCATCCCGGTCGCGGACACCGCGGAGTTCTTCAGCTACGCCCATGCCCGGGGCGTCCGCCTCATCGGCCCGAACTGCCCGGGCATCATCAGCCCCGGCAGGTCCAACGTGGGCATCACCCCCCCGGACATCACCGGTTCCGGCCCCATCGGGCTGGTGTCCAAGTCCGGCACCCTGACCTACCAGATGATGTTCGAGTTGCGTGACCTCGGGTTCACCACCTGCATCGGCATCGGCGGGGACCCGGTCATCGGCACCACTCACATCGACGCACTCGCCGCCTTCGAGAAGGACCCGGAGACGAAGGCCATCGTCATGATCGGCGAGATCGGCGGTGATGCCGAGGAACGTGCCGCCGCATACGTCAAGGAGCACGTCACCAAGCCGGTGGTCGGTTACGTGGCGGGCTTCACCGCCCCGGAGGGCAAGACGATGGGGCACGCGGGAGCGATCGTGTCCGGTTCCTCGGGCACCGCCCAGGCCAAGAAGGAGGCACTCGAGGCCGTGGGGGTGAGGGTGGGCCGCACACCCACCGAGACCGCGAACCTCGCCCGCGAGCTCGTCTCCTGAGTCGTTCCAGTCTTGCGGCCGGTCCTCCTCGTGGGGGCCGGCCGTCGGCCGTTCGCCGGGTTCCGGCGAGCCGGGCCCGCTCCGCGGCCACTGCGCTCGTACCATGACGGCGATGAGTGGATCGCTGCACCTCCCCCAGAACTGGCTGCGCGCCGCCGTCGCCGGCGCGGAGGCGGCGGTGCTGACCTGGCTGGTCGCCGTGCTCGGCGCCCTCGTCACCTACGTGGCGACGGTGGCTGCTCCCGGCCTCGGGAACGCCACCTGGTCCTCCACCGTCGCGATCGGCGCCGGCTGGTGGACGACTGCCTTCGGCGGGCGGGTTCCCATCGAGGAGGGGACGGTGGCACTCGCCCCGCTCGGGCTCACGCTCCTCGCGCTCGTCCTCCTGCGCGGCGCGATGCGCCGCCTCGCCGTGGACACCCTTGCCGGGGCCGCGGTCTCGGTCGGGACCTTCACGAGCGCCGTTGCCCTCCTGGGTCTCTCCGCCGGACGCGGCAGCGGGGTCCACGTCGCCGGGGCGCTCGCCGTCGGCGTCCTCGCGGCAGCCTGGGCCCTCCGTGGCCACGAACGCGTCCTCCCGGCACGGTTGCGTCACGAACTCGAGCGGGTTCCCCGCGGGGTCCGTGCGGGTCTCGACGCCGCCGGCGTGGCCGTGCTCGCCTCCCTCCTCGTGGGCGCCCTGCTCGTGGTGACCGCGGTCGTGACCTCGTGGGGCGACGTGGCCACCATCCACGACTCGCTGGAGCCCGACGTCGTCTCCGGGATCGTCCTCACGCTCGCGCAGTCCGCCTACCTACCGAACCTCGCGCTGTGGGCGCTGGCCTGGGTCGCGGGCCCCGGCTTCGCCGTCGGGGAGGGGACCACCTTCTCCGCCCTCGGGAGCAGCGCGGGACTCCTGCCCGCCATTCCCGTCCTCGGTGCGCTCCCCGCGCCGGGAACCTCCCTGCCGTGGGTGCTCGCCGCTCCGGCCCTGCTCGGGATCGTCGTCGGCTGGTGGCGGGGCCGACGGCGCCCGTTGCCTGACCGGCGCGACGCCGCGCTCGCGTCCCTCACCCTCCTCCTGGGCTCCTTCTCCGCCCTCGCCGTCCTCGGGACGGCCGCCTCCGGACCGATCGGCCCCGGGCGGATGGCTGTCACCGGGATGAACGGCCCGCTCGTCGCGATCTTGCTCGCCGGGGGCCTCACCGCGGGGTACGCGCTCGTCCTCGTCGCGCGGCTGCCGGCCACCCGCGTCCTCGCCCGGCGCCTGTGGGCGCGGGGTCGGGGAGCCGCCGCCCAGCCCGAGGTCAGCTCGGCCGGCCCGGTGAGCCCGGCCACCGCCGCGACGGCCCCCACCGCCCACTCCATGGCCTCCGCCACGACTGCCCCCACCGCGCTCAGCCCGGCTGAAGGCGCGGAGCCGGTACGCTGAGCCGGTGCAGTCCCTCCGCGTCGTCGTGCTCGTCTCCGGTGGCGGATCGAACCTCGCCGCCCTCCTCGAGGCCTCCCGGGACCCGGCCTACGGGGCCCGGATCGTCGCCGTCGGAGCTGACCGGCCGGACACCGGTGGCGTCGAGATCGCCGGGGCTGCCGGCCTTCCCACGTTCGAGGTCGTGCTGCGGGACTTCGACACCCGCGAGGACTGGGATCGCGAACTGACCGCGCAGGTCGCCGCACACACCCCCGACCTCGTGGTGTCCGCGGGCTTCCTCAAGCTCTGCGGCCCCACCTTCCTCGCCCGGTTCGCGGGACGGTACGTCAACACCCACAACGCCCTGCTGCCCTCCTTCCCCGGCATTCACGGCCCCCGCGACGCTCTCGCGTACGGGGTCCGCCTCGCCGGCGCCACCCTCTTCTTCGTCGACAGCGGGGTCGACACCGGGCCGATCCTCGCCCAGGTGGCCGTGCCCGTGCTCGACGACGACGACGAGGCGTCCCTCACCGAGCGCATCAAGGTGGCGGAACGGGCCCAGCTCGTCAAGTGCGTGGGACGGCTCGCCCGCGAGGGCTGGCAGATCGAGGGCCGGCGGGTCTCGTACGGCAGGTAGGCGATAGGATGGCCGCGGCCGCGACTGGCGCAGGTGGAGAACCACCGGGGAGCGGCCTGCCATCGGATCGGACATCGCCCGCCTGGGTGTCCGTGCCAGCTGACAAGGGGAGCTCTCCGATGATCCGCCGCGCACTCGTCTCCGTCCATGACAAGACAGGCCTGACCGAGCTGGCCCAAGGCCTGCACGATGCCGGGGTCGCCCTCGTCTCCACCGGCTCGACGGCGGCCACCATCGCCAGGGCCGGGGTCCCGGTCACGGAGGTCGCCGACCTGACGGGCTTCCCCGAGTGCCTCGGCGGCCGCGTGAAGACCCTCCACCCTGCCGTCCATGCCGGCATCCTGGCCGACCGCACCAACCCCCGGCACGTCGACGAGCTCGCGGGCCTGGGCATCGAGGCGTTCGACCTCGTGGTCGTGAACCTCTACCCGTTCAGCGAGACGGTCGCCGCCGGCGCGGACGTCCCCGAGTGCATCGAGAAGATCGACATCGGCGGGCCGTCCATGGTGCGCGCCGCAGCGAAGAACCACGCCTCGGTCGCCGTCGTCGTCGATCCGGCACACTACGGCCAGGTCGTGGCCGCGGCGCGCTCCGGCGGCTTCAGCGCCGAGGAGAGGCGGCTGCTCGCCATGCGCGCCTTCCGGCACACGGCCTCCTACGACGTCGCGGTGGCCACCTGGTTCGCCGAACGCTTCGACGACTCCCCGCTGCCCGAGTGGCGCGGGGAGACCTGGACGCTTGCCCACACCCTGCGCTACGGGGAGAACCCACACCAGCGGGCCGCCCTCTACCTCACCCCAGGTGGGTCCGGCCTCGCGCAGGCCGAGCAACTCGGCGGCAAGGAGATGAGCTACAACAACTACCAGGACACGGAAGCCGCGATCCGCGCTGCCCACGACCACGACCGTCCCGCCGTCGCCGTCATCAAGCACATGAACCCGTGCGGAATCGCGGTGGGGGACACCGTGGCGGAGGCACACCTGCGCGCCCACGCCTGCGACCCCGTCTCGGCCTACGGTGGCGTGATCGCGGCCAACCGCGAGGTGGGCGAAGAATTGGCCGCCCAGGTCAAGCCGATCTTCACCGAGGTGATCGTGGCGCCCTCCTACACACCGGAGGCCCTCGACATCCTCCTCACGAAGAAGAACCTCCGGATCCTCCGGCTGCCGGCCCCCGGCAGGAGCGAACTGGAGACCCGGCCGATCTCCGGTGGGCTGCTCGTTCAGGAGGTGGACACCATCGCGGCCCACGGGGTGCGCGGCGACGGCGCCACGTACGGGGACCGGCCCGAGGACTGGACCCTGGTCGCCGGGAACGCCGCCGACCCCGCGACCCTTGCCGACCTGGAGTTCGCGTGGCGGGCGGTGCGAGCCGTCAAGTCCAACGCGATCCTGCTGGCCGCCGGCGGCGCGTCGGTGGGGGTCGGCATGGGCCAGGTCAACCGGGTGGACTCGGCGCGCCTCGCCGTCGAGCGGGCGAACGCCCACGGGGAGCGGACCCGGGGCGCCGTCGCCGCCTCGGACGCCTTCTTCCCGTTCGCGGACGGCCTGGCCATCCTCCTCGACGCCGGCGTGCGGGCCGTCGTGGCACCCGGCGGGTCGATCAGGGACGACGAGGTGATGGCCGCCGCCGAGGCCGCGGGCGTGACCATGTACTTCACGGGTTCCCGCCACTTCTTCCACTGACCGCACTACGCTGGGAGCACTTTCCAGCGCAGGAGGTCCACGTGTCCGATCCGATTCGCATTGGTGTCCTGACGTCCGGTGGTGACGCCCCGGGCATGAATGCGGCGGTCCGGGCGGTGGTGCGCGGCGCGCTGGCGTACGGTGCGGTGCCGTTCGCCGTCAAGGAGGGCTGGCAGGGCGCTGTCGAGGGCGGCGACCGGATCGTCGAGATGGGTTGGACCGACGTCTCCGCGATCCTGGACCGTGGGGGCACCGTGATCGGGACGGCCCGGTCCAAGGACTTCCGCGAGCGTCCCGGCATGCTCGCCGCTGCGCGGAACCTCGTCTCGCACGGCATCGACCGGCTGGTTGTCTGCGGCGGGGACGGCTCGCTCACCGGGGCGAAGGTCTTCCGGGCGGAGTGGCCGGGCCTCCTGGCCGAACTCGTCGAGAGCGGCGAACTCGATCAGGCCACGGTGGACGCCCACTCCGCGCTGCGGATCGTCGGGCTCGTGGGCACCATCGACAACGACCTCGTCGGCACCGACACCACGATCGGGACGGACACGGCGCTCCACCGGATCATCGACGCCGTCGACCAGATCTCCTCCACGGCGGCGTCCCACCAGCGGACGTTCGTCGTCGAGGTCATGGGACGGCGCTGTGGCTACCTCCCCCTCATGGCGGCGGTGGCGAGCGGCTGCGACTACGTGCTCGTCCCCGAACTCCCCCCGGGACCCGGGTGGGAGGACGACATGCTCGAGAAGCTCCGCGTCGGACGCGAGGCGGGCCGCCGCGAATCCCTCATCCTCGTGGCCGAGGGCGCCGCGGACCAGGAGGGCAACCGGATCGGCGCCCAGGACATCGCCCAGATCCTCCGGGACCGCCGGGGGGAGGACGCCCGCGTCACGATCCTCGGCCACGTGCAGCGCGGTGGCACGCCCTCGGCGTACGACCGGTGGATGCCCACCGTCCTCGGCTTCGCCGCGGTGCAGGAGCTGATCGAGGGCAAGGCGGATCAGGAGGACCACATCATCGGGGTCCGGCACAACCGGGTGGCGCGCATTCCCCTGGAGGAGGCCGTCCAGCGGACCCACGCCGTGGCGGACGCCATCCGCGAGGGCCGGTACGACGACGCCATCGCGGCGCGGGGAGCGGGCTTCACCCAGACCCTGCGCATCAACGAGATCATGTCGAGTCCGCCTGACAAGGACGACGCACCGGATGGCCCGACCGCCGGCAAGCGGATCGCGATCGTGCATGCCGGCGGGCTGGCACCGGGCATGAACACGGCGGCGCGGGCCGCGGTGCGCCTCGGCATCGGCCGCGGTTACACGATGCTCGGCATCCACGGCGGCTTCCCCGGCCTGATCGCCTCCGACGTGCGGGAGCTGAGCTGGGCCGAGGTGGACGCCTGGGCCTTCGAGGGCGGCGCGAAGCTGGGGACTCGCCGCGAGGTGCCCTCGGTGGAACAGCTCTACTCCATCGGCCGGTCCATCGAGACCAACCAGATCGACGGACTGATGGTGATCGGGGGATTCAACGCCTACCTCGCCGCCCACCTGCTGACCTCCGAGCGGAAGCGCTACCCGGCATTCCGCGTCCCGATCGTGTGCGTCCCCGCCTCGATCGACAACAACCTCCCCGGCACCGAGCTCTCCATCGGGGCGGACACCGCCGTGAACAACGCCGTCTGGGCGCTCGACCGGGTCAAGGAGTCCGCGGCGGCGTCCAGCCGGTGCTTCGTGGCGGAGGTGATGGGGAGGTACTGCGGGTACCTCTCGATGATGGCCGGGATCGCCTCCGGTGCGGAGAAGATCTACCTCCACGAGCGCCAGCCGGACCTCGCCGCGATCGCTGCCGACGCCGAACGCATGTCCGAGAGCTTCCGCAACGGCCGCCAGCTCTTCCTCGTGGTGCGCAACGAACAGGCCTCGCCGCGCTACAACCTCGAGTTCATGGCCCGCGCGTTCGAGCAGGAGGGGGGCGGCCTGTTCGACGTCCGGCAGGACGCGATCGGCCACCTCCAGCAGGGGAGCAAGCCGAGCCCCTTCGACCGATTGCTCGCCACCCGTCTCGTGTTCTACGCGCTGAAGGAGATGGAGGAGCAACTCGCAGCGGGGACACACCGGGCGTCCTACATCGGCTTCTCGTCGAGCTACATCGGGAGCCATCCGCTCGAGCAGATGATGGACCAGGTGGAGGAGGAGTTCCGCCGTCCGCACGACCAGTGGTGGCTCGATTTCGAGCCGATCTACCAGGCGATCTCCTGGCAGGACTCGCCGATCGCGCGAGGGTTGCCCGTCATCGACGCCTGAGGGCCTCCGCCAGGCGCCGGCCGGCATCCAGGGCCGCGTTCCGGTCAACGGTGGCCGCGCCCGTGGCCAGTGCGCGCCGGAGTGCCGCGACATCGCGTGGCCGGTCCGAGACGACGGCGCCCACGAGGGCGTCGTCGTCCAGCAGCAGGGCCGTCCAGCCCTCGTCCTCGCGCCACAGCACCGCCAGATCCGGTGCGCTGCGGCCGACGAGGTCCACCTGGTGGCCGAACATCGTCGAGAAGACGGTGGGCGGGGGGATGGGTGGCACCTCGTGGCCAAGGAGCGCGCCGGCGCAGCGTTCCGCTGCCGCCACCGCCGCGTTCCAATGCTGGCCACCCCCGCCACGTGCCGCGCAGTCGCCGATCGCCCACACCCCGGGGGCACCCGGGACGTGCCCGGCCACATCGGTACGGACGTGCCCGCCGGGCGTGAGCCAGTCCGCGGGCAGCCAGCCGGTGGCCGGCCGGGCCCCGAGGGCCGCGACGACGACGTCGCCCCGCACCTCCCGTCCGTCGGCCAGTCCCAGCGCGGTCGCCGTCGCGGTGGCGACGCGCCCCTCCACGAGATCGACGTCGCCGAGCCAGGAGGCGATGCGCCGCCCCACCTCAGGGGGGACGAAACGCCCGAGGGGACGGCCGGTCTCCTCGACGACGGTCACCCGGACCCCGGCGCGGGAAGCACTCGACGCCAACTCGAGGCCGATCCACCCCGCCCCGGCGATCACCAGGTGGGAACCGGGGGTGAGGATGTCTCGGAGGGACTGGGCGTCCTGCCACGTCGCGAGCGTGCGCACTCCTTCCCAGCCTGGCGGGACGGTGGGGCGAGCCCCCACCGCGAGCACGACATGGGCGGCGCCGGTTGTCCGGGTGCGTCCGGCCGCGTCCACCAGGGTGACCTCCCGGCCGGCGACGGCGGTGGCACGGACCCCGGTCAGCCAGGTCGCGGCGTCGTCCGGGAGCGAGAACTGGTCGCGGAGGTCGGCGGGCTCGTTGCGCGAGAAGAGCTCCTTGGAGTGCGGGGGACGGTCGTGGGGCGGTTCGTCCCCCACGACCGTGATCGTGCCCGGGAACCCCTCGGCGCGCAGGGCGGTGACGAGCGCCGTGGCAGCGAGCCCGCCCCCGATGACGAGGATGTC
>JBNJCY010000063.1:0-8962 GCA_051744325.1 Actinomycetota bacterium
CCCGACTCCGGCCCCACACCCTCGCACCCGCCCGACTCCGGCCCCACACCCTCGCCCCCGCCCGGCCTGAGCCCCTCTCAACGACCGTTAACCCATTGTTGGGGAAGATCGTTTCCCGGGCGGGAAAAGCTTCTTCCCCATCAATGGGCTAACTGCTGTTGAGCGCGGCTTCGGCGCGATGAAAGCCTGTTTGTGGGAAGGTCAGCGCCGGGGCGGGCAGGAGTGGGCCGGCAGCAGGCGGATTTGACGAATCCAGGCGCTGAGGGCGGCGCGCCGCCTCGGCATGAAGGGCGGAAACCGCCAGATCCAGGGGTCCGAGACGCAGCGCGAAGGTGGACAAGCGCGGGCGCTGACGGGTGGCGGGCCGCGGCGTGGCGGGTCTGGCGGGAGCGCCCGACGAAGGAGGGCGCGGATGGTAGCCGCGGTCGGCACCCGTCAGCGCCCGCCTCCGACGTGGTTTCCCGCGCACCAACGAGACTGGCGCGTGCACCGCCGGGGGGAGACGATGCACGCGCCGGCTTGCGCGCCGTAGGCACTACAGCATGCAGGACACGCAGCCCTCGACCTCGGTGCCCTCCAGCGCCATCTGCCGCAACCGTATGTAGTACAGGGTCTTGACGCCCTTCTTCCACGCGTAGATCTGTGCCCTGTTCAGGTCTCGGGTGGTGACCTTGTCCGGGAAGAACAGCGTGAGGGAGAGGCCCTGGTCCACGTGCTGTGTGGCGACCGCGTAGGTGTCGATGATCTTCTCGTAGCCGATCTCGTACGCGTCCTGGTAGTACTCCAGGTTGTCGTTCGTCATGTAGGGAGCCGGGTAGTACACCCGCCCGATCTTGCCCTCCTTGCGGATCTCGATCTTGGAGACGATCGGGTGGATCGAGGACGTCGAGCCGTTGATGTAGGAGATCGATCCGGTGGGTGGCACGGCCTGCAGGTAGGCGTTGTAGATGCCGTGCTCCATCACGGAGGTTTTCAGGCTCCGCCAGTCCGCCTGGGTGGGAATGTGCACTCCGGAGCTCGCGAACAGTTCGCGCACGCGCTCGGTCTGCGGCTCCCACACCAGGTCGGTGTACTTGTCGAAGAATTCACCGGAGGCGTAGGTCGAATCCTCGAAGCCCCCGAAGGCCCGGCCCCGCTCGATCGCGAGCTTGTTGGACTCCGTGATCGCGTGGAAGAGGACCGTGTAGAAGTAGATGTTCGTGAAGTCCAGTCCCTCCTCGGACCCGTAGTGGATCCGCTCCCGCGCCAGAAAGCCGTGGAGGTTCATCTGCCCGAGTCCGATGGCGTGGGAGTCCGCGTTGCCCTTGGCGATGGACGGGACCGAGTGGATGGTGGTCTGGTCCGAGACCGCGGTGAGCGCCCGGATCGCGGTGCCGACCGTCAGCCCGAAGTCCGGCGAATCCATGGCTTTCGCGATGTTGAGCGACCCGAGGTTGCAGGAGATGTCCCGGCCGACCTCGGCGTAGGACAGGTCCTCGTTGTAGGTGGACGGGGTGGACACCTGGAGAATCTCGGAGCACAGGTTGGACATGACCACCTTCCCCTTGAGGGGGTTGGCCCTGTTCACGGTGTCCTCGAACATGATGTACGGGTATCCGGACTCGAACTGGATCTCGGCGAGGGTCTGGAAGAAGTGCCGCGCGTTGATCTTCTTCTTGTGGATCCGCCGATCGTCCACCATCTCGTGGTACTTCTCGCTCACGTTGATGTCCGCGAACGGCATCCCGTACACCCGCTCCACGTCGTACGGCGAGAACAGGTACATGTCCTCGTTCTTCCGCGCGAGCTCGAATGTGATGTCCGGGATGACCACACCCAGCGAGAGGGTCTTGATGCGGATCTTCTCGTCCGCGTTCTCCCGCTTGGTGTCCAGGAAGGACAGGATGTCCGGGTGGTGGGCGTGCAGGTACACCGCCCCCGCTCCTTGGCGGGCGCCGAGCTGGTTGGCATAGGAGAAGGAGTCCTCGAGCAGCTTCATCACGGGGATCACGCCGGAGGACTGGTTCTGGATCTTCTTGATCGGCGCGCCGGCCTCACGCAGGTTGGAGAGCAGGAGGGCCACACCACCGCCGCGCTTCGAGAGCTGCAGCGCCGAGTTGATGCCCCGCGCGATGGACTCCATGTTGTCCTCGATGCGCAGCAGGAAGCAGGACACTGCCTCGCCGCGCTGCTTCTTGCCCGCGTTCAGGAACGTCGGGGTCGCGGGCTGGAAGCGACCACTCACGATCTCGTCGATGAGGTGGAACGCGAACGCCTCGTCGCCGTCGGCAAGGGAGAGCGACACCATGACCACGCGGTCCTCGAACCGTTCCAGGTAGCGCTTCCCGTCGAAGGTCTTCAGCGTGTACGAGGTGTAGTACTTGAAGGCCCCGAGGAAAGTGGGGAAGCGGAACTTGTGGGCGTAGGCCCGCGCAAACGCTTTCTCGAGGAACAGATGAGAGTACTTGTCCAGCACCTCCGCCTCGTAGTAGCCCTCCTCGACCAGGTAATCCAGCTTCTCCCGCAGGTTGTGGAAGAAGACCGTGTTCTGGTTGACGTGCTGGAGGAAGTACTGGCGGGCGGCCTCACGGTCCTTGTCGAACTGGATGAGACCGTTCTCGTCGTACAGGTTCAGCATCGCGTTGAGCGAGTGGTAGTCCATGTCCGGCGCGTCCGGAGCCGTCTCTACGCCGGTATCTGTGAGTGTCTCGACCAAAATTGTCCCAATCCCTCGCGGACGCGCTGTACGTCCTCGGCAGTTCCCAGTAGTTCCAAGCGGTAGAGGTAGGGCACCTGGCACTTCGCGGAGACGATGTCCCCCGCGAGGCAGTACGCCTTCCCGAAGTTGGTGTTGCCAGTGGCGATGACCCCGCGGATCAACGCCCGGTTGTGCGGGTCGTTGAGGAACTTGATCACCTGCCGGGGCACGGCCCCGCCGGTGTTCCCTCCCCCGTACGTGGGGACGATGAGCACGTACTCCTCATCCACCTGGAATCCGTCCTCCCAGTGGACCGGGATGCGGGTGGCGGGCAGTCCGAGCCGCTCGACGAAGCGGTGCGTGTTCTCGGACACCGACGAGTAGTAGACGATCCGTCCCATGCGGGCGGGCGCTTGCTCAGGCGGTCAGGACGCCGGCCTCGGCGGCGGCGCGCGCCACGGCCTTGATCCGGTCCGGACGGAACCCGGACCAGTGATCCCCGCCGGCGAACACAACCGGGGCCTGCTGGTACCCAAGCGCCTTGACGGTCTGCAGGGCCTCGGGGTCCTGCGTGATGTCAATGGCAGTGTAGGCGAGCCCGTGCTTCGCGAGCGCACGGTAGGTGGCATCACACTGCACGCAGTTCGGCTTGCTGTAGACCGTGATGCCCATCGTGTTTCTCCTCCAGTGGTCTGCGGGAGCTGCGCCCGTGAAACAACATTCATGTAATTCGGTTCGCCCGGACTTCAGACACTACACCTAGTGGTCTGTGTCCACCAGCACCACAAGATGTTGGTCCGGCGTGTCGCCGCACTGCGTGTCCTCCCCAAACGTGCCCCTTTCCTGTGGACAGGCGGGGCCCGGCTGGGGATGGGTTGTGGAGCCGTTCAATCGCGCCAACCGGGACCCTGTGAGCACGATGCCAGCGACCACCGACACGAACGTCCCGCCCCTTGTCCCGGCCATCCATCCTCGCCCTGTGGACCGCCACGTGTTGCGCTGGGGCCCCTTGTGGACAGGAGTTCAGGAAAGTCTCCCTCCCCACCCCGGCGTGGCGCAGGTTGCCCGCCTTGTGTCCGGTTGGATGAAGTCCCGCACTGAGGGGGAGGCCCCGCGCTGACATGGAGGCCCCGCGCTGACATGGAGGCCCCGCGCTGACATGGAGGCCCCGCACTGAGGGGGAGGCCCCGCACTGACAGGGAGGCCCCGCACTGAGGGGGAGGCCCCGCGCTGACGGGGAGGATTACCGGCGATTGCGCGCCACGCGACACGCTCCCCCACCGCGAAACCTCCCCCTCACCGCAAAACCTCCCAGTCGGCACGTCCCGGCGCTCAGCACTCCACCACGTTGACGGCGAGGCCGCCCAGGGCGGTCTCCTTGTACTTGCTCATCATGTCGACTCCGGTCTGCCGCATCGTCTCCACCACCGCATCCAACGAGACGGTGTGCTGCCCGTCCCCCCACAGTGCGATCCGGGCGGCGTTGATCGAATTCACCGCGGCCACGGCATTCCGCTCGATGCACGGGATCTGCACGAGCCCACCGATGGGGTCGCATGTCAGCCCGAGGTTGTGCTCCATCGCAATCTCGGCGGCGTTCTCCACCTGAGCGGGCGTCCCGCCCATCACCTCGGCGAGCCCGGCCGCCGCCATCGCCGACGCCGACCCCACCTCCCCCTGGCAGCCCACCTCTGCCCCCGCGATGGACGCGTTCGTCTTGATGATTGCCCCGATCGCCGTCGCGGCGAGCAGGAAGCGGCGCACCCCGTCCCGCGAGGCCCCCGGGATGAACGAGAGGTAGTACTTGATCACCGCCGGGATCACCCCCGCGGCCCCGTTCGTGGGCGCGGTCACCACCCTGTGCCCGGACGCGTTCTCCTCGTTGACCGCGAGCGCGAACAGGTTCACCCAGTCCATGACCACGAACGGATCCCGCGTGAACGGGACGCCTCCGCCGGTCGCACCGGCACCCTCGTCCATCCCGCGGGCCGCGGCCTCCCGACCCAGCAGGTCCCGGTGCAGCTTCCCCGCCCGGCGCCGCACCCGCAGCCCGCCGGGCAGCTCGCCGTCACCCTCGAGCCCGGCCGCGATGCACGCGTCCATCGCCTCCCAGATCGCGTCGAGGTATCCGTCCAGCTCCTCCCGGCTGCGCGCCGCCTCCTCGCTCTCCCGTACCAGGGCGGCCACCCCGAGCCCCGCCTCGGCGCACCGGGCGAGCAGGTCCTCCCCGTGCCGGAACGAATGGGGAGAGTCGACGACGGCGCCGCCACCGCCGTCGTCGTCCAGCGGCCGGGTGGTGGTGCCGTCGAGGCGGGTGACGAACCCGCCGCCGATGGAGAAGTAGGTGCGCTCCAGAACGAGGTCCTCGCCATGGTGGGCGGCGAGCCGCAGGCCGTTGACATGCTGGGGCAGGACGGTGCGGGGCAGGAAGCGTATGTCCCGTGCGATGTCGAACGGGACGGGGAGTTCGCCGGCGAGATCGAGGATTCCGGTGGCGGCGACGTCGTCGACAAGATGCGCGATGACCTCGGGCGGGCACGTGCGCGGATGGTGGCCGGCGAGTCCCCAGACGATGGCGCGGTCCGTGCCATGCCCGCGGCCAG
This sequence comes from Actinomycetota bacterium, assembly GCA_051744325.1. Taxonomy (GTDB): domain Bacteria; phylum Actinomycetota; class Actinomycetes; order Actinomycetales; family Actinomycetaceae; genus UBA1383. The sequence continues at coordinate 5,281 of JBNJCY010000063.1, forward strand.
TGGCACCCAGCGAGCCGTACAGCTCGGCGGTGACACGATCGACAGGCTCGCCCAGGCGGACCAGACCGCGTGCGAACGCGAGGGCGGCCTTCATCGGGCCGACGGTGTGGGAGGACGAGGGCCCGATCCCGATGCTGAACAGGTCCGTGACGGAGAGCGGGCGCTCCGGCAGCGGGGTGGGAAGGGCACGCAGGTCCGTGGCGTCGGGGTGGAGCTCGGCCGGGTCCATGAACAGAATTGTGCACCTGCTCGAGGCTCGACGCTCGTCCGCCGTTGCGGGAGCCTGCCCGCTACCCTGAGGAGATGCTCCTCCCACCCCACGCACCGATGGGCTGCGACCAGTGACGGCCGCGGGGGTCGCCGTCGTGGGCAGCGGATTCGGAGGCCTTGCCGCCGCGATCCGGCTGGCTGCCGCAGGCCACGACGTGACGGTGCTGGAGAAGCGGGACCGTATCGGGGGCCGCGCCTACCAGTACGAGCTCGACGGGTTCCTGTTCGACGCCGGTCCCACCGTCCTGACCGCACCGAACACGTTCGAGGAGCTCTTCGCGCTCGCCGGTGAGCGCCTCGCCGACCACGTCCGGCTCCTGCCACTCGATCCGTACTACCGGGTGTTCGACGACTCCGGGGCGCCCTTCGACTTCCGCGCCGAGGACGACGCGATGCTCGCTGAGGTCGCCCGGCGGAGTGCGGCCGATGTCGAGGGCTTCCGCCTGCTGCGCCGGCGGATCGGCGCGATCTTCGATGCCTTCCACCCGTTCACGGAGCGGTCGATGATGCAGCTGCCCGCCATGCTGCGGATGCTCCCTTACCTGCTCGAGCACCGCGCCATGTTCAGCGTCCGTCGGTTGGTGGATGGCAGCATCACGGACCCGTTCCTGCGCCGGGCGCTGTCCTTCCACCCGCTGCTCATCGGGGGCGACCCGGCGCGGACGCCGGCCCTGTACGCGCTGCTCGTCGAGTTCGAGCGCCGGTGGGGCGTGCACCATGCCGTCGGCGGCACCGCGGCCGTGGTCTCGGCCCTCGGCGGACTGCTCGAACGGCTCGGCGGCCGGATCGAACTGGAGGCCGAGGTCGAGGAGATCCTGGTCCAGCGGGGACGGGTGACCGGCGTCCGGCTGGCCGACGGGACGATCCGGCACGCCGACGTCGTCGTCAGCAACACCGATCCCGGCCACACCTACGGCCACCTGCTCGCGGGCGAGCCCCGCGCTGCGGCGGCGCGCCTGAGGCTGCGGCACTCCCGGCCGAGCATGTCCCTGCACGTGCTGTACTTCGGCGCCGACCGCACGTGGCCGGACACCCCGCTCGCCCACCACAACATCCTGTACGCCGGAGACCCGGAGCGTGCACTGGGCGCGGTGTTCGGCGGGAACCGGCGGCCTCGACCCCGTGCACGAACGGACGCCGATGATCTGTTCCTGTACGTCCACGTCCCCACCCGCAGCGATCCGACGATCGCCCCCGCCGGGTGCGAGTCCCTCTACGTGCTGGTGGCGGCTCCGGCGCTGCCGCGGTCCCGGAGCGGGGAGTCGACCGATACGGCCCTGATCCGTCGCCGCGTGCTCGACGTGCTCGGCGAGCGATACCTCCCCGGACTGGCCTCCCACCTCGTGGTGGAGCACGCGATCGGCCCGGAGCACTTCCGCGACGTACTGGGCACCCCACGGGGCGCGGCTTTCTCGCTCCACCCGACCCTGCTGCAGTCCGGCTGGTTCCGGCCCCACAACCGCTCGCACGCGATCGGCGGCCTCTACCTGGTCGGGGCAGGAACCCACCCGGGGGCGGGAGTGCCGGCCGTGCTCGCCTCCGGGAAGATCGCCGCGAACCTGATCGACGCGGCAGCGTCCACCGTTCCCAAGACCGATCGGAAGGCGAGATGACCACGCCCGACACGACCACACCCGACTACATGGAGCACGGCTTCGGCCAGACCCCCGAGACCGTGCTCGATGACGTCCCCGTCCGTGGCACGTTGCCGGACTGGCTGACCGGCTCATTGCTCCGCAACGGGCCCGGGACCTTCCAGGTGGGCGAGCAGCGCTACCGGCACTGGTTCGACGGCCTGGCCATGCTGCACCGGTTCTCCATCGCCGACGGCCGAGTCTCCTACGCCAACCGCTTCCTGGAGACCCGGGCAAGGGCGGCTGCTCGCGACGAGGGCCGCATCGCCTACCCGGAGTTCGCCACCGACCCCTGCCGTTCCCTGTTCGCGCGGGCGATGGCGGTCTTCGACCCCCAGGTCACCGACAGTGCCAAGGTCAACATCGCCCGGGTCGCCGAGCGCTTCCTCGCGCTCGCCGAGACCCCCATCCAGGTGCAGTTCGACCCGCAGACGCTGCGCACGGTCGGCGTGGTCGGCTGGGACACGTCCACCTTCGGCCGGATGACGACCGTGCACCCCCACCTGGACGAGGAGCGGCACGAGGCGATCAACCTCGTCACCCGCTACGGTGCGGCCAGCCAGTACGTGTTTCGCCGGGTGGACACGACCGACCCGGCGGAGTTCTCCGGCGCCACCCTGGCGACGCGGCGGGTGCGAGAGCCCAGCTACATCCACTCATTCGGCATGTCGGAGCGCCACCTGGTCCTCGTGGAGTTCCCGCTCGTGGTCAACCCGGTCGACCTGCTGCTGTGGCGCAAGCCCTACATCGAGAACTTCCGGTGGCGGCCCGGGCGAGGCACGCGCTTCCACGTGTTCGACCGTGCCACCGGACGGCACCTGCGGACGCTCTCGGGCCCCACCTTCTTCGCCTTCCACCACGTCAACGCGTTCGACTCCGGTGACGAGCTCGTGGTGGACCTCGTCGGATACGACGACGCCTCCGTGATCGAGGCGTTCTATCTCCATCGCCTCGAGGAGCCCGAGTCGCACATCCCGCCCGGCACCCTGCGGCGATACCGCATCGCGATGACCGGGCCGGCACGTGATGTCGACGGCGAGGTGCTCTGCCGGACCGCGATCGAGCTCCCGAGCGTCGACTACGCCCGGATGAACACCAGTGCCGACCTCCGGTACGTGTACGGCGTCGGGCTGCGGGCCGAGCGCGGCTTCTACGACGAACTCGTCAAGATCGACATCGCGGACCGGTCCGCCGCGACCTGGTACGAGGCTGGCAGCTACCCGGGTGAGGGTGTGTTCGTCGGGCGACCGGGCCGGAGCGCCGAGGACGACGGCGTGGTGCTCTCCGTGGTGCTGGACGCCCACCGCGGGGTCTCGTACCTGCTCGTGCTCGACGCCGCCACCTTCACCGAGGTTGCCCGCGCCGAGCTGCCGCACCCGGTGCTGTTCGGGTACCACGGCCAGTTCTACGACGACGTTCCCGGCCCCGACGCCGGCGGCCAGCCGTCCGGCGGCGGCTAGCTGCGCTCCGGGAGGCCACGCAGCCGCACGGACAGGCAGGTGACGCCCCCCTCGAGCTTCTCGTACTCGGAGATGTCCACCGTGACGACGTCGAGGCCGCGGTCGCGGAACAGCTGCGCGGTCTCCGGAGCGCTGGCCGCCATGAGCACCCAGGTGCCTCCGAGCAGGACCACGTGGGAGCCCGACTTCTCGGGGGCGGGGAGAAAGAGGGGGAAGAGTCCCGGGTCGTCCACGACTGGTGGGTACCCGATGATCGTGCCGTCCGGCAGTGCGGTGACCGCGGACTTCAGGTGCAGGGCCTTGGTGATGGGGACAGTG
>JBNJCY010000064.1:0-8953 GCA_051744325.1 Actinomycetota bacterium
CGATGAGTAGCAGATGCGCTACCAACTGCTCACATCGCCTCCGCAGAGGTCGGATGAAGGGCGCACTTGGGGACGATGGCGGCAATGCCCGGGGGTTGAAAGGTGGCGGCAATGCCCGTGGATTGGAAGATGGCGGCAATGCCCGTGGGTTGGAAGGTGGCGCGGGTCAGTGCGGCAGCGCACTTGGACCCAGAGTGAGTGACAATGGTGCCATGTCCGAGCTGAGCCAGGCCGAGTATCTCCGCCGCAGGTACGGCGCCCACCAGTCCGACCGGCGGAACATCGCCGTCGTGGCCGGGCTGCTCGTGGTCCTGACCGTCGCGTGGCTGGTGTGGCAGGCGATCGCCCTGCGCGCACCCTCGGTCACGGCCGAGGGAATTGCCCTGGAGGTGGTGTCCGGCTCGGAGCTCCGCGTGACCTTCAACGTCACCACCGAGCCGGGTGCGACGGTGGCCTGCACGGTCCGCGCCTACACAGACAACCTGACCGAGGTGGGCGTGAAGGAGGTCGTCATCGGGCCCGTCACCGAAGCGTCCAGTTCCGTGACAACGTCGGTCGCCACCATCCAGCCGGCCACCGGGGCAAACGTCGGGGACTGCGTGATCCTCGAGGATTAGCGCCGGGGCCCGCGTGATCCTCGAACAGTGAGCCACCACCCCTCTTCGGCAGCGTGGTAGAATCATTGCTTCACAGGCCGGGTTCGCCCACGTACGGAGTACGGACCCGGTTTTCCTATTGCCTTCAGGAGGGGAGGAACAGTGGCACAGCCGAGCACCTGGCTCACCCAGGACGCCTACGACCGGCTCAGCGCGGAGCTTGAGAACCTGACCACGGTGGGCCGCGCCGAGATCGCGGACAAGATCGACTCGGCACGGCAGGAGGGTGACCTCAAGGAGAATGGCGGATACCACGCCGCCCGCGAGGAGCAGGGGAAGCGAGAGGCCCGCATCGTGCAGCTCACCGACCTCCTGCGCACCGCGAAGATCGGGGAGGCCCCGCCGGACGACGGGATCGTCGAGCCCGGCATGGTCGTCAAGGCCACCATCGCCGGCGTGAAGAAGACTTTCCTCCTCGGTTCGCGCGAGGGAGCGCCGGACCTCGAGATCGAGGTGTTCTCGGAGAGTTCGCCCCTCGGCGCCGCGATCAGCGGCCAGAAGGAGGGCGACACCGTCAGCTACGAGGCCCCGAACGGGAAGATCTTCGCGGTCGAGATCCTCGAGGTCACTCCTTTCCAGGAGCAGTAGCCTCCTCGGACTCCCCACCGTCCGACGCCGCCGCGGCCCCACGGGTCCCGGCGGCGTCGTCGTCGGCCTTGGGGGACTCCTCATCCGTGTACCCGTAGGACGCACGGACCTGGCTGTCCAGGGTTCCCGGAGGCCCGCCTGGCCGTGTGGGCGAGGTGGCCAGGGCGGGCACGGTGTCATGGCCGGACAGGTACAGCCCCACCGTGTTGAGGAAGGCCATGATGGGGACTGCGAAGACGGCTCCGGTGATGCCGGCGATGTAGGTGCCACCCGCCACCCCGAGGACAACGGCCACGGGGTGCATGGCGACGTTGCTGCTCATGATCCACGGCTGCAGGACGTTGCCCTCGATCTGCTGGACGAGGATCACGACTGCGAACATGAGCAGTGCGGTGACGACTCCCTTGTCGACCAGGGCCACGAGCACGGCGATGGTGCCCGTCAGGAAGGCACCGACAATCGGGATGAACGCCCCGAGGAACACCAGCAGTGCGAGGGGCAGTGCGAGGGGGACCCCCAGCAGCGCGGCGCCCACGCCGATGCCGATCGCGTCGATGAGGGCCACGAGGATCGTCGACTTGGCGTAGCCGCGCAACGTCACCCAGCCACGGATGGAACCCTCGTGCATGGGACCGCGCCACACCTGTGGGAGGAGGCGGACGCACCAGATCCAGAGCTGACGCCCGTCCTTCAGGAAGAAGATGGTGAGGAAAAGGACGACCGCCGTACCGGCCGCGATGTTCCCGATCGAGGTCGTGATGGACAGCGCCCCGCTCGCCAGCACGCTCGAGTTGCCCTGGAGCGCTCCGGTGAGCTGGTCCAGCCAGGAGTCGATCTGTGCCTGGTCGATCCCGAGAGGACCGGTGGCGAGCCAGTCGAGGAGAGACTGGAACCCTGCGCCCGCCTTGGAGGCGAGGTCGGAGAAGCCGGTGTAGATGCTGCGGCTGGCCACGGACAGGAGCAGGACCACGAAGCCGACGGTGAGGAAGACCGTGGTGAGCGACGCGATCAGCGGCGGGAACCTCAGGACCCGCCGCATCCCATCGGACATCGGGTGGAGCAGCACGGTGAGGACCACGGCCACGAGCACCGGGATCACCACGTTCTTGAGTTGCACGAGCAGCAGCATGACCACGGCGACGAGCGCGAGGATCACGATGGCACGCCAGGACCAGGCGGCGAAGACCCGCATGCTCCACGGCACCTGCAACTCGGGGGCATTGTTCGCCCGCGCGACGGCATCCAACTCGGCCGGATCCCGGGTACGCGCCGCCATCACACGGGGCACCGGCGAACTGTCATGCGTCCTCACGACGCGGTCCCGCAGGGACTTGGGAAGATATGCCATGGGTACCCGGTCCTGTTCGTGGCAAGGTAGTGACAGCAGCCTACTTCGTCGGTGCACGCCGGCGACTCACCTGAAGGAGTGGCGATGACACCCATCCAGCCCATGCGGCGCGTACCCGAGCAGCCGTCCGAGGACCTCGACGTGATCTATTTCGCGATGGGCTGCTTCTGGGGGGCGGAGGAGATCTTCTGGCAGACGCCCGGAGTGGTGAGCACCGCCGTCGGGTACATGGGGGGCGTCACCGAGCACCCGAGCTACGAGCTGGTCTGCACCGGCCGGACCGGGCACGCTGAGACGGTACGCGTGGCGTACGACCCTGCGGTCACCGACGTCAACGAACTCCTCAAGATCTTCTGGGTGTCCCACGACCCGACCACGCTGGACCGCCAGGGCAACGACGTCGGCTCGCAGTACCGGTCCGCCATCTTCGTGACCAACGACATCCAGCTCAACGAGGCGATGCGGACGCGGGCGGAGTACCAGGAGGCGGTCACGGAAGCGGGGCTCGGGAAGATCGTCACCGAGATCGTGCCGGCCTCGGAGGCTGGGCCATTCTACTTCGCCGAGGAGTACCACCAGCAGTACCTGTTGAAGAACCCGCACGGGTACCGCTGCCACGCCCGCACGGGCGTCCCGTTCCCGGAGACAGAGCCTAGGCGCTGATCGAGGACTCAGACGCGCTCCGGCGCGCCGCGAGGGCCAGGAGCATGTCCGCCTGCCCGGCGTGGCGGGCGTACTCCTCGAGCATGTGGAGTAGGATCCACCGCTTGGCGACCGGGCCGTCGGCCGTGTCCCGCGCCGACACGCAGTCGAGGGGCCCCCGGACCGCCTCCCGTCGTGAGCGGTCGACGGCGGCGCGCCAGAGGGCGAGGATCTCTCGCCCGGTCCGCCCGGCCGCCATGCCCCAGTCCGCGTCGGGGTCGTCGTCCCACGGCGCGCTCAGCCACGGCTCGGACGGCTCCCGCCCGGTCCAGACGTAGCCGAACCAGTAGTCCTCGATGAAGGCGAGGTGGGTGAGGATCCCCCCGATCGAGACGGTGCCGACCTTGCGGGCAAGATCGGAATCCCCGAGGCCGCTTGCCTGCGACTCGACGGTGTGCCGCAGGTGGTCGAGGAAGCCGTTGAGGTGGTGCCACTCGCCCGACTCGGACGGCGGCAGGTGGGCGTCCATCACTCCACGCTATCCCCGGGCGGCGCCACTCAGGGTCGGGTTCGGTGAAGCCGTCGTGACCTACCGGGCGTCGAGGATGTCGATCACGAACACGAGGGTGTCCCCGCCGCCGATGCCGGCCTGTGGGACACCCCGGGGCCCGTAGCCGTGCTCCGGCGGGATCGAGAGGAGCACGCGGGAGCCGACGCGCTGGCCGACCAGGCTGTCGTCCCAGCCGCCGATCACCATGCCGACCCCGATCGGGAAGGCGAGAGGCTGCCGGCGGTCGTAGGAGTTGTCGAAGATGTGGCCGCCCCAGACCTGCCCGAGGTAGTTGACCTCGATCTCGTGACCCGCTCGCACCGGATCACCGTTGCCCTGACGCAGCACCGAGACCTGCAGCCCGTTGGGGGCAGCCTCGGAGGTGAAGGCGAGTTGCGGCTTGGTGCCGAATTCGCCGATCACGGTGGGCAGTAGAGCAGAGATCATCGTGGCCTTTCACATAGGCCCCTTGGGCGCGGCGACGCCGCTCCAGATGGCGGGGGATTCAATCACTCGATACTAACGCCGGGTGCCCACAAAGCAGGCACCCGGCGTTGTTGGTATCGGTCACACCTCATTGGCTCCGGAAAATCGCGATGATGCGGAGGAACTCGATGTAGAGCCAGATGAGGGTGACAGTGAGCCCGAAGGCCCCGGACCAGGCGTACCGGGCCGGGACGCCGGACTTCACGCCCTGCTCGATGAGGTGGAAGTCGATGAGGAGGGAGAAGGTGGCGAGAAGCACCGCGAAGGCCCCGATCAGCAGGCCGAGCGGGATACCCGCGACCTCCGTGGAGCGCAGCCCGAACATGCCATCGGCGACGCCGGTGAGCATGAGCACCACGTTGACGAGGGAGAACGCGAGGTAGGAGACCATCGCGATCATGACGAACTTGATCATCCGGCTGGAGACGCGCACGATCCGGGTGGTGTACAGGCCGAGCGTCACGCCGAAGGTGACCACCGTGGCGAGGACCGCCTGGATCACGATCCCGGGGTACATGGACTCGAACCAGGCGGAGATCCCACCGAGGAAGAGACCCTCGAACCCGGCGTAGGCGAGGATCAGGGCGGGACTGGGCTCCCTCTTGAACGCGTTGACGAGCCCGAGCACGAGACCCGCGATGGCTCCGAGGATGGCCAACCCCATGCCGAGGCCCGGGTTGGCGATCGTGAGGGCCCACGCACCGGCGCCGACGAGCACGACCACTCCGAGGGTCAACGCAGTCTTCACGATCACGTCGTCGAGCGTGAGCCGGCCCGTCTGGGCGGGGCCGGCCGGGGGCATCTTGTAGGACTGCTCGAGATCGGCCGGATTCGGGTACTGGGTCCCGCCGTACTGCTGGCCGTACTGCGGCGCCTGGTACTGCGCCTGCTGGCGCGGGGCCTGGGAGGTCCCGCTCCCGCCGCGCGGCTGGTATCCGGGGTACTCGGGGTAGCCGGCCGGGGTCATTTTGCTCCCGAAGGCCTTGTTGAGTGCTGGGTTGCTCATCTGGGTGGTCTCTCCTGTTGCGGCTCGAAGTCGCTGGGGGGACACACTCGTGTCCTGCATTCAGAAACGCTCACGATCGTCCCTTTGTTCCCAGCCTGTCACGGGTGCCCCCGGTGCCTGTCACGGGTGCCCCCGGCGGGACTCGAACCCGCACTGAACCGATTTTAAGTCGGTTGCCTCTGCCATTGGGCTACGGGGGCCGCACCCACCCTATCCGGGATCGCATCATGGCAACTGGCGTGCAAGCCGGTCCCGAAGGGACTTCCCGGCCCTACCGTGAGGGAGGAGTCATGAGGGGTACCTCATCGTCCGAGCCCCTGCTCGAGCTGGAGAGGGGTATGGGCGCGATGACCTACCTCGGGAACGGCCCGAACTTCGTGTCACGCGATCGAGAGCGCGATGCCGTCGAGGATGTCGTGCTCCGAGGTGGTGGTGTGCGTCAGCTCGCCGCCCGCGGCCTCGACCTCGCGCTGCACGCGGGCCATCACCTCGGACCACACGAGCGCTCCGGCGGCGATGACGTCCACCCGGCCCGGGTGCAGGTAGCCGCGGGTGAGGCGCTCGTCATGGGTGGACCGCAGGTACCAGTCGCACGCCTGCTGGGCCTGCTCGATCGTCATGGTGGCGCCGTTGACGATCTCGGGCCGGTAGCGGTCCAGGCCGAGCACCTCGCCCGTGAGCGTGGTGATGGTGCCCGCGAGGCCGATGAGCGTGCGGGTGGCACCGAGATCAACGTGGGTGGCGGCGATGTCGAGCATCGCGTGGATGTCCGCGCGCGCCGCCGCGAGCTCGGCCTGGGTGGGCGGGTCGGAGTGGAGGTGGCGCTCGCGCATGCGGACGCTCCCCACGTCCATGGAGTAACCGGCGATCATCTCGCCGCCCTCCCCCAGCACCAGCTCCGTGGACCCGCCGCCGATGTCCACCACGAGCGCCGGCTCGGGCTGCCCCGTCAGCACGAGGGTGCCGCCAAGGTAGGACAGGGTGGCCTCCTCGTCCCCGCTGATGATCTCGGGCGCCACCCCGATCGCGTCCCGCACCCCGTCAAGGAAGTCCTGCCGGTTGGCCGCGTCCCGAGTGGCAGAAGTGGCCACGTAACGGATCCGCTCCACGCCCAGCTCCCGGCACTCCGCCGCGTACCGCCGCGTGGCCTCCAGGGTGCGCTCCAGTGCAGCCGGGTCCAGCACCCCGGTGCGGTCCACGTCCGCTCCCAACCGGACGATCTCCATCCGGCGCACGACATCGGTCAGGGTCCCGTCCTCCACGTCCGCGACGAGCAGGCGGATCGAGTTGGTCCCACAGTCAATGGCGGCTACGCGTGTCACGGGGAAACTCTCCCACGGCCCCCCACAAGGGACCATTCGGAGGCGGCCTCCCGCGACAGCTGCGTAGAGTGGACGGTCCAGAGGCGGCCAGTTCACGTTTCCACGTTTGACGGGGTTTGATTTGAAGAGAGCTCGCACCATCACCAAATGGCTCTTCCTGGGGTCGCTGCTCCTGCTGGCGCTGGTGATTGTCGGCAGTGTCATCAACCACCGGCTGCAAACGCCGCGTGAAGAGGCCGCCTACCCGCCGCCGGGACAGATGGTGGCGGTCAACGGCCACCGGCTGCACGTCTACGCCGAGGGTGAGGGTGAGGGTGAGGGTGAGGGCGAGGACGAGGACGAGGGCGAGGGCGAGTTGACCCTCGTCTTCCTGGCGGGCAGTGCCACCACCGCCCCGACCCTGGATTTCCGGGGACTCTACAGCCAACTGTCCGACGACTACCGCACGGTCGTGGTGGAGCGTGCCGGCTATGGCTGGAGCGACCACAGCGGCGGCGCGTCCCGCGACATTGAAACGGTGCTGCAGGAGACCCGGCTGGCCCTGCAGGAGGCCGGCGAAAGCCCGCCCTACGTCTTGCTGCCCCACTCGATGAGCGGACTGGAAGCGCTGCACTGGGCCAACCGCCATCCCGACGAAGTGGCCGCCATCATCGGCCTGGACCCGGCCACGCCGCCTGTTTATGAAGTCATGCCGCCGCCGCGCCTGAAGCTGGCACTGGTCGCCTTCACCGCCCGGACCGGCCTGCTGCGGTTGGCTCCTTTCATCTGTCAGGGGTCGCCGTCGGTAAGCCATCTGAGTGAAGAGGAAACTGATGCCTTCTGCTCCATCATGTACCGGCGCACCTTGACGGCCGATATGCGAGCCGAAATCGAAATCACGCAGGCCAACGCCCAACTGGTCGCCGCCGCAGGTATTCCCGATGTGCCCTTCTACGTCTTCATTTCCAACGGCGAGGGCCTGCCCATGGACAACTGGGGCGAGATCTTGTTGGCCTACACCGAGGCAGCCGGTGGTCAATACAAGATGCTGGACGTGGGCCACTACGTCCACAGCGAAGCTCCGGACCTGATCGCCGCCGAGATCCTGGTCTTCTTGCAGCAGATCGAGCGGTAGATTGCGCCGCGCCCTGGGCTGTTTGCACCAGGATTTCGGCGTCCACCCCAGCTTGAACGTGGTCGAGCTCCTCACCTACCGGGCGGCCGCCAAAGGGCTGGACCGCACTCAGCAGGAACAGACCCGCGGGCTCCAGGCGCCGGAGCGCTCCAGCCGGTCGAGCACCTCATCGCCGAAGGGGTTGACGCCGCGTCCCACCGCCAGGGTGTGCCCCAGCAGGGCGTGGAGGCACTTCACCCGTGTCGGCATCCCCCCGGCGGACACGTCCGCGATCTCGGGGACCTCGCCGAGCTCCGCGCGCACGCGCAGGTACTCGCGGTGGGCGCGGACGTAGGCCGCCCGCAGGTCAGCGTCCTCGGCCAGCCGGCGATTCATCTCCTCCATGGCGCCGGTCGCCTCGAGGGTCGAGACGGCCTTCACGGCCGGCGGGCACGTCAGGTAGAACGACGTCGGGAACGGGGTGCCGTCGTCGAGCCGGGGGGCGGTGCGGACCACGAGCGGCCGGCCGCACACGCACCGTGCCGCGATGCCGACGACGCCGCGCGGCACCCGCCCGAGCTGCTCCCCCAGCGTGACCAGGTCCTCCGGGGTCACGGCCGTCACGGCTGGGCCTCCTCGGCACCGCCCTCGGCGCCGCCCTCGCCACCGCCCTCGCCGCCGCCCTCGCCACCGCCCTCGCCGCCAGCCGGAGCGTCGCCGTCGACGGCGGACTCCTCACCCTCGGCGGGCGCGTCCTCGGCGGGGATCTCCCCCGCCACGACGATCGAGTCCCAGACCTCGAGGTACCAGGGGCCGACGGGCTGGGTCCAGCCCATCTCCTCCTCGTAGGCCTGTTGGGCCTCCTCGCCGATCACGGCCTCCGGGTCCACGACGATGTAGGGCTGCTCGCCGGGCATGACGTAGCCGAGCCGGTCCCGGGCCTGGGAGCGGGCGAAGTCCGGGTCCTCCCACCGGGCGAGCTCACGCTCCAGTTCCGCGGTACGGGCCTCGACCGCGACAACCTCGTCGCCCAGGCGCCGCTCGATCTCCTGCTGGCGCAGGAAGTGCCGCAGCGTGGGCGTGACCAGCACGAATGCCACGGCCACCACGAGGACGAACACGATCATCCGCCAGCTGATGGAGACGGTGCCGTTGTTCCGGGTCTCGAACTCCACGCGGGAGCCCCGGTGCTGCCCGCCGCGGGCGTTCGCAGGACGGGTGGTGGACGGCTTGGGCGCGGCGGTGGACTTCTTGCGTGTCGT
>JBNJCY010000065.1:0-8891 GCA_051744325.1 Actinomycetota bacterium
CGCGTTTGTCGAGACTGCAGGAACTGATGGGCGCCTTCGCAGAATGCGTCGCGTGGCAAGATGATCGAGCCGCCACGTGGGGTGGTGGGCTTTGAGGTGGATTCCTCGGTGCCCTACCCGCCGCTGGTGAGCGCGGCCATGGGTTCGTTATCCATTTTCGGATTAGAGCATGGCCATGGATTGTCCGGAGAGGTAGCGGCGGTCGGCGACTTGCCATTCGTCGTGGGCGTCGGCGAGCACGGCTCCGACTAGCCGGATGATGGCTGCTTCGTTGGGGGAGATGCCCACGACGCGGGAGTGGCGCTTGATCTCCTTGTTGATCCGCTCGAGGGGGTTGTTGGACCAGATCTTGGTCCAGTGGGTGCGGAGGATGGGGGAGAACGCCAGGACCTCGGCTGCGGCGTCGTCCATCAGTGGGCCGATCTTGGGGAATCGGGCGGCCAGCTCATCACGGCCGTGATCCCAGGTGGCGGACACCGCTTTCGCGTCGGGTTGGGCGAAGAAGATGGTGCGGAAGACGGCGGCGACCATGTTCTTGTGGGACTTGGGAACCAGGGCGAGCAGGTTGCGAGTGAAGTGGACGCGGCAGCATTGATGGGCGGCCCCCTGGAGGCAGCGGCGCAGAGAAGCGACCAGGCCGGCGTGCTGGTGGTCGGAGATCACCAGCCGCACCCCGGACAGGCCGCGGTCCCTCGTCGATCCGGTCAGGAAACGGGTCCAGAATGCCCAATCCTCACTGTCCCCGACGTCCACCCCGAGGATCTCTCTGCCCCCACCGCCGTGATATCGGTGGCGATGATGAAGGCCTTGGAGACCACCTGCCCGCGGGAGTCTTCCCGCACGTGCTGGTAGGTGGCGTCCAAGTACGCGTAGGGGAAGGCGACATGCCCGAGGTGACGGGTGCGGAACGCGGTCACCGTGGCGTCCAGCCCGGCACAGATCCGCGAGACCTCGGACAGCTCCCGAGGTAGAGCGCACAGGAGCGTTCCGTGAGCGCCCCGGGAGTCAACCCACCACCAGATCCAGTCGGCCCCGCTCACCGATTCGGCACGCTGCGACAGGCACGACGGCCACGGCCTCGGCCGAGCGCGCGATGACGATCTCGGTGACGGCCGTCTCACCCCACCGGAGTTGAGTTCGCTCGCAAGAGCTCATGTGGCGAGCGGCATGGATACGCGCCGAGCGGAACGCATCCCAAACCGACACCATGGATCCATGTTCCCATGAGCGAACCGTACGAACCTGCAGCGCGACCCCGGACAGATTGACGCGGACCAGGCGGGAACCCGTCCGGATGACAGACAGCGCGAGTCGACACCAAACGCGGATGGGAGGCCGACACCTCGGTCGAGGCCAACCCAGCCATGTCCATCGCTGTCAGCGCGGAACCGAGGTGAAGCGCCTTCCAGACGACTGCGGTGCGCGTGCCGTTGGGCTGGGGAGGTGCGGAGCGGATTCGCCCTCGAGTCGCTCGGCCGCGGCGGAGTTCATCGGCACCACCAGCGTGTCCAGGTTCGTCAAGGTGGACGCGGATCAGGCGGGGGCCGGTCCGGTAGGCCGGCAGTTCGCCATCCGCGATGCGGCGGCGTAGCGTCCGGATGCTCAGCCCCGCCAGTTCGGCGGCCTCGGCGAGCGAGACCATGCCGCGAGCCCTGGTTGCCTGCTGCCGTGCGGCCATGACGTGCCTCCTGAAGATCGAGCTGAAAGCCCTGCGGGCGGCCCCACATCGAGGCCCTCCGGCGGTGTGATCTCGTGAGTTCGCGGCCCGCGCACGCACCCGTCCGGTCCTGTCCATTCGTGGCCCAAGATGACACGCCGTGGCGGCACGCCAAAGTTCAATCTGGCACGAACCAAGAAGAAAGGACCCTCAGAACCTGCATCTCTGCAGGTCAGGGGCCCATGCCAGCTGGTGCCCCGAACAGGACTCGAACCTGCGGCCTTCTGCTCCGGAGGCAGACGCTCTATCCACTGAGCTATCGGGGCGACGCCTGACGACTCTACCAGCGCAGCGGGTGGCTGCGCGCATGGCCAAGGCGAACGTGGCGTCCCTCACGGTGCCGACCGTGCCCGCGGAATGGCGTCATCCCGCCACTAGACTGGGCGAGTGACCCCTGAACAACTCGCCGCCGCCATCCGTGCTGCCGTGCTGGACGCCGTCGCCGCAGGCCACCTCGCTCTCGCGCCCGACGACGTCCCCCCGGTCCGCGTCGAGCGTCCCCGGCAGCGCGAGCACGGTGACTGGTCCACGAACGCCGCTCTCCAACTCGCCAGGAAGGGCGGCACCAACCCGCGGACCCTCGCCTCCACGCTCGCGGCCGCACTCGCCGACGTCCCGGGAGTGACGGCCGTCGACGTCGCGGGCCCGGGTTTCCTCAACTTCCGACTGGACACCGCGGCGGCCGGCCGGTTGGCAAGGGACATCGTCGAGGCGGGGGCGGAGTACGGCCGCACCGACACCCTCGCGGGCCATGCCGTCAACCTCGAGTACATCTCGGCCAACCCCACCGGGCCGCTCCACATCGGGCACACCCGCTGGGCAGCCCTGGGGGACGCCCTCGTGCGCCTGTTGCGCGCCGCGGGCGCCACCGTGACGCCGGAGTACTACATCAACGACGCCGGCGTCCAGATGGACAAGTTCGGCGAGTCGATCCTCGCGCGGGCCGAGGGGAGCGACGTCCCCGAGGGCGGCTACGCGGGCGCCTATGTGGCGGACCTGGCGACGGCGGTGCTCGCCGACCACCCCGACCTCCCTTCCCTCCCGCGCGCTGAGGCCATCGCGGTTGCCCGCGAGGCCGGTTACGACCTCATGCTCGCGGAGATCAAGCGCACCCTCGCGGACTTCAACGTCACCTTCGACGTGTGGTTCTCCGAGCGCGAGCTGCACGCCACCGGCGCGGTGGCCCGCGCCGTCGAACGCCTCCGGGAGCAGGGCCACGTCTACGATTCCGACGGTGCGGTGTGGCTCCGCACCACCGACTTCTCCGACGACAAGGACCGCGTCCTCATCCGCTCGGACGGCCAGCCCACCTACTTCGCCGCGGACGCCGCCTACTACCTCTCCAAGAAGGACCGCGGCTTCCCCGAGAAGATCTACCTCCTCGGCGCGGACCACCACGGTTATGTCAACCGCCTCCGGGCACTCGCGTCCTGTGCCGGGGACGACCCCGACTTCAACATCGAGGTCATGATCGGCCAGCTCGTCAACGTCGGTGGCGCGCGCATGTCCAAGCGCGCCGGCAACATCGTCGAGCTCCGTGACCTCATCGACTGGATCGGGTCCGACGCCGTCCGCTACACCCTCGCGCGCTACCCGGCGGATTCCCCGCTCACCATCGACGGGGAGAAGCTCCGCGAACAGAACAACGACAACCCGGTGTTCTACGTGCAGTACGCCCACGCCCGTACGCGCAACGTCCACCACAACGCGCAGTCCCACGGCGTACGGCGCGAGGACGCCTTCGTCCCGGAGCTCCTGGACCACGAGACGGAGACGGTGCTCCTCGGCAAACTCGCCGAGTTCCCCGGCGTGGTCGCTCTCGCGGCACCGCTCCGCGAGCCGCATCGCATCGCGCGGTACCTCGAGGAGCTCGCCGGCGCCTACCACAAGTGGTACGACAACTGCCGCGTCACCCCCCGGGGGGACGAGCCGGTGGATGATGCCCACCGGACCCGCCTCTGGCTCAACGACGCGACGGGCCGGGTCATCGCGAACGGCCTGGGCCTTCTCGGCGTCTCGGCACCGGAGCGCATGTGATGGCGAGCCCGTGGCCGTCCACCTTCGTGCCCCCCAGCGGGGAGGAACCCGCACGCCTCGGGGACGTCTCCCTGACTGAGCTCGCAGCCGAGTGGGGCACCCCCGCGTTCATCCTCGACCTCAGCCACCTGCGCACCCGCGTGGGCGATTGGGTCCGGGCGGCAAGCGAGCACTTCGCGGCGGACCGCGGCCTCGCCGGCGCGGACGTCTACTACGCCTCGAAGGCCTTCACCTGCGTCTCCATGGTGGAGCTCGCGCGGGACCAGGGCCTCTGCCTCGACGTCGCGAGCGGCGGCGAGCTGGCGATCGGCCTGGCGGGCCGGATGCCCGGGGAGCGCATCGCGCTGCACGGCAACAACAAGTCGGCCGCCGAGGTGCGCACCGCACTGGCCCACGGGGTGGGACGCATCGTCGTCGACTCGCTGGACGAGGTGGACCTGGTGGGTGGCGTCGCCGCGGACCTCGGCGTCGTCGCCCCCGCCTTCCTCCGCGTGACCACCGGCATCCACGCCGGTGCCAACGAGCTCATCTCCACCGGGCACGAGGACCAGAAGTTCGGACTCTCCATCGCGTCGGGGGCCGCCCTGGAGGCGGCGCGCGCGATCGTGGAGCACCCCTCCCTCGACCTGATCGGCCTCCACAGCCACATCGGCTCCCAGGTTCTCGACGACGCGGCGCACCGCCTCGCCGCCGAGGCCCTCCTCCGCTTCCGGGCCGAGGTCGCGGAGGCGACCGGCGTGGTCGTCCCCGAGGTGGACCTCGGCGGCGGCTTCGGCATCTCCTACACGGGGGAGGACCCACTCACCCCGGGCGAGATCATGGGCGCCCTCGCCGAGGCCGTCCGCACCACCTGCATGGAGCTCTCCACGGCCGTCCCGCGGATCTCGGTCGAACCCGGGAGGCACATCATCGGACCAGCGATGATCTCGCTCTACACTGTGGGGACCATCAAGCCGGCCACCCTGCCGGACGGGGAGCGCTGGTACGTCTCCGTGGACGGCGGGATGAGCGACAACATCCGTCCCGTCCTCTACGCCGCCGCCTATCGCGCGGACCTCGTTTCCCGGGAGTCCAGCGCGGAGCCACGGCGCGCGCGCCTCGTGGGCAAGCACTGCGAGAGCGGGGACATCCTCGTGAAGGACCTCGCCCTCCCCGCCGACCTGCGGGCGGGCGATCTCGTCGCCCTGGCCGCCACTGGCGCCTACGGCCGCTCGATGGCCTCGAACTACAACCTGCTGCTGCGGCCCCCCGTCCTCGCCGTCGCCGACGGGGCGGTCACCGAATGGGTGCGCCGCGAGACCATCGACGACGTCCTGGCACTCGACCCGCGTGCGGGCAGCCGCGCCGGTTGACGCCTCACCCGCCATATGGGCGGCGCCGCCCGGCCGGTGTGCGACCCATTAGGCTTCCCCCATGTCTCAACACGAAGTCCGTGTCGCCGTGCTCGGGGCCGGAACCGTCGGATCACAGGTCATCAGGCTCCTCGGCGAGCGCGCACAGGACTTCGCGCAGCGCTCCGGGGCACGCCTGACGTTGGTCGGCATCGGGGACCGGAGGCTGGACGGCCCCCGCCCGGACTACATCGACCGCTCGCTCCTCAACACCGACCTGCACGCCCTCGCCACCAGCGCCGACCTCGTGATCGAGCTGATCGGCGGGATCGAGCCGGCGCGCAGCCTCGTGCTCGCGGCCCTCGGCTCCGGCGCATCCGTCGTCACCGCGAACAAGGCACTGCTCGCCACGCACGGACCCGAGCTGTTCGAGACCGCCGCGGCCTCGGGCTCCGACCTCTACTACGAGGCGGCGGTGGCGGGTGCCGTGCCGGTCGTGTACGCGCTGCGGGAGTCGCTCGCGGGGGACACCGTGACTCGCGTGCTGGGCATCGTGAACGGCACCACGAACTTCATCCTCGACGAGATGGCCTCCCGGGGCGTCGGGTTCGACGAGGCGCTGGCGACCGCCCAGGAACTGGGCTACGCCGAGGCCGACCCGACCGCCGACGTCGACGGCCTCGACGCCGCCGCGAAGGCCGCGTTGCTCGCCTCGCTCGCATTCCACACCCGGGTCTCGATCTCCGACGTCAGCGTGGAGGGTGTCCGCGCGATCACGGCCGCCGACATCGCCCAGGCCGCCGAGTCCGGCTACGCCCTGAAGCTGCTCGCCATCTGCGACCGGATCGACGACGGCGTCTCGGTGCGTGTCCGGCCCACCCTCCTTCCCCTCAGCCATCCCCTCGCCACGGTCCACGGCGTGTTCAACGCGGTGGTCGTGGAGGCCGAGGCGGCCGGGCGTCTCATGTTCTACGGCCGGGGCGCCGGCGGGTCCGCGGCGGCCTCCGCCGTCCTCAGCGACGTCGTCGCTGCCGCGGCCCACAAGGCGCACGGCGGGAACGCCCCCCGGGAGTCCGCCTACGCCGCCCTGCGCGTGCTGGGGCCCGAGGAGGTCCGCACCGCACTGTCCGTGCGGCTGCAGGTCGCGGACGAGGTCGGTGTTCTCGCGACCGTCGCCGGGATCTGTGCCGAGAACGGGATCTCGATCGAGTCGGTGCGCCAGTTGCCGTCGAACGGCGACTCCACGATCACGATCGTCAGCCACATCGCCCGGCTGGGGGACCTGATGCGCACCGTTGAGCAGCTGCGCGCGAGCGGGCCAGTGCACGAGATCCTTTCGGTGACTGCCGTGGAGTCGGACTGATGGCCCATCCGTGGCGCGGCATCATCGCCGAGTACCCCGACCGCCTGCCGCACACGGAGAACGTGGTCACCCTTCTCGAGGGGGGAACGCCGCTCGTGCACGCCCCCCACCTCGACTCGCTCACAGGTGCGACCGTCCACGTCAAGGTCGAGGGCGCCAACCCCACCGGGTCGTTCAAGGACCGCGGCATGACCATGGCGATCTCCGAAGTGGTGGACCAGGGCGTCAAGCTCGTGGCCGCCGCGTCAACGGGCAACACCTCAGCCTCGGCCGCCGCCTACGCCGTCCGGGCGGGCATCGGGTGCGCGGTCGTGCTGCCAGCCGGGAAGATCGCGGCCGGCAAGCTCGCCCAGGCGATCGTCCACGGTGCGACCCTGGTTGCCGTCGATGGGAACTTCGACGACTGCCTGCGCATCGTTCGCGAACTCACCGAGGCCTACCCCGTGGCCCTGGTCAACTCCATCAACCCGTACCGGCTGCAGGGCCAGAAGACGGCCGCCTTCGAGATCGTCGACGTGCTCGGCGACGCCCCGGACATCCACGTGCTGCCGGTCGGGAACGCCGGGAACATCTCCGCCTACTGGATGGGCTACAACGAGTACGCCGGCCGCCGCACCGGCGCCAGCCACGAGGACTCCGGCACGCGCCTCGCCCCGGTCGCGAGCCGGGTGCCGCGGATGTGGGGCATCCAGGCGGAGGGTGCAGCGCCCCTGGTCAAGGGGAGGCCCGTCGAGCATCCCGAGACGGTCGCCACCGCGATCCGGATCGGGAATCCGGCGTCCTGGGACTACGCCATCGAGGCACGCGACCACTCCGGCGGCTGGATCGCCTCGGTGACCGACTCGGACATCCTCGACGCCCAGGCCATGCTCGCCGCCCGAGTCGGCATCTTCGTCGAGCCGGCCTCCGCCGCCTCGATCGCCGGCCTCGTCCAGGCCGCGGATCGCGGTCTCGTCCCCGAGGGGGACACGATCGTGTGCACCGTGACGGGCAACGGACTCAAGGACACTGCCACCGCGCTCGGCTCACAGACCGTGGACCCGACCGTGATCGCCCCGACCCTCGACGCGGCGGTCAGGGCGCTCGGGCTCTAGGAAACCATGCGTCTCGCCACCGACCACGCCACCCTGACCGTCCCGGCGACCTCGGCCAATCTCGGTCCCGGCTTCGACACGCTCGGAATCGCCCTCGAACTGCGCGACCGCGTCATCGTGCGTGCCGTCGCGGGGGAGACAAGGGTGACGGTGCGGGGCGAGGGCGCCGGTACCGTGGCGTCGGGGGAGGAACACCTCGTGGTCCGGGCGATCCGGATCGGCCTCGAGTTCGCCGGTGCGCCGCAGGTCGGGCTCGACCTGATCTGCCACAACGCGATCCCCCATGCCCGGGGCCTCGGCTCGTCCGCGGCGGCCGTCGTCGTCGGTCTGGTGGCGGCCCGGGCCATGGTCGCGGAGCCCGAGACGCTGTCCGACGACGTCGTGCTGCAGCTGGCCACCGACCTCGAGGGCCACCCGGACAACGCCGCGCCCGCCCTCCACGGCGGAGCCACCCTCGCCTGGACCCAGGACGGCCTGGCGCGCTCGGTCCCTCTCGAGGTCTCCCCGCGCATCGAGGTGGTCGCGCTGGTGCCCGCGGCAACGGCATCCACCCGGACCGCACGCGCCGCGCTCCCGCGGACGGTCTCCCACGCCGACGCCGTTTTCAACGTGCAACGTGCCGCCCTCATGGTCGAGGCCCTGCGGCATCCCGAGCTGCTCATGGCCGCGACCGAGGACCGGCTCCACCAGCCGTACCGTCGAGACGTGATGAGCCAGTCGCTCGAGGTGATGGACGCGCTGCGCGCCAGGGGTGTCCCGGCCGTGCTGTCAGGGGCCGGCCCCACCGTCCTGGCCTTCGGCCGGCCCGGCAGGGCACTCGGCGACGCGCTGGTCCGGCATGGGTGGCAGGTCGAGGAGCTGCGGCTCGCTGCCGAAGGCGTCAGAGTCGTCTGACATCCGCCAGATCCTGCTATTGTGGGCGTGCACGAACGCGATCGACGCATCGCACTTCTGCGTGCGGGCCCCGAATGACCGTCCAGCGGCTCTGGGTTGCCCAGGACGTGCACCATCATCCACTTCAGGTCGATCGACCCGGGGGAAGGAACCTCGTGACCCAGACTTCTGACGTTTCGCTGGCCTCCAAGCGCCTGCCGGAACTCCAGTCCATGGCCGCTGCCATGGGAATCAAGGGCATCTCGAAGATGCGCAAGGGCGACCTCATCGCCGCCATCAGCGGCGCGCCGCGCCCGGACACCTCCCGCAGCGACGCGGGCAAGACTCAGGGCCGAGCCGTGGAGCACCAGGGCGGCGAGGGCCAGGGCGGCGAGCACCAGGGCGGCGAGGGCCAGGGCGGCGAGCACCAGGCCGCGGAGCACCAGGGCGGCGAGGGCCAGGGCGGCGAGCACCAA
>JBNJCY010000066.1:0-8873 GCA_051744325.1 Actinomycetota bacterium
CAAGCGCAAGGGCCCGGCATTCGGGGGTTTGGCGTGATTGCGATGGGTGTGCGCGGCGATCACAGGCACGCGGCGATCACAGTCACTCGACGCCCGCGCAGACACTCAGAGGCTGAGAAACATGACACCGAACGCGAGGTGGACCAGGCCGAAGAACGTGGCCACCCACCCCAGCATCTCACCGAGGTTCGTCCGCACGCCGAAGCCCTCGGCTCGCCAGACCTTCGCCAGCGCCCACGGGCCGAGGACCACCCCGAAAACGAACAGGCCGATGAATCCCAGGCGAACAGCAGACAGGGCTGCCTGCTCACCCTCGTACTGCTGCCAGTCCGGTTCGAGTTCCTGCCAGAGCCCGTCGTCGGAGGGTTGATCGTCCGCATGCCAACTCGGTCTCACCTCTCAATCATCCCCCACCACGCCCGGGAACGCCGCGCAGTGGGTCGACGCCCACACTGGTGTCCGGGGACCATGAACGACGCGGCGTGCCGCCGGTAGGGTGAACCGATGCCGACACGAGGACTTCTCATCGACATCGACGGCGTGCTCGTCGTCTCGTGGCGGGCACTCCCAGGAGCCGTCGACGCCTTCGATACTCTCCGGTCCGCCGGGATCCCCATGCGCCTCCTCACCAACACCACCTCGCGCACGCGTGCCCAGATCACCGATGCCCTCCGGGAGACCGGATTCGCCGTCGAGGACGACGAGGTGATCACCGTCGCTGCCGCCACCGCGGCGCACCTCCACGAGCGGCATCCGGACGCGGGGTGCCTGCTCCTGAACAGCGGCGACCTCACTCCCGACCTGGCGGACATCACCCTGGTACCGCCCGGCACGGACCCGGCTGCGGTGGACGTGGTCCTGCTCGGCGGCGCCGGACCCGAGTTCACCTACGACGCACTCAACCACGCCCTCGCCTGCCTCACCGCGGGTGCAACGTTGATCGCCCTCCACCGGAACCTCGTCTGGCGGACAGCTGAGGGGCTCCGGCTGGACACGGGTGCGTTCCTGACCGGCCTGGAGCGGGCGGCGCGCGTCGAGGCGACGATCATCGGCAAGCCGGCCCCCGCGATGTTCCTCGCCGGTGCCGCGGCACTCGGACTGCCGGCCGAACAAGTGGCAATGGTGGGCGATGATCTCGACACCGACGTCCGTGCGGCCCAGGCCGCAGGCCTCACCGGCCTCCAGGTGCGCACGGGCAAGTTCACCGAGGCACAGCTCGCCGACGGCGACCCGGCGCCGGACGTCGTCCTCGATTCCTTCGCAGATGTGCCGCACTGCCTCGGACTGGCGTGACGGGGTTGGTGCCTGCCGGCCCGTCCCGCACCACTCCACCCGCGGCGTACCGTGTGATCCGAAGGAGGACGCGATGGACGAGATCGTGCGGGTGGGTGGCGGGCCACTGACGGAGGACGACGTCGTCGCCGTCGCCCGCCGGGACGCGCGCGTTGCGTTCGCCCCGGGTTGCCTCACGGGACCGATCGCGGAGTCCCGCCGGATCGTGGAGGAGCTCGCAGCCTCCGACCGACCCGCCTACGGCATCTCCACCGGCTTCGGTGCGCTGGCCACCACGCACATCCCCGTGGAACGGCGCATCCAACTGCAGCACGCCGTGATCCGCAGCCACGCCGCCGGCTCGGGGCCGGAGGTGGAGCGGGAGGTGGTCCGCGCCATGATGCTGCTGCGGCTCGCCACCATGGCGACGGGCCGGACCGGGGTGCGCCCCGTCGTCGCCGAGACGTGTGCGGCCCTGCTCAACGCGGGCATCACGCCGATCGTGCACGAGTACGGCTCGCTCGGCTGCTCCGGTGACCTCGCCCCGCTCGCCCACTGCGCCCTCACCCTCGTGGGAGAGGGATACGTCCGGGACTCCACCGGGACCAGGCGCCCGTCCGCCGAGGTCCTGGCGGAGGCCGGCATCGAGCCCGTGGTGCTCGCCGAGAAGGAGGGTCTGGCCCTCATCAACGGCACCGACGGGATGCTCGGCATGCTGTCCCTCGCTTGCCACGATCTGGCCGGCCTCCTCACCACCGCGGACCTCACCGCGGCCATGTCCGTCGAGGCTCTCATGGGCACGGACCACGCCTTCGCGGCGGACCTGATGGCCCTGCGCCCTCAGCTCGGCCAGCAGGACGCGGCCGCCAACATGCGTGCCGCCCTCGCGGGCTCGCCCCTCATCGCCAGCCACCAGGTCCCGGACTGCCCGATCGTCCAGGACTCCTATTCGTTGCGCTGCGCCCCACAGGTCGCGGGGGCCGGGCGGGACACCCTCGCCCACGCGCGTGAAGTCGCCGCCCGCGAGCGCGCTGCCGCCATCGACAATCCCGTGGTGGCCCCGGACGGCCGGGTGGCGTCGAATGGGAACTTCCACGGCGCGCCTGTCGGTTACGTGCTGGACTTCCTGGCGATCGTGGTCGCGGACCTCGCGTCCATCTCCGAGCGCCGCACCGACCGTTTCCTGGACATCAGGCGCAGCAACAGACTGCCGCCCTTCCTGGCAGGCGACCCCGGCGTGGACTCCGGGCACATGATCCTGCAGTACATGCAGGCCGGGGTGGTGGCGGAGCTGAAGCGCCTCGCCGTGCCCGCCTCGGTGGACTCCATCCCCAGCTCCGCGATGCAGGAGGACCACGTCTCCCTCGGCTGGCACGCCGCACGGAAGCTGCGCCGCGCCCTCGACGGGTTGACCCGCGTCCTCGCCGCCGAGGCCCTGACCGGCGCCCGGGCTCTGGACCTGCGCGATACCGCCCCCGCCGCCGCCACCGCGGCCGTACGTGACCGCATCCGCACGGAGGTGGCCGGGCCCGGGCCGGACAGGTTTCTCGCGCCGGAGATCGAGGCTGTGGTGGAGCTGGTCCGCGACGGCGAGCTGGTCCGCGCCGCGGAGACGGTCACCGGCCCGCTGGCCTGATCACTGGAGCGAACGGAGCGCCTTGTCCACCCTGATCGCGTCGTCCACCAACCGTGCGGCGGTGCGTGCCGTCCGGCCGTCGACGTCGTGGGTTGGGTTGAGTTCGGCCACCTCCACCAGCCCGAGCTTGCCGGAGGCCGCAGCCGTCCGGACGGCCGTGCGGACGGCGTCGAGCGCGATCCCGAACCCCGCCGGGGCGCTCACTCCGGGCGCGACGGCGGCAGGCAGGGCGTCCAGGTCCAGCGTGAGGTGGACCCGGTCCACCCCTCCCAGCCACTCCCCCACGAACGCGGCCACCGCGGACGACTCGCATGCGGCATCGTCGAGGAACGCGACGCCGAGGTTCGCGGCGGTGTCGAAGAGGACGCGCGTGTTGTTCGCGCGGCTGATCCCGACGACGGCGTAGGCCAGCGTCCGCCCCGCAGCCTCCTCGGCGCGGACCGCCTGGAGGAACGGCGTGCCCGACGTGGCCGCGGGCACCTCGCGCAGGTCGAAGTGCGCGTCGACGTTGAGGATGCCCCAGCGCTCGGCCCGATCACCAGTGCCCGGGACGGACGCCCACCCGAGGTAGCTCCCGAACGCGACCTCGTGTCCGCCGCCCAGCACAACGGGCAGTCCGCCGGCGCGCAGGACCGCGGCCACCTGTTCCCCCAGCAGTTCCTGGCCGCCTTCGAGGTCCTCGCCCACGACGATGTCCCCGCCATCGAACAGTGCGACTCTCGGCGCGGCAAGGGATCCCAGCGCCCCGCGCAACGCCGCCGGGCCCGCAGCCGCACCCACCCTGCCGCCGTTGCGGCGGACGCCCTCGTCGGAGGCGAAGCCGATGACCACCGCAGCGCCGGTCGCAGGTTCACCTGGGCTCCACGGCCGGATCACTGAGTGCCACCGCGCGTGCTCGGGACCGGGGCCGTCATCCCGCCCGGTCCAGGGACGGGGAGGCTGGTATCCGGTCGGGTGGAGGCTCACGGGTCCATCCTCCCTCACACGAGGGAGCCTCCGTGGGGCGAAGGACCACCCGCACCCACCCCTCCCTCACACGAGGGAGCCTCCCTCGTGCCAGGGACCACCCAGTTGAAGCAGCTGTCCCGCGCCGTGTGATCAGTTGGTTGCGAATGTGCTACTCATCGCTCACAGGCAGCGGGGCGTCGGCGCGCGAGCACCCCATCCTTCAGCACAGCCCACACCAGTGGCACGCCCGGCCGGTAGGCGAGGTGGATGTGCGACGGAGCATCCAGCACCACGAGGTCGGCCCGCTTCCCCACCGCCAGCACCCCCACGTCCGTCCGACGCAGCGCCCGCGCCCCTCCGGCCGTGGCCGCCCAGACAGCCTCATCCGGCGTCATCCGCAACTCCCGCACCGCCAGTGCGATGCAGAACGCCAGCGAGGTGGTGTACGAAGTCCCCGGGTTGCAGTCGGCCCCGAGCGCCACCGTCACGCCGGCATCCAGCAGCCGCCGCGCATCCGGGTACTGGTTCCGCGTCGAGAAGTCCGCCGCCGGCAGCAGCGTTGCCACCGTCGACGACGCCGCGAGCGCTTCCACGTCCGCGTCGGACGCGTGGCACACGTGGTCCACCGACGCCGCCCCCAACTCCACGCCCAACCGAATCCCCGGCCCCTCCGTCAGTTGGCCCGCATGCACCTTCACCCCCAGCCCCGCGGCCACCCCGGCCTCGAGCACGGCCCGCGACTGGTCGCCGTCGAACGCCCCGACCTCGCAGAACACGTCGATCCACCGCGCCTGCGGCGCACACGCCGGCACCATCTCATCGACCACGAGCCGGGTGTAGTCGTCTGTGCGGCCCGCGAACTCGGCCGGCACCACATGCGCGGCAAGCAGCGTGACCTCCGGGGTGTGCTGCCCGGCCACCACCAGCGAGCGGCACTCGTCCCGCACCGTCTGCCCGTACCCGGACTTGACCTCCACGGTCGTGGTGCCCTGAGCCAGGTACTCCCCCGCCAGCCGCCCCACATTCGCGGACAACTCGGAATCTGACGCCGCCCGCGTCGCCGCGATCGTCGCCCGGATCCCGCCCGCCTCGTAGCTCTGCCCCGCCATACGCGCCGCGAACTCCTCGGCGCGCTGCCCGGCGAACACGAGGTGCGAGTGGGATTCCACGAAGCCCGGCAGCACCGCACGTCCGCCTGCGTCCCACCGCCCGTCAGCCGCGTTCCCCCGCAGCGCGGCCCGCGGACCCACCCAGACGACGACGTCGCCCTCCACCACCACCGCCGCGTCGCGGATCAGGCCGAGCCGTCCCTCCCCCGCAGACGGGTCGTTGGTGGCGAGTTGCCCGATGCCTTCGAGAACCAGTGCCATCAGCCCTCCCACATCGGGATGCGGACGCCCCGGTCGCGTGCGACCTCGGCGGCATGCTCGTACCCCGCATCCACGTGCCGCATCACCCCGGTCCCCGGGTCGTTGGTGAGCACCCTCTCCAACTTCTGCGCCGCCAACTCCGAGCCGTCCGCCACACACACCTGCCCGGCATGGATCGACCGCCCCATCCCCACGCCCCCGCCGTGGTGGATGGACACCCACGTGGCCCCGGACGCCGTGTTCAGCAGCGCGTTGAGCAGCGGCCAGTCGGCGACGGCGTCGCTTCCGTCGCGCATCGCCTCTGTCTCGCGGTAGGGGCTGGCGACCGACCCGGAGTCCAGGTGGTCCCGCCCGATCACGATCGGCCCGATCTCCCCCGCAGCCACGAGCTCGTTGAAACGCAGCCCCGCCCTCGCCCGCTCCCCGTACCCCAGCCAGCAGATCCGCGCGGGCAGCCCCTGCCAGGCCACCCGCTCGGCCGCCATGGTGATCCAGCGGCGCAGGTGCGCATCCTCCGGGAACAGCTCGAGGATCGCCGCGTCCGTGCGCGCGATGTCCGCGGGATCCCCGGAGAGCGCAACCCACCGGAACGGCCCCTTCCCCTCCTCGAAGAGCGGCCGGATGTACGCCGGCACGAAGCCCGGGAAGGCGAAGGCATTCTCGAAGCCGCCCTTGCGGGCCTCGTCGCGGATGGAGTTGCCGTAGTCGAACACCTCGGCGCCGGCGTCCCGGAAGCCCACCATGGCCTCGACGTGCCGTGCCATCGACGCCCGCGCGTCCCGGGTGAACCCCTCCGGGTCCGCCGCGGCCCGCTGCTTCATCTCCCCGAACGCATACCCCAGCGGGAGGTAGGCCAGCGGGTCGTGGGCGGAGGTCTGGTCGGTGACCGCGTCGATCTCGATCTCGCCGGCCAGATGCCGGCGCAACAGTTCCGGCACGACGTCCGCGGCGTTGCCCTCCAGCCCGATCGACAGCGCCCGCCGCTCGGCCTTCGCGGCGCTCGCCAACGCGACGGCGTCGTCCAGGTCGCTCGCGACGACGTCGAGGTAGCGATGCCCGAGCCGCCGGGCGATCCGGGAGGCGTCGCACTCGACGCAGAGCGCGACGCCGTCGTTCATGGTGACGGCGAGCGGCTGGGCGCCGCCCATGCCGCCGAGGCCGGCGGTCAGCGTGATGGTCCCGGCGAGCGAGCCGCCGAAGCGCTTGCGGGCCACCGCGCCGAACGTCTCGTACGTGCCCTGCAGGATGCCCTGGGTGCCGATGTAGATCCACGAGCCGGCGGTCATCTGGCCGTACATCATGAGGCCCTTGCGCTCGAGCTCGCGGAAGTGCTCCCAGGTGGCCCAGTCGCCCACGAGGTTGGAGTTGGCGATCAGCACCCGCGGCGCCCATTCGTGGGTGCGGAACACGCCCACGGGCTTGCCGGACTGGACCAGCAGGGTCTCATCCTCGGCCAGCGTGGTCAGGGTGCGGACGATGGCGTCGAAGGCCTCCCAGCTGCGGGCGGCGCGACCGGTGCCGCCGTAGACCACAAGCTCGTCCGGGTGCTCGGCAACCTCCGGGTCGAGGTTGTTCATGAGCATGCGCAGCGCGGCCTCCTGCGGCCAGCCGCCAGCGGTGAGCTCCAGGCCATGCGGGGCGCGAACGGGCCGGGGGCCATGGGTCGGGTTGGTCATCGTCGATCCCTCCTGACGGGCGCCGGTGATCCCGCCTCACTCCATGGTGTCCCTCCCGGACCAGCGGGTCCAGTGGTGCACGGGCCCTGGACCATTGCCCCCGGCCCGTGGGACGATCTCCCCGCCGCATCGAAGGAGAATCCATGAAGCACCTCGTCGTCGGTGCCGGTCCCGTCGGCCGCACCCTCGCAACCCTGCTCGCCGCCCGTGGCGACGACGTCGTCCTCGCCAGCCGGTCCGGTGCCGGCCCGGCGATCGACGGCGTCCGCCGGCTCGCCGTCGACGCCGCGGACCCCGTCGCGCTCACCGCCGCCGCGGATGGGGCCGACGCCATCCACAACTGCGTCAATCCCCCGGACTACGCGAAGTGGCCCGAGCTGTGGCCGCCGATCTCCCGCGCGCTGCTGACCGCGGCCGAGCGGTCCGGCGCGGTGCTCGCCACCGTGTCCAACCTGTACGCCTACGGGCAGGTGGACGCTCCGATGGTCGAGGGCATGCCGGACGCTCCCGCCGAGAGCAAGGGCCGGGTGCGCGCCGAGATGTGGGCCGAGGCGAAGGCTGCGCATGAGGCCGGCAGGGTACGCGCGGTGGAGGTGCGCGCCTCGGACTACATGGGCGACGGCGTCGGCGACGGCTCCCACGTCTGCCGCGTCGCCCCGCGAGCGCTGGCCGGGAAACCGGTCAAGGTGATCGGCTCGGCCCATCAGCCCCACACGTGGACGGACGTCCTGGACGTCGCACGCGCCATGGACGTCGTGTCCCGCGAGGAGCGGGCGTGGGGCCGGGTGTGGCACGCGCCGTCGAACCCGCCCCGCACGCAGGCCGAGGCGGTCGCGGACGTGTGCGCCGCCGTCGGGCGCCCGGCCGTGAAGGTGAGCGCCTATCCGGGGTGGGCTCTCGGGGCACTCGGGATGGTCTCGCCCATGATGCGGGAGCTGAAGGCCGTGGATTACCAGTTCACCCGGCCCTTCATGATGGACTCCGGCGCGATCACGCGCGAGTTCGGGCTGGAACCGACGCCGTGGGCGCAGGTGTGCGAGCGGACCGCGCGGTCCGCACTGGAGGACTGACGGCGGAACGCGGCGCAGGCGGTCCGGCACGGTCCGCCGGTTCGCAGTTCCGCCGACGCCAGCTGCGCGAGGTGGATGGCAACCCTCGAGATGCGAGGTCACGGGACCGCTCCTAAGGTGGAGGGCCCAAGAGAAAGAAGCGAACGATGACTCACCTGAACGGCAAGCGCGTTGCCTTCCTCCTGACCGACGGCTTCGAGGACTCGGAGCTGACCTCGCCCTGGGAGGCCGTCACGGCCACGGGCGCCGAGGCGGTCCTCGTCTCGACAGGGTCCGGGACGATCACGGGCAAGAAGGGGCACGAGGCCACGGTGGACCTGACCTCCGCCGACGCGAACTCGGCCGACTTCGACGCCCTCATGCTTCCCGGTGGCGTCGCGAACGCGGACAAGATCCGGATGGACGAGGACGCGGTGCAGTTCGCGCGCGGGTTCTTCGAGCAGCACAAGCCGGTCGGCGTGATCTGCCACGGTGCGTGGATCCTCGCCGATGCCGACGTGCTGCGCGACCGAACCCTCACCTCTTATCCCAGCCTGAAGACGGACCTGAGGAACGCAGGTGCGACGTGGGTTGACGAGGAGGTCGTGGTCGATGCCGGCCTCGTGAGCAGCCGCACGCCGAAGGACCTCCCGGCCTTCAACGCCAAGCTGGTCGAGGAGATCTCGGAAGGCGTACACACGGGCCAGACCGCCTGACGCAAGTGCCTCAGCGCTTCCGGTAGAGGTTCTTCGTCTGGTACACGGGCTCGCTGGTGACGAGGACGCCGAGGTTGCGGAGGATGCCCCGGTCCACGGGCCCAAGTATGACGGAGGAGTGGGCGTCGCAGCCGCGGAGATGCTGCAGTTCGGCGAGCGCCCGCTTCGCGTGGGGATCGGCGTTCGCACTGACGGCGAGGGCGATG
>JBNJCY010000067.1:0-8670 GCA_051744325.1 Actinomycetota bacterium
CGGACGCACAAGGGCGGGCGCTGACGGGTGGCGGGCCGCGGCGTCACGATCCTGGCGGACGCACAAGGGCGGGCGCTGACGGGTGGCGGGCCGCGGCGTGACGATCCTGGCGGGAGCGCCCGACGAAGTCGCGCGCGGATGGAGCCGCGGTCGACACCTGGCAACGCCCGCCGGCCGGACCCTGGCAGAGTCTCCGTGAGCTGTGGCGGTCGGCAGCCGGCAGCCGGCAGCACCCGCTCGGATCACCCTCCGATGCCGGCCTCGAGCAAGGCATCCGCGTAGGCTCGCTCCCCGGCCGCGTTCAGGTGGAAGCTGTTCACCGATGCGCTACCCCCGGACAGGACCACCCCGTTGATCCACGGATCGGCAGCGCAGAGGTCGTGCCCTTCGAAGGCGGGTGCCACGTCCACGAACACGGCCTGCGGATCTCCCGCCAGTTCCACCCCCGCAGCAACCGCCTCGTTCAGGGAGTTGTTGATCGCGTCGGACACCTGGGCCACCTCGGGCGGCACGTCGAAGGTCGCGATCTGGCACGCACTCATCCCCGCCACCACGTCGGCGCCCACGAGCACGGGGTAGGCGGTCACGTACACGCGGGCCTCCGGTGCCCGCTCCCGCACCTGGCCGACCACGTCGGCGATCCGCGCCGGCAGTTCTCCGATCACGTCCTGTGCCCCGGCCACCGCACCGGTGCAATCCGTGCTCTCCGGGGTCAGCGCGCACACCCGCAGTGACCGGGTCAGCCCGACGTCGTTGCCCCCGATCGTCATCGTCACCACCGCCGTGTCCGCCCCCACGCTCGGCAACTGCTCCATGAGCAGGTCCTCGGTGGTCGCGCCGGAGCAGGCAACGAAGTCAAGGTCGGCCAGCCCCTCAACCTCCGCTGCCAGCAGGTTCGGGTACGCCTCGTCAGAACGGCGGCACTCGTTCTCCTCCGCGCTGCCGGTGGAGGTTCCCGCCCCGGACGCGTAGGAGTCCCCCAGTGCGACGTAGGCCGAGGAGGCCGGCCCCGCCGTCGTCAACTGGAACACCAACACCGCCACCGCCACCGCCACCGCCACGACGGCCGCCACCACGAGCCCCCACTTTCGTCCGTTCATGTCATCCTCCTCGCCACGTCCACCACCCGCAGTATCTCCCGGGCAACGGCGCCCGGGTGCGTCTCGGGCAACCAGTGGCCGGCGTCGATCTGGACGAAGCGGTAGGGCGCCATCACGTACTGCCCGGTGCGCTCGGCCGCCGCCCGCCCGAGGGCAGGGTCCCGCATCCCCCAGACGTACGCCGTCGGGACCCGGACCGGCCCAGCACCCGCGCCTCCACCCGCCGCCAGCGGCAGCGCCCGGTACCAGCCCAGCGGGCCGGTGAGCGCCTCCGGCCGGCCGAATCGCGCCGCGTACCGCTCGACGTGCGGCTCGGGCAACGCCGTCGACCGGTAGAACCGCCGCACGCCCCGCGCCAGGACGCGCTCCGGCAGCCAGGGCACCTGGAACGCGAGCATGTACCAGCTGTGCAGGCCCTGGGTGGCATGCGTCACCGCCCACGCCATGGCGGCCGGGTGTGGCGTGGAGAGCACGGTCAGGCTCGCCACCCGCCCCGGGTGCCGCGCGGCGAGCGCCCACGCCACGCCGCCGCCCCAGTCGTGCCCCACCACGTGGGCGCGCTCCAGCCCCGCTGCGTCGAGGAGCGCGACGACGTCGCCGACCAGTTCCCCGAGCGCGTACGCGTCCCGCCGGCCGGGTGTCGCGCGGGGAGAGTACCCGCGCTGGTCAGGTGCGAGGGTGTGAAGGCCGGCCGCGTGCAGTGCGGGGGTGACCGCGCCCCAGGCGGAGGAGTCCTGGGGGAAGCCGTGCAGCAGGACGGCGGCCTCGGCGGCGTGGGCGGGGCCGCCGTCGCGGACGTCGAAGATGAGCCCATCCCGGGTGAAGCGGTCCATCGCCCCGAGCGTAGTCCTCGCGGATTCGTCCCCCGTGCCGGGGCCGGCAGCGCATGATGGATTGATGAGGGAAACACACCTGCGCGAGGGCCGGCAGACCGTCAAGCTCGGGCTTGCAAAGGTGGTCCACGACCTGTTCCCGGACGAGAGGCTCCAGACCTCCTACTCCATCCTCGAGGGCATCTTCTGCGGGCTGGACAACTCGGTCCTCTCCGTCCGGGAGGTGCAGCAGATCGAGCAGTCCCTGCGGGCCTGGGTCTCCGCGGGCCGGCCCATCGAGTTGCTCGGGAGGTCGAACGGGTACTACCGGTACCGCGTGGGCGGGGTGGAGGCGAACGCCGTGTACCCCGCGCTGCTCGATCCCACGCAGGTGGAGCCGTTCACGATCATGCCGTTCTCCACGGGCTTCATCGTGGACTTCGGGGACGTGGGGCGCGGGAGTGACCGGCCCCTGATCCCACCTGTCCTGCTGGCCTCCGAGTTCGAGAAGAACCGGCGCTGGCTGGACAACCTGGACATCGAACAGGTCGCCGACGTGAACGATGGGATCCGGTCCGGCGAGGCCCGCCGGCTCATCAACATCGCCGAGGCCCTGCACGAGAAGGAGATCTCGGACATCGCGGACCGCATCCTCACCCAGCACCGCTCCGTGCGCGTGCTGCTCGTCTCCGGGCCGTCGTCCTCCGGGAAGACGACCTTCACGGAGAGGATCTCCACCCAGTTGGAGGTGCGCGGGATCCGCCCGGTCTCCCTCTCCCTGGACAACTACTTCGTGAACCGCGCGGACACCCCGGTGGACGAGGACGGGCTCTACGACTTCGACAGCCTCGAGGCCCTGGACCTCCCCCTCCTCCACCAGCACCTGCACCGGCTCGTCGACGGCGAGCCGGTGGACGTGCCGCGCTTCGACTTCGTCACCGGCACCCGGCTGCCCGACGCCGTTCCGCTCCAGGTCCGTGAGTCCGAGGTCCTCGTCATCGAGGGCCTGCACGCCCTCGATCCGAGCCTGCTCAACCACATCCCCGCGGGCCTCACGTTCAAGACCTACGTCAGCGCGCTGGGTGGGCTCAACATCGACCTCATCAACCGGGTTCCCACCACAGAGATCCGCCTGCTCCGCCGCCTTGTGCGCGACGACAGTACGCGGGGCATCTCACCGGAGCAGACCTTCTCGCAGTGGGACAGCGTCCGCCGCGGCGAGTACGAGTACGTCTTCCGCTTCCAGGAGGACGCGGACGTCATGTTCAACACCTCGCTGTTGTACGAGCTGAACGCGCTGCGCTGCTTCGCCGAGCCCGTGCTCGCCCGGATCCCGCATGACAGCCCCCACGCCGCGACGCGGGACCGGCTCGCGAACCTGCTCTCCTTCTTCGATCCGATCGACGTCTCCACCGTGCCGTTCAACTCCATCCTGCGGGAGTTCATCGGCGGGAGCCTGTACGCGGACTGATCAACCGCCGATGGCTGCGAGTTCCGCTTCCATCTCGGTCCGGGTGAGGACGCCGAACCGCACGGAGCGGACGATCCCCTCGGCGTCGACGAACCAGTGCACCGGCACGCCCACCACGTGGTACTTCGCGGAGATCTCGCCCTGCGGGTCGGGAACGTGGATGAACGTGGTCCCGAGGCGCTCGGCGTAGGTGCGCACCGTCCCGGCGTCCTCCGAGAGGTACACCATGACCACCTCGACCCCGGGCGTGGCCTCGTGGACCGCCTGCATGTCGGGCGCCTCCACCCGGCACGAGGCGCACCACGTCGCCCCGAACGTCAGCCACACCGGCTGTCCGGCGAGGTCGGCGAGGGACACCTCGGCGCCGTCGACGGCGGTGGCGCTGAAGTCCGGCGCAGCCTCTCCCACCGTGGCGAGCGCCGCCTCGTTCCCGGTGGCCCGCCCGGCCGCCGCACCGGCCTCCCCGGCGCACCCCCCGAGCGCGACGACGGCGAACGCCGCCGCCAGGACGGCCGTCACCCGGCCGTCCGGCCGCCTATCCATAGGAGTGCAGACCGCCGAAGAAGTGGTTCCCGAAGTAGGAGAACATCACGGCGGCGAACCCGAGGACCAGGAGCCATGCGGCCCGCCTTCCGCGCCAGTCCCGGACGACGCGCGCGTGCAGGTACGCGGCGTAGATCAGCCAGGTGACCAACGCGGCGGTCTCCTTGGGGTCCCAGCCCCAGTAGCGGCCCCACGCCGTGTCCGCCCACAGCGCACCGAGGATGATCATGACGGTGAGCAGCGGGAAGGTGACCACGGTGCCGCGGTAGCCGATCTCGTCGAGCTTGTCGTAGGACGGCAGGTGCCACTTCACCCGCGGCTTCACCAGGTGGAGGACCGCGGCGCCGAAGCTCACGCACGCCGCCCCGTAGGACAGTGCGGCGGCGAGCACGTGCAGCGTGAGCAGGAGGCTGTTCTGCAGTGCCGGGATCAGGGGCGAGGGTTCGGCGTTCTGCGTGGTCGCGTACAGCATGAGGGCCAGCACCACCGGGAGGACCGCGAGCGCGATCGCACGGATGTCGTACCGCCAGTCGAACCACGCGAAGGCCAGCGTGATCCCCCATGCGAACGAGATCGCGAATTCGAACTGGTTGGCGAACGGGGCGTGGCCGGTGGCCAGCGTCCGCAGCACGAGGGCCGCGGTCAGGAACGCGACGGCGAGCCACACCATCCGGCTCGCGTACCACGCAGCACCGCGGGCCGGGGCGGGAGCCGGCGCAGCGGCGGAGGCGGGCGTGCTGCGGTCGTCGGCGTCGCCGGCGTCGCCGGCCGCACCGGCGCGGACCAGCGCGGGAGTGCGGCGCCGTCGGCTGGCGGTCGCGACGACGGCGGCGTAGCCCACCAGGGCGAGCGCGATGAGGATCGCGGCCACCACGAGGGAGTACTGGGAGAGCTCGAACATCAGGCGTCCTCTCGGTCCTCTGGGACGCCGCCGAGGGCGCCCACCATCTCATCGAACCGCGACCGGAAGGCCGGGTCCGGGCGGTCCGGGGAGGCGATCCGCACCTCGCTGCCGGTGCCGGCGGGCAGCACGCGCACCCAGAGACGCCGGTGCCGGAAGAACATCGCCGCGCAGGTGCCGAGCATCAGCAGGATTGAGCCCGCCCACACCCAGGCGGCCCCAGGGTCGCGGGAGACGATCAGGCCGGTGTACTGCTGCTCCCGCTCGAACGTGTAGGTCAGGTCCCCGAGGGTGGCCGGCGTGCCCTGGACCACGACCTGTGAGGCGAATGGCTGCATCTCCCCGAGCGGGTAGACCTCGATCCGGGCCTCCCCCGCACCGATCGTCCGGTCCGCCTGCCCGGAGGCCGCGGTGACCACGAACACCTCGAGGCCGGGGTCCTGAAGGGTGACGACGCCGTATGTGTACAGCCCGTCCTCGGTCGTCCACCGCAGCGGGACGCCGGCGTCGTGGAGCACGGTGCCCCCGGCATCGGTGACCACGACCTCCGCTGCGATGCCGAAGAAGGCCTGGTTGAACGTGACCCCACCCCAGTCCAGCGGCTGGTTCACGCGGATCGTCTGGGCCGCCACCTGCTCGCCGTCCTCGAGGAGGACGACGTCGCTCGCGTAGTCCTTGGGCGTGCCGTCGGGGTGGTACTCGTCCCGGAAGGCGGTCACCTCGAGGGCGAGGCCGGTGTCGTGGCCGACCTCCGCCGTCGAGCCGACGCTCACGGTGAAGTCGGGGTCCTCGAACCCGAGATTGGAGGTGACGAGCACGCCGATCAGGATGATCACGAACGCCACGTGTGCCACCACGGTGCCGAACGGGGCGAAGCGGAACTGGTCCGCGTACAGGTTCAGCCCCGGACCGTGCGGATCCTCGATCACACGGAAGCGCCGCAGGATCGCCCGAACCCGGTCCATGGCCTCCTCCGGGGGCACCGGGACGGTCACCGTACGGTGGAGTCGGCCGTGCTCGAAGAAGGATTCGCTCACGTGGACGTGGGGCCGCGCGGCCGCCCGCCACAGCAGGGGCGCGCGGTGCGCGGAACAGGCGAGGATGCTGAGTGCCAGCAGGCTCGTCACCGCGATGAACGGGATCGAGGAGAACATCCGGAAGACGCCCAGCGCGCTCAGGATGTCTGTCCACCCGCGGTAGCGGGGCCGGACCGATTCCAACCAGCTCGCGTACGACTCGGGGTTGTCGCGCACACCGGCCGGGGCCTGCGCGAAGAGCACGCCCAGCAGGGTGAGCACCACCATCGCGAGGATCAGGGCCAGTCCGGTGCGCTTGTCGTGGAAGAGGGCGTAGACGCGGCGGAACACGTCGAGCGGGGCGACGTCGTCCTCGACGGGCCAGCGGGTGTCGATGGCCATGGGGTCAGTCCTCGTCGCCGTCGAGCCGGTCGAGATGGTCGGTGGCCGTCCGGGCGAGCGGCGAGTCGGGGTCGATCTCGATCACGCGTGCCCACGCCTCCTCGGCACGGTCCACCTGGGGCGGATCCATGCTCAGGTACAGGAAGCCGAGGTTGTAGTGCACCTCCGCGAGGTCAGGGGCGAGCTCGGCGGCCGCGCCCCAGTGCTGTTCGGCGCCCTCCAGGTCACCGAGGCCGAAGAGCGCCACCCCGAGGGACAGCCGGGCGTCAACGTCCTGCGGGTCCAGGTCCACGATCCGCTGCTGCCACTCGGCGGCCTGCTCGAAGTCCCCCGCCCGATGGTGGAGAGCGCCGAGTTCCCGCATCGACTCGATGTCGCCGGGGTCCGCGGCCACGGCCGCCTCCAGCACGTCCACCCGCGCCTGGTCGAGGCCTGACGCTGCGGGAGCAGATGCCGTCTCCGGTGCAGTGTCCCCCGGCACGCCACCCATGAAGTACACCCCGAGGATGACTCCGACCACCACCAGCACTGCGAGCACCGGCCGGAGCGCGCGACTCGGCCCGCCGGCACCGACGGCCGGGCGCGGTGGGTGCGTCAGGGCCGCGCCGTCGTCGTCGATGAGGACGTCGGTGACGTCGGCGCCCGGGTCTGCAGGGCCCTCGGTGGACTCCAGGTACGCCGTGAGCCGGTCACGGATCGCCCGGACCTCTTCGGGCGACGCATCCGCGGGGAGACCGAGCGACTCCAGGACCCGGCCGGGAGCGCGCGACTCGACGGACGGGTCGTCGTCGCGTCGTGTCATCGCTCACCCCGGTGTGACGGTCCGGGCCCCGCGCCCGGCTCCTGAATCCTCGCATTCTGGCCGGGGAAATCATGGGGCTTTGTTCCCAGCTTCTGCCGCGGCTACCCCTCGGCGTCCTCCTCCGCGGCGGCCGCGCCCATCAGGGTGTAGGACTCTGTCTCCTTGCCGAGGAGAGCGAGCTGGCCCTTCCGGGAGGCGTCGGTGACGTCATTCATGATCCTGATCGAGTATGCCGGGGCGTGGAAGCCTCGAGAGTTCTCGGACACCGAGTAGTCGAGGAAGAAGCTGGCCTTCTTCTGGTAGTCCCGCGCGAGGTCGATGCGAGTCTGGTCGGTACCGTCCGTGGTGGCGGCCTCCAGGTCCTCGACGAGCGCGACGAACGCGTCGAAGGCGACGTCCTTGGCGTGCTCGTAGCGCTCGTGGATGCCGTCCACGCGCTCCCGCATCTCGTCCGCCGTGGCGTGGTGGCAGGTGAGGCACGAGCTGTTGATCGTCTCGTCGCTGCGCATCGGGCTTGCCACCTGGTGGTTCGAGACCTTCATGGCGCCCTCACGGGTGTACGCCATGTGACAGTCCGCGCAGGTCACGCCGGCCTGGGCGTGGACGCCCTGGCTGAAGGTCTCGAAGTCCGGGTGCTGGGCCTTCACGATGGTGGCACCGGTGAGCGCATGCTCGAAATCGGTGAACCCGATCTCGTCGTAGTACTGCAACGCGTTGTCGGCCGTGAGGCCGTGGTCCCATGGGAAGGTGAGCGTCTTGCCCTCGCCCGCGAAGTAGTACTCGACGTGGCACTGCGCGCAGGTGTAGGTGCGCATGTCGAGGGCGGAGGCGTCCCGGTTGACGTCGTAGTCCGCCACACCCTGGCCTGCCATGTACTCCTTCATGCCCTCGATGAAGGCCGGGCGGGTGATCCTCAGGTTCATCGTCTCGGGGTCGTGGCAGTCGATGCACTGGACGGGGTGCTCGGCGTAGGAGGTGGCCTCCTCGTACGGCATCTCGTTCATGGCGGCCCAGCCGGCCATCGTGTCACCGTCACCGAGTTCGTCCATGATGGTCACCGTGCTGGCGTGGCAGTTCAGGCAGGCGCCCGGCTGGTCCCGCTCGAGGACACGCCTGGTGAGCCGCTGGTCGAGCAGCATCCACTCGTGGCCGCGCGGCTCGCGGTAATCGATCGCGAAGGCGTAGCCCTCCCACATGGTGACCAGACGCGGGTCGGCCTCGATCTTGCTCTCGGCGGTGAACTCCCGCGGATCCTCGGCGGTGGGCTCCCGGGAGACCTTCTCGTCCTCGGGCATGTATTCGGTCGCCTTGAACGCCTCGTAGTGGACCGGGAAGTTCTGGCCCCACACGGAGGCGTCCGCCACCGTGTCGTCCACCTCGACCACCTTCTGGAAGGCGACATCAGCCTCGGAACGCCGCTCGAAGATGTTGAGCAGGAGCGCCAGGACCCCGGCGGTGACCAGGGCCCCCGCGACGAAGAAGACGGCGAGCGGCAGCCAGTTCGGTCGCTTGCGTGCCTCGTTTTCCATTGTCATCACTCCATGTGCCCGACGGTTGAGTGGCATCTCGTGCAGGAGACGGTCTGGTCGGCGGGGACCGCCGCGTGGAGCATGTCCGTCATGT
>JBNJCY010000068.1:0-8664 GCA_051744325.1 Actinomycetota bacterium
TCCTCCTCACCGCCTCCGCCCTCGCGAGAGGCTTGGGGACGGGCGGCTATGCCATGGTGGTGGCCTTCCCCGACGCGCTCCCGTCCGACCCGGAGCCCACCCCGGGCCACATCGTCAAGGCCCGCTACACCCCGCTGCAGTACCTCACGCTGGGCGTGGACGAGCAGGAGTCCACGCACCACGGGGCCATGGCCGCCGCGGACGACGTGTCCGGGATGCCGGTCGTCGTCGCGGACCTGCACTCGGCGCTGCCCGCGATCGTCGCGGGGATCCGTGCGGTGGACCCGGCACTCAGGGTCGCCTACGTCCACACCGACGGCGGGGCGCTGCCCGCCTGGTTCTCCCGGACTGCCGCCGCCCTCCGGGACGCGCGCTGGCTGGCAGGGACCATCACCGCCGGACAGTCGTTCGGGGGCGACCACGAGGCCGTCACCGTCCACTCCGCCCTGCTGGCCGCCCGCCACGTGGTGGAGGCGGACGTCGCCGTCGTCGCCCAGGGGCCGGGCAATCTCGGGACCGGAACGCCGTGGGGCTTCACCGGGGTCGCCTGCGGGGAGGCCCTGAACGCCGTGGCGGTGCTCGGCGGGGCACCCGTGGCGGCCCTGCGCGTCTCCGGGGCGGATCCCCGGCCCCGGCACCGCGGCATCTCCCACCACTCACTGACCGCGGTCGGGAGGGTCGCCACCGCGCGGTCCACCGTCGTGGTGCCGCTGTTCGACGGCGTTGCCCTGCCGGAGGAGGCCGCCCCCACCGCCGGACTCGACGACCTCATCGCAGAGCAGCTGCCCCTGCTCCGCCACCACGACCTGGCGTACGAACCTGTCGACGGCCTGTACGAGGTCCTCGCCGAACTGCCGGTCAGGCTCTCGACGATGGGCCGAGGCCTCGCTGAGGATCCGGCCGCCTTCCTCGCGGTGGCCGCCGCCGGACGGGTCGCCGCCCGGCGCCCGTAGGGCTCAGGCGTCGGGCGGTTCGCGTTCGGCCACGAGGGATGCGAGCCGCCGGGCCTCGGCCAGTCCCCGCTCCCCGTCGGCGCTCTGGATGGCCATCACGGCGACGGTGTCCCCATCGGAGAGGTCCAGGGTCACCCACGGATGCCCCCGCATGAAGTTGACGCGCACGATCTGGGCCCACTCGATGTCGGTGGTCACG
The DNA here is from genome assembly GCA_051744325.1 of Actinomycetota bacterium. GTDB lineage: Bacteria > Actinomycetota > Actinomycetes > Actinomycetales > Actinomycetaceae > UBA1383. The sequence continues at coordinate 1,153 of JBNJCY010000068.1, forward strand.
AAGAGGTTCCTCACGCGCAGGCCCGCCTCGCTCGGGATCGCGACGACAGTCGCCTGACGGTGGATGATGACGCCGCCGGCCCCGGCGAACAGCAGGGTCAGCACCCGATCGACCCAACCGTACTCCTCCAGCGTGGTGAAGCTCGCCACCATGAGCGCGGCGACCGCGACGACGACGAGGGCGAGGAGCCCCCACGCCACCAGCCGGGCGACCCGGGGCCGGAAGGGGGCGAGGCGGTCCACGTCAGATCCGGCAGGCGTGGATGGAGGTCACGAGGATGGCCCGCGCCCCGATGTCGTACAACATGTCCATCACCGTGTTGGTGCGGTCCCGGGGGACCATGACGCGGACGGCGGCCCAGTCCCGGTCGTGCAGCGGTGAGATGGTGGGCGACTCGAAGCCGGGGGCGACCGCGACGGCGGCGGACACCCGGTCCGCCGGGATGTCGAAGTCCATGAGGACGTAGCGCTGCGCCACCAGCACCCCTTGGAGCCGACGTTCCAGCACGTCCAGGCCAGGGGCGATCTCCCGGTCGCGCGGCGCGATGAGCACGGCCTCGGACACGAGGATCGGCGGTCCGAACACCGCGAGGCCGGCGGCACGGAGCGTCGAGCCCGTCTCGACGACGTCGGCGACGAGGTCCGCGACCCCGAGTTCCACTGACGACTCGACGGCGCCGTCGAGGTGGACGACGCTCGCCTCGACCCCATGCTCGGCGAGGTGGCGGCCGACGAGGATGTCGTAGCTGGTGGCGACGCGCTTGCCTGCGATGTCCTCGACCCGGGCGGCCGTCCCGACCGGGGCGGCGAAGCGGAACGTGGACTCACCGAAGCCGAGCGCCATGCGCTCGACCGCGGCGGCATTGGAATCGAGCAGGAGGTCGCGGCCGGTGATGCCCGCGTCGACCGTTCCCGCGCCGACGTAGACGGCGATGTCCCGGGGACGCAGGTAGAAGAACTCGATCCCGTGCTCCTCGTCGCGGATGACGAGTTCGCGGCCGCCGTCGCGGCGGGCACGGTAGCCGGCCTCGCGGAGCATGGAGACGGCGGGGTCGGAGAGGGAGCCCTTGTTGGGGACGGCGATTCGGAGCATCAGAGGTACCTGTAGACGTCGGTGAGGGTCAGGCCACGGGCGATCATCATGACCTGGAGATGGTAGAGCAGTTGGCTGATCTCCTCTGCGGCGGCCTCGGCGTCCTGGTACTCCGCGGCCATCCACACCTCGGCGGCCTCCTCGACCACCTTCTTCCCGATGGTGTGGATCCCGGCCTCCACCGCCCGGACGGTGCCGGAGTCAGGGTCGCCCTGGGCGACCTTGCGGCTGAGTTCCTCGAAGAGGTCGTCGAAAGTCTTCACCCGGCAAGTTTACGGGGTCGCGGCTCCGGGGTTGAGCGCGGCGGTCACGGCCCGGGACGGGTCAAGGCCGGGTTCGGCGAGACCCCGGGAGACCATGAACTCGTACATCGGCGGCCAGAGTTCCGGGTCCACCCGGAGTGGTGAGTCCCCGTACAGGGCCATGGTCGCCTCCAGGGTCTCGAGCGCCGCGTCGTACGCCCCGGCGCCGGTGAGGTCGGGGATGTGGTCGAAGCTGGCGTCCACCGCCGCGGCGGGGTCGGACAGGATGTGGTCCATGGCCCTGGCCAGCGCCCGGTTGAGGGCGGCGAGGTCCTCGCCTCGCGTCTCGACGGTCTCCTCGAGCGCCCCCACGGAGATCCCGACCAGGGGCACGTCCGCCGTGAGGGTGCGGACCTCGACCCCGCTGCGCTCGAAGTTGAGCACGTCGTTGTTCGCGAAGCCGACCACGCCGTCCACCGTGCCGCCGATGAGCGCGGCCTGCTGGGTGTAGCCGATGTACTCGATCGACACGTCCTCCTCCGCCAGCCCCGCCTCCTCGATCGCCGCGAGGAGCCAGAACCAGTTCTCGCCGTAGGGTCCGGGCAGCCCGATGCGCTGCCCCGCCATGTCGGCCAGCGTCTCGATGCCGGAGTCCTCCGGCACGATGAGCAGCACCGGGTACTCCTGGTACATGACGCCCGTCGTGACCACCGGGACGTCCGCGGCGTATGCCTGCAGCATCTCGTCCGCTCCGGCGTTCACGACGTCCTCCTCGCCGCTGGCGAGCGCCCCGAACAGGGACTCCGCGGCGCCGTGGTGACGCAGGGTCACGTCGAGGCCCTCGTCGGCGAAGTAGCCGAGCTCAGCCGCGACGTAGAACGGGGCGAACTGGATGTTCGGTATGTAGGTCAGCCCGACCGTCAGTTCGGCCGGCTGCGATGTCGTCGGCGCCGCGGTCGTGGGGTCCGGTTGCGCGGTGGTCGACGTCTCGCCGCCACCGGAGCACGCCGCCAACCCCAGGACGAGCATTGCCGCGGGCAGTACCTTGGGTGCCCATGTCATTTCTGGTTTCCACCTGTCTTTCGAGTGCGCCGATGACGACGTAGAGAAGGATCGCCGTGCCGGCGAGCAGCACGAGCGTGGCGAACATCCCGGTGGTGTCCACCGAGTGGCTCTGAGCGGTCAGGAGCATGCCGAGGCCCCGGCCGCCCATCGTGAACTCGCCGACCACGGCGCCGGTCACGGACAGGGTGAGGCCGTTGCGCAACCCGGTGAGGATGTGCGCCATGGCCAGCGGGAGCTCGACGTGCCAGAGCAGCAGTCCGGTGCCGGCCCCGTCGAGCCGGGCGGCATTGACGATGTCCCGCGGTATCTGGCTGATCCCCAACGCGGTGTTGAGCATGATGGGGAAGAACACCATGATGGCGCAGAGCACCACGATCGGGACGAAGCCGGGACCGATCCACAGGAGCAGCAGCGGCGCGAGCGCGATGGCCGGGATCGCCTGGGACGCGGCCGCGTAGGGTTCGATGATGCGGCTCGCCACCTCCGACTTCGCCACGAGGTATCCCAGCGGGATGGCCACGGCGGCGGCCAGGGTTGCGCCGGTGAGCGCCTCACCGAGCGTGGTCAGGGTCGCCGGGACGAGGGTCGCGCCGCGCAGGTCCGCGAGCAGCCTCGCGACGACGGCCGACGGCGTGGGGAGGAACACAGGGTTCGCGAGGCCGAGCCGGCCGGCCGCCTCCCAGATGGCGAGGACGATGAGGCCGACGGCGAGCGGAAGTGCGCGGCGGTCTGCTGCGAAATTCACCGTGCCCCTCTCCGCCCCGGGGTACGGCAACCGGCGCGCAGCATGCTGCGCGCTCCGTCTTCTCCCATCCGGACTCTGACCGTCGGCCCCGGACTTCCACCGGGTCAACCGCACGTGGGTGCGGGTCGCGGGCTCTCACCGCCGGTTCGGAATTTCACCGACCCCGAAGACGACACCAGTATAGCCCGGTGGAAGCTCCCGACGGACCTGTCTCAGTCCTGATACGCGGCGTCAGCCAGCCGGCGCAGCGCGTCGATCTCCGCGGCCGGGTCCGGCGATCGGAAGATTGCGGTCCCGGCGACGAAGTTGTTCGCCCCTGCGGCAGCGGCCCGCTCGATCGTGCTGCGCGAGATGCCGCCGTCCACCTGAACATCGATGTCGAGCCCCGCCCTCGTGATGGCGTCCCGGGTCCGCCGCACCTTCGGCAGCATCGCCTCGATGAAGGGCTGGCCGCCGAAGCCGGGCTCCACGGTCATCACGAGGATGAGGTCGAACTCTGGCAGGAGGTCAAGGAACGGGGTGACGTCGGTCGCGGGACGGAGCGCGAGCCCGGCGCGGGACCCGAGCTTGCGGAGCTCCCGCGCCAGCCGGATCGGCGCGACGGCCGCCTCGGCGTGGAAGGTCACGTTGACGCAGCCGGCCTCCGCGAATCCGGGTGCCCACCGATCCGGGTCCTCGATCATGAGGTGCGTGTCGGCGGGGAGGATCCCCTGCCTGATCACGGCCTCAGCCACGGGCAGCCCTATCGACAGGTTCGGGACGAAGTGGTTGTCCATCACGTCGACGTGCGCGACATCCGCGCCCGCGATCTTCGTCAGTTCGCCGCGGAGGTCACCGAAGTCGGAGTTCAGGATTGAGGGCGAGATCACTGTTCCCATTCCCTGAATCCTAGTCCTCCCGGCGCAGGACGGCACCGAACATCGCGTCGGTGCCGTGCACGTGTGGCCAGAGCTGGACGGCTCCCGGCAGCGGCCAGTCCGGTCCGGCCTCGACGGTGAGCCCGAGGGCCGCGAGGGCCGGGCCTCCGTCGAGCAGGGTGAGGGAGTGGCGCCGGATCGCACCCACCACCTGGGTGACGGTCTCGGCGGGGTGCGGGGAGCAGGTGACGTAGGCCAGGATCCCTCCCGGCCTGAGCGCCGCCACCGCGGAGTCGATGAGCTCCCGCTGGAGGCGGGTGAGGTCCGCCAGGTCCTTCGTCGTCCGCCGCCAGCGAGACTCGGGCCGGCGCCGCAGCGAACCGAGTCCGGTGCAAGGGGCGTCGAGGAGCAGCCGGTCGAAGTACCCGGGGTTGTCCTCCCCGATGTGGCGGCCGTCCCCCACGACCACGTCGACGACATCGGCGTTCGGTCGCACCGCCCTGCGCACGAGGCCGGCACGGTGGTCGAGGACCTCGTTGGCGATCAGATGCGCCCCACGGGTGCGGGCGAGGGCCGCGAGCAGGGCGGCCTTGCCACCCGGGCCGGCGCACATGTCGAGCCACATCTCGTCGGGGCCCTCCAGCGGGGCATCGGCCGCGAGAGCGGCCATGAGCTGGGACCCCTCGTCCTGGACCCCGACCCGCCCGCTCATCACCCCGCGCAGCTCGCCCGGAGCGCCACCGGGGATCCGGACTCCCCACGGTGAGAACGGGGTGGGCTCGGCACCCGGGAGGTCACGGAGCAGATCGTCCCGGTCTGCCAGGCCCGGACGTGCCACGAGGGTGACGGCAGCAGGAGTGTTGTCCGCCTGCAGGAGGTCCCGCAGCTCCCCCGCCCGGCCGTCGAGGGCGAGTGCCTGGCGGAATGCGCTCACGATCCAGCGCGGGTGCGACTCCCAGGTGGCGAGACCGTCCGGGAGGCTGAGGATCTGCTCCTCCCATTCGGCCGGGCTGCGATCGGCGATCCTCCGGAGGACGGCATTGGCCATCGCCACCGGCGCGGGCCCGGCCACCACCTTCACGAGGTCGACCGTCTCGTAGACCGCCGCCCGCGTGGGGACGCGCATGGCGTGGATCTGGTGGGCACCCATGCGGAGTGCGATCCGCATCGCCGGCTGCAGTCGATCCACGCCCCGCCCCTGGATGGTCGCCTCGATCATGGCGTCGTACCTGCCCTGGAGACGCAGTGAGCCGTACACCAGTTCCGTGGCGAAGGCCGCGTCCCTGGCCGCGAGGCCAGCCTCGCGCAGCGCGTTCGGCAGCACCAGATTGGCGTACGCGCCATCCGTCTCGACGGCGGAGAGCACCTTGTGCGCGAGGAGGCGGACCGGGTCGGCGGCCGGACCATCCTGCGGCCGGCTCACGGGACGTCCTCGAAGCGCACGGGTCCGCGCAGGCCCCGGGCCCAGTCCCGCGCCTCCATCCACGCCTTCCCCGCCGGGGCGAGCGAGGAGAGTCGGACCGCCCCGTCCCCCGTCCCCACGAGCACGTCGCCGGCGACGGTGACCTCCCCCACCGCCAGCACCGTGCCAGTGGGCTCGACCGGGCCGACCTTCACCCGTTGGCCGGTCGAGAGCATGCTCCACGCACCGGGGTGGAAGGCCCGCACCTGCCGGTCGACGGCGTCCGGGCCGGCCGCCCAGCGGACCCGCGCCTCCGCGGTGGTGAGGCGGGGGGCGAGAGTGACGCCGTCGTCGCCCTGGGGGATGGGGGCGGCCGTCCCGTCCTCGAGCGCGTCGAAGACGCCGACGAGGAGGTCCGCGCCGGTGTGGGACAGGTCGCCCAGGACCACCTCGGAGGTCTCCCGGGGTCCGATCGGCCGTCGCAGGGAGGCGAGGACGGGGCCCGTGTCGAGGCCCTCCTCCAGCAGGAACGCGCAGGCCCCGGTCACCTCGTCACCCGCCAGGATCGCCCGCTGGACCGGGGCGGCGCCGCGCCAGCGTGGCAGGAGCGAGAAGTGGAGGTTGACCCACGGGTGCAACGCCAGGAGCGGCGGCGGGACGAGCAGACCATAGGCCACGACCGCGGCGGCGTCGGCATGCAGGGCCGCGACCTCCTCCTGCGTGGCGGGGTCGCGCAGGGTCCGTGGCTTCAGCACGGGCAGGCCCGCCCCCCGCGCGAACCCGGAGACCGGCGACTCCTCGAGCCGGCGGCCCCTCCCCCGTGGGGCGTCGGCACGGGTGAACACGGCGGCCACCTCGTGCCGCGATGCCAGGAGGGCCTCCAACGAGGGAACCGCGGCCTCCGGGGTTCCAGCAAAGATCAGTCGCACAGCGATCCATCCTACGGGGCGGGCAGGAGGCCGATACGGGAGAGCTCCGCGGCGAGCTGGCGCGCGTCCCGGAAGCGGACGGCACGGAGCCCTTCGGCGAGGGCGGCCTCCACGTTGGGCGCGCTGTCGTCGACGAAGAGCGTGGCCGCGGGTTCGAGCCCGAATCGTTCCACCAGGATCCGGTAGATGCCCGGGTCCGGCTTCGCCACTCCCTCGCGCCCCGAGACGACCACCCCGGCCAGGAGCGGCAGAACGGCGACGTGGCGCTCGGCGTGGTGGAAGTCCTCGGCCGGCCAGTTCGTGAGGCCGTACTGGGGCAGGCCGCGCTCGTCGAGGGCGTGCACGAGGTCGCTCGTACCCGGGACGTCTCCGGCGAGGGATGCCTCCATGTTGCGGGCGTAGTGGGCGTACACCTGCGCGAGCCACGGGTCGGCGTGCGCCAGCTCAGCCACTCCGGCGGCGCGGGTGAGCCCCGCGTCGCACCGACGGTTGAGGTCGTCGAAGCCGGAGCGGCGCCGGAAGTCCTCCCACTGCGGGCGCGTGAGGATGTCGCGTACCGCGAGATAGGGGTCCCACCGGATGAGCACGTTGCCGAAGTCCCAGGCGACGGCGGTGATCTCAGAGGTCGGATGGGTCGACCCGGACACGGACCACCTCCTCCTTGCGGCCGCTCCGCTCGACCTGGAGCACCCGGACCCGGGCGAGCAGGTCCCGGCCGTGCTGTCGAGGCACGCGGGCGAGCAACTGTCCCTCGACGGGGCCGAGCAGCTCGAGCTGAGGCAGGTCCGCGAGCTCGAGCTCCCGCTCCACCCGGCCGAGCGCTGCCGCGCTCGCCGTGAACCGGACGAGGCGCCACGCGGGCGGGAAGCGCAGGTCCGCGCGCTCCTCCAGCTCGCGCTGCGCGAATCCCGCAGGGTCCCACCGGACGCAGGCCTGCGCGACGGCCGGGTCCGGGTTCCCGAGGATCATCGCCCGGCCCCCGGCGGCCGCGTCCCGCACGAGCGCGAGGACGGTGAGCCAGCGGTCGAGGGCCACGGAGCCGGCATTGAGCTCCGGACGTGCGGTCGCCACCGCCGCGTCCAGGACGAGTGCGGCGGCGTATCCCCCGTCCGCCACGGGCTCGCTGCCGGGCGTGGCGATCACGAGAGCCGGACGGTCCTCCACGGTGGCGGTGATGCCG
>JBNJCY010000069.1:0-8608 GCA_051744325.1 Actinomycetota bacterium
GACGGTCATCTCGTCCTCGTGCGACTGGTCGAAGTCCGGGCGACCCCCTCGCCGGCCGGAGATAACCCACGGATCGGTCACAAGAGCCACATGTCAGCGGTTGGGGGGCCTTGCGGCCCACGTGGAGCAAGGGAAACCGGGAGTGGTTTCACCTCAGAAAGGAAAAGAGCCCGATCAGGGGTCAGGGAACCCTCCAGCGGAGTCCCGGGAAGCGCGCAAGATCACGGTCGCGTGTCACGAAGGTGGCGTTGTGCTGGATGGCGGAGGCAGCGTGGGCCGCGTCCGCGACAAGGTTTCCCCGAGCGGCCGATTGGCGACAGAGTCCGGCGAACACGTCCCAATGGCCCGGTGCGGGGCTGAGGACGACGACGTTCGGGTGGGCGAGCAGGGCCTCCACGCGGGCGAGGGCGTCCTCCAGTGCAGCGGGCGGGTCGAAGACACGAGGGTGGGTGAGAACCCGGACCACACCGGTCGCGACAGCCTCACTCACCCCGACCGGCTCGTCGCCGTTCACCGCAGCCTCAACCCAGCTTCGCATGCGGTCGTGGTCAGGCCCTCCTGCTCATGAGCCGCCAGCCGGAGCTGATCAAGAACGTGCAGGGCACAGTCGTACTGAGCGCGGTGGGCATGTTCGGCAACGGTGGGGGCTGGGGACTGGCCCTCCCCAGCCACACGCTGGGGATCACCGTGGGCGGCATCGCCGAGAAGCCCGGCGTGCACGACGGCCACATCACCGTGAGGGAGTACCTGGATGTGACCCTCGATTTCGACCACGACATCGTGGACGGCGCGCCGGCGTCCCGCTTCGCCCAGCGCTTCCGCGACCTGGTCGAGAGCGGGCACGGTCCGCCCGCCTGACGGGGAGCTGTCCAGTCCTCAGCGGCCGAGGCGCAGCACAGACCACGAGACCGGCGGGACGACGGCGGTGACCGCGCCGCCGTCGACACACGCCGTTGCGTTCGGCCGGGGGCCGACGGAGGAGTCGTCGTCGGCAGTGGCCTGCCAGGAGTGGTCTGCGGCGTGCAGCGTCGTGGCCGCGAGCACGCGGACCGCCCCAAGCGAGCGGACGTCCAGTTCCAGCGTGATCTCCTCGGTGGTCGACCGGTTGACCACGAACACCACCGTCTCGCCGGTCGTCTCGTCGCGGGTCGCGACGGCGTCGACGTCGGTCACGTCACCGAACTTCGCGGTCTCGTGGGTGGGGGAGTCGATCGCGACCTGCAGGACGTCGCCGACGGCCAGGGCGGAGGCTTGCGCGAACGGGTGGAAGATCGTCTGCTTCCACACCCGCCCGCCCGGCTCGGTCATGATCGGGGCGATCACGTTGACGAGTTGCGCGAGCGATGCTGCGTGCACCCGGTCCGTGTTCCGCAGCAGCGAGATGAGCAGTCCGCCCACCACCACGGCGTCGGCGACGGTGTACCGGTCCTCCAGGAGGACGGGGGCCACGGGCCAGTCGTCCCCGGTCGGCGGCTGGGACTCGGCGCGGTGGGTGTACCAGACGTTCCACTCGTCGAAGGAGATGTGGATGCGCTTGGAGGCCTTCCGCGCGGCGCGCACGGCATCCGCGGTGGCCGTCACCCCGGCGATGAACCGGTCCATGTCCACGGCGGAGGCGAGGAAGGAGGCGAGGTCGCCGTCCTCCTGCCAGTAGTAGGCGTGTGCGGAGACGAGATCCACCTCGTCGTAGGCCTCGGTGAGGACGATCCGCTCCCACTCCCCGAAGGTGGGCATGTTCGCCCCCGAGGAGCCGCACGCCACGAGGGTGAGGTCCGGGTCGATCATGCGCATCGCGCGGGCGGTCTCGGCGGCGAGCCGGCCGTACTCGTGCGCGGTCTTGTGACCGAGCTGCCACGGACCGTCCATCTCGTTGCCGAGGCACCAGTACTTCACCCGATACGGGTCCGTGGCGCCGTTCGCCCGGCGGAGATCCGAGAGGTGGGTGCCGCCGGGGACGTTGCAGTACTCGAGGAGGTCCAGGGCTTCCTGGATGCCGCGGGTGCCGAGGTTGACCGCCATCATCGGCTCCACCTCGGCGGCGGCGGTCCAGCGCAGGAACTCGTCCACTCCCACGGTGTTCGGCTCGGTGGAGTGCCAGGCGAGGTCGAGCCGGCGGGGGCGCTGGTCCGCCGGCCCGATCCCGTCCTCCCACCGGTACCCGGAGACGAAGTTGCCCCCCGGGTAGCGCACGGTGGAGACCCCGAGTTCACGGACCATGTCGACGACGTCGCCGCGGAACCCGTCGGCGTCGGCCGTCGGGTGGCCGGGGTCGTGGATCCCGGTGTACACGCACCGCCCGAGGTGCTCGACGAACGAGCCGAAGGTGTGGCGCCGCACCGGCCCCACCCGGAACGCGGGGTCGATGGTGAGTCGTGCTGCTTTCACTGCCTGCTCCCTTGGCCTGGCCTGCTGTGCGCGGGCGACGGCAACCTCGGCCAATCTATCGCATCGTGCGATAAGATGAGGGAGTGATCGACTATCCGCTCGACGATGCCCCGGGTCTGCTGCGCACGGCGCGTGAGGACGCCGGGATGACGCAGGTGGAACTCGCGCGGCGAGCGGGCACCACCCAGTCCGTCGTCTCGGCGATCGAGTCCGGCCGGCGTGCACCGTCGGCAGCACTGCTCGAGCGATTGCTCCGTGCAGCGGCTCTGCGGCCCTCAGTCCCGCTGGAGCGCTACTCGGACGCGGTCGTCGCTGCGGCGCGCTCCCGCCGTCTCGATGACGTCCACGTGTTCGGGTCGGTGTTGACGGGAAGTGACGACGAGAACTCCGACGTCGACCTGGTGGTCACCCCTGAACCGGGGACAGGACTGTTCGCCCTCCTCGCGTTCGCGGCCGAGGCGGAGCGCATCCTGGGTTTCCCCGTCGATGTCCTCACCGACGCCGAGGCGCGCGCTGCGGGGATCGACCGCGAGTCGGTGCCCTTGTGACGGGGCACGTCGCACCCGGTGGCCCGGAGGATGCGGGGCGTTTCACCCGCCGGCCTCGGGCTTCCGCCGGAGCCGCGGACAGAGCCGAGCGTGCGCGCCGCGACGCCGACAACCTCCGTGCGGAGTTCGACCGACTCCGCCGCTGGGGCGGGACGATCGCGGCACGTGGACGTGAAGCATTCATGGATGCCGAGGACGAGACCCTCTACCTCGCGGCGCAGGCGGTGATCGTCAACCTGGCCGAGGTGCTGGAGCGGAGAACACCTCGATCCATCCTGGACTCAGCGTTCCCGGAGGGTTCAGGGTCCATCCGCGGGATGCGCAACCGGCTGGCACACGACTACCTGTTCGTCGACAAGAGCATCGTGTGGGATGCCATCACGCGAGACGTTCCGGCGCTCCTCGACCGTCTGCTCGCCGAGGGCGTGATCACCCCGGAGCGCTTCCTTCGCTGAGGTCGTCGAGCTTCCGAACGGCCGCTACAGCCCGAGGACCTGGCGCAGGCCACGATCCAGTTCGTCGGACAAGTTGGGCGTGATGCGGCCCGCGTGCTCGAACAGGTCGCGCTTCTCCAGAGTCACGATCGCCGTCACGTTGGCCACCGAGTCCCGTGGAAGGCCCGTTGCCAGCGCCGGAAGGAACACGTTCCCCGGCATCGCTGCGAGTGCCGTGTTCGAGGTGATGACCACGGCGATCACGGTGGAGAGTCGGCTCTGGTTGTACCGATCAGCCTGCACCACAGCAACCGGGCGGCGGTGTGCGGGGCGGCTGTCGACGGCGGGACCGAGGTCAACCCAGAAGATGTCTCCGCGCTGGATCACCAGTCGTCCTGCTCACCCAGGAGCCTGCGACTCGAGCCGGCTGCCGCCACGTTCGTGTCCTGCGCATCCTCAACGCGTGCCAGCACGTCATCGATCATCGCCGTCACGGCTGGGTCGTCGAGTTCGTCGAGGTAGCGCTCCGCGGCCTTCGCGAAGAGTTCTGACCTGCTCATGCCGAGCTGGTGAGCCTTCTTCGTGACGCGCGAGTGCAGCTCATCGGGGACAGAGATCGCGGTCTTCACTCCTCCAGTATAACCTGGTAATACCTCGGCGCCTCAGTCGTCCAGGTGGCGCACCAGGCTCGATGCGAGGCCGTTGTACGACGCCGGGGTCAGCGCGAGCAGCCGGGCCGCGACGTCGTTGGGCAGTCCGAGCCCCGCCACGAACTCCCGCATGGCGGGCCCGTCCACGCGGTGGCCGCGGGTGAGCTCCTTGAGCCGCTCGTACGGGTCCTCCATTCCCGGCTCCCCCGCGATCCCGGCGGCGCGCATCGCGGACTGGACGGCCTCGCCGAGCACCTCCCAGTTCGCGTCGAGGTCCCGGGCCATGGCGCCTTCGTCCACGTCCAACCCGGCGAGCCCGCGCACCACGTTGTCGATCGCCAGCAACGAGTGCCCGAACGCCACCCCGATGTTGCGCTGCGTGGTGGAGTCGGTGAGGTCGCGCTGCAGCCGCGAGGTCACGAGCGTGGCGCCGAGCGAGTCGAGCAGCGCGCACGAGACCTCCAGGTTCGCCTCGGCGTTCTCGAACCGGATCGGGTTCACCTTGTGCGGCATGGTGGAGGAACCCGTCGAACCCTGGGCCGCGAGGTTCTGCCGGAAGTACCCGAGCGAGATGTAGGTCCACACGTCGGTGGCGAGGTTGTGCAGCACCCGGTTGAACCGCGCGACGTCCGCGTACAGCTCCGCCTGCCAGTCGTGCGACTCGATCTGCGTGGTCAGCGGGTTCCAGTGGAGCCCCAGCCCCTCCACGAACGTCCGGCTCACCTCCTCCCATTCCGTGGACGGGACGGCGACGGCGTGCGCCGCGTATGTCCCCGTCGCGCCGTTGATCTTCCCCAGGTACTCCGCGCGCTCCACGCGCCGGAGCTGGCGGCGCAGCCGCGCGACCAGCACCGCGAGCTCCTTGCCGAGCGTGGTCGGGGTGGCGGGCTGGCCGTGGGTGCGGGCCAGCATCGGGACCGCGGCGGTGGCGCGGGCGAGCTCCGCGAGGGACGTGACCAGCCGCGTGGCCGCCGGCAGCCACACCTCGTGCACCGCGGAGCGCACGGTCAGCGCGTAGGCCAGGTTGTTGATGTCCTCCGACGTGCAGAAGATGTGCACCATCTCGCTCAGCGCCGGGAGCACGGAGCCCGCGGGGACGGCGTCCAACCGGCGCTTCAGAAAGTACTCCACGGCTTTGACGTCGTGCCTGGTCTCCGTTTCGATGGCGCTGAGTTCCGCGATCTCGGCCGCCCCGAACGACTCGGCGACGCCACGCAGGAGGGTGACGTCGTCGTCGGTCAGCGCCGGGGCGCCGGGGACGGCACCGATGGTGGTGAGGTGGATGAGCCACTCCACCTCCACCCGGATCCGGGCTCGGTTGAGCGCCGCCTCGGACAGGTGGTCCGCCAAGGGCGCGACGACGGCACGGTACCGGCCGTCGAGGGGGCTGAGGGCGGTCGGGGGGTCGAGTTGGGAGAGGTCCACCATGGCGCCATTGTGGCAGCAGCGTCCCATCCGGCGGCGCCCCCGTCCGGCGACGCCCCTTCAGGTGACGGGAGCTGACGAAGGGGCCGGAATCCGTCCGTATCGCGGGCCCGACATGCCATGGAAACACGAACGCGCTTGAATGAGCCGGAACATGGATCCGGACCGCCGAGCCCGGGCACCGAATGGAAGGCTCCACCATGACCCGCCACCTCCTGCGTCCCACGATCGCGGCGGCTGCCGTCGCGTTCCTGCTGGGCGCATGCTCCAGCGGCGACGCCGCCGACGACGGCACCGCGGCCGCGGGCGAGTTCGATCTCGTCAGCGCCGGGACCCTCACCGTCTGCACCGACTCCCCCTACCCGCCCTTCGAGTTCGAGGACCCGAACGCGCCGTCCGGGTACTCCGGCTTCGACGTCGAGGTCACCCGGGCCATCGCCGAGGAGCTGGGGCTCGACTTCGAGGTCAAGGACGTCTCCTTCGACGCCCTCCAGTCCGGCACGGTGCTCGCCGCCGGCCAGTGCGACATGGGGATGTCCGCGATCACCATCACCGAGGAGCGCAAGGCCAACCTCGACTTCGCGGACCCGTACTACGACTCGCTGCAGTCGCTGCTGACCCGCTCCGACTCGGGCATCGCGTCGATCGACGACCTGGCCGGCAAGCGGCTCGGCGTCCAGCAGGGCACCACCGGCCAGAACTACGCCGAGGAGAACGCGCCGGAGGGCACGACGTTCGTCGAGTACCCGTCCGACGGCGAACTCTGGCCGGCCCTCCAGGCCGACCAGATCGATGCCATCCTCCAGGACCTCCCGGTGAACGTGGAGCACGTGAAGGCGGATGCGGACTACGCGATCGTGGGTGAGTACGAGACCGGCGAGCAGTACGGTTTCGCCTTCGCCAAGGACGAGCGCGTCTCGCTGCGCGAGGCGGTGAACGACGCCCTCGCCGCGATGCAGGAGGATGGCCGTTACCAGGAGATCTACGACTTCTACTTCGCCGTCGAGGACTGAGCCGAGCGGCACCGCGATGCGACGAACGACGAAGCAACGCCTGACGAGGACGATCCTCTACGTGGTCTTCGTGGCCATCATCGCGGTGGTCGTGCTCTCCACCGACTGGCAGCGGGTCGGCAGCGGGTTCTTCAACCTCGAGGTCGCACGCAACCAGTTCCCGCAGATCGTCACGATCGCGCTGCGCAACACGCTGCTCTTCACGGTGGTCTCCTTCACGGGAGGGCTCCTGCTGGGCACGATCATGGCGCTGCTGAAGCTGTCCACGATCACCCCGTACCGCTGGTTCGCCACGGGCTTCATCGAGTTGTTCCGCGGGATCCCGGCCCTGCTCACCATCTTCGCGATGGCCTACATGCTGCCGATCGCGTTGGGGGTGCAGGTGCCGGGAGGCGCCGTGGGTGCGGGCCTGCTCGGCCTGATCCTGGTGGCCTCGGCCTACATGGCCGAGATCATCCGGTCCGGCATCCAGGCCGTGCCGAAGGGCCAGCGCGAAGCCGCGCGGTCCCTGGGCATGTCCCCGTCCCGCACCATGTACTCCGTGGTGCTGCCGCAGGCGTTCCGGATCGTCATCCCGCCGGTGACCAACGAGTTCGTGCTGCTGCTGAAGGACACCTCGCTGCTCTTCATCGCGGGGTCAACCCTCCAGACGAAGGAGCTGACCACATTCGCGCGGGACGGCCTCACCACCTACGCGAACGCGACCCCGCTGATCATGGCGGCCATGCTCTACCTGCTGGTGACGATCCCGCTCACCAGCCTGGTGGCGCGCCTCGAGAGGAAGATGGCGAAGACCCGATGACCAGTTCCCTCAACACCCCGGACCCCAACGCCCCGGCCATCCAGATCCGCTCCCTGCGGAAGAGCTTCGGTGAGCTCGAGGTCCTCAAGGGCATCGACCTCATCATCGACCGGGGCGAGGTGGTGTGCGTCGTCGGCCCGTCCGGTTCCGGGAAGTCCACCCTCCTCCGGTCGGTGAACCTGCTCGAGGTCCCGACCGGCGGGTCGATCCACATCGAGGGGATCGACATGCTCGACCCGGACGTGGACGTCGACGTCATCCGTGCCCGCATCGGCATGGTGTTCCAGCAGTTCAACCTCTTCCCGCACATGACGGTGCTGCGCAACCTCACCATCGCGCAGGAGAAGGTGCTGGGGCGCAAGCCCGCCGAGGCCCAGAAGATCGCCCGGGACATGCTCGAGCGGGTGGGCCTCTCCGACAAGGTCGACGCCCATCCCTCGCAGCTCTCCGGCGGCCAGATGCAGCGCGTGGCCATCGCCAGGTCGTTGTCGATGAACCCGGACATGATGCTCTTCGACGAGCCCACCTCGGCGCTCGACCCGGAGCTCGTGGGCGAGGTGCTCGCCGTCATGAAGGACCTCGCTCAATCGGGGATGACGATGATGGTGGTCACCCACGAGATGGGCTTCGCCCGGGAGGTGGGGGACCGGATGATCTTCATGGACGACGGCATGATCGTCGAGGAGGGGGTGCCCCGCGCCGTGCTCGCCGATCCCCAGCACGAGCGCACGAAGGCGTTCCTCTCGAAGGTGCTGTAGCCGCAGCCGGGGTTCAGCCCGCCAGGAAGTCCCGCAGGCCCTCGACCACGAGTGCGTGGTCCTGGGCCTGCGGAAGTCCTGACACGGTCACCGCACCCACGATCCCCACCCCGGCCACCCTGACCGGGAAGCTGCCGCCGTGTGCGGCGTAGCGCTGCAGCGGGAGCTGGTGCTGCTCGTTGAACGTGGTGCCCGTCGCGGCGGCCCGTTGCCTCACGAGGTACGACGACGCCCCGAACCGCTCCACGACGCGCGCCTTGCGCTCGATCCAGCTGTCGTTGTCCGGCGTGGTGCCGGGCAGTGCCGCGTGGAACAGCTGCTGGGACCCACGGCGGATGTCAACCGTGACGGGCAGGTCACGTTCGCGTGCCAGCTCCACGAGGAGGCACCCGAGCCGCCACGCGTCGTCGTTGTCGAAGCCGGGGAGGACCAGGGCGCGCTCGTCCGCCTCGATTCTCCCGATGGTGGCCTGGATGTCTTCGGTGGCCTGGATGTCTTCGGTGGCCTGGGTGTCTTCGCTCATGGGCCGATCGTAGGCACGTCAGGCGTCGAGGCGGGCCCCAATCGTGTCGACGATGCGGGCCAGCGCCGGT
>JBNJCY010000070.1:0-8565 GCA_051744325.1 Actinomycetota bacterium
GCCGGGGGCGCCGGTTGCGCTCACGGCGCTGAGCGCCGTCGGGATGTTCCGGCGGTGGTCCGACGACGACGTCGCCGCCGGCCGCTTCGACCCCCACACGTCGGTGGAGACGTCCGAGATGCCCCCGCGCGAGGGGACGGAACCGGTGACGGTGCGGGAGCGGGGGTTCACGCCGTCGGAGCTGACGTTGCTCTTCCGGCTCGCGGGACTCGCGGTGACCCACGTGGGCGGTGGGACGGCGGGGGACTGGGGGATCCGGCCGCTGGAGCTCGACGAGATCGAGATCATGGTCCTGGGGAGGAAGGTGGGCGAGCCGGTCTCGGTGCTCGGTGGGTGAGGTGGCACGCCGATCCTTGGTCGCTAGTATCCATCCATGGGTCCCGTCGACGTGAACGCTGTCTCTGCCGGGCTTTCTGCGATCGCAGCGATCTTCGCGGTCGTGATTGCGGGCATCAGCGTCCGGGAGTTGCGTCGTATCGACGAGCGCGCGACGCGCCGGGAGGCGAACCAGCGGGACGAAGCCCTACAGATGAGGCTCGAGGCGCTGTATCCGCAGCTCTACAGTGTCTTCGGCGTGCCGCTGGATCGGATCCCGAGCCGGCTCAGGTCGGCGGTGGTCGGCTTCTTCGGCCTCTACGCCGACGCGTACACCGCCCACCGCGACAGTCTGTTGCCTGAAAGGGATTCACTCGCGTTCCTCGAGGAGTTCGACTGGTGGGTGGGGTCCGAGAACGGAAAGACGCTCTGGGAGCAGCTTCGATGCCAGAGCTGGCCTGTTGGTTTCATCGAGCATGTCGACTCCGCGGCCCAGCGTCCGCGCGCGTATGCCGGACTCGCCAACCGTGCGGCGGAGTTCGGGTTGCGCGCCGAAGTGCCGGGTGTGGTCGAATTCCATGACAACCCCGGGGTGGAGCTCCTGAGGTCAGCGGATTGGGCACTGGTGAATCTCAGGATTCAGGGCCACTCGGAATTTCCGCCATCGTCCATCGATGACGCGTTCCTGCAGATCGTCGATCCTCGGGAGCGACGAGCGGCTCAGCGGCGCTCCTACGCCGAGTGGTTCCTTGACTCCGACACCTTGGTCTGGGGGCGTTGGGTCGCAGTGCTGAACGGTCGCGTCGTCGGTCACGTGGCAGTGTGTGAACCCCACGACTATCTGCGCGTCGATGATCGTGCAGACCCAGCCTCGTCCATCCGGACACTCGAAGTCTCTCGGCTGTTCGTCGAGCCCAGATTGCAGGGGAGGGGGATCGGCGCCGAGATCTTGGGGCGAGCCATCGACTTCATCGAAGACTTCGGCTGCACCCCGGTCCTCGCTGTGCTCGCCGAGTCCGAGGGGGCTCTGGCGATGTACAGGCGATACGGCTGGACTGAAATCGACAGGTTCGACGGTACGCAGGGTGAGAACGTCGTCATGGTGCTTGCCGGAAGATGAGTCGGTTCGCGACCTGCCTGAGCGCCGTCGCCGCGTCGACGGACGACGGGACCGGCCGGATCAGGTGACGATGGTCTCGTGACTCTGCTGGACCGCCCCTTCCCCGCCGCTCTCGTCGCGTGGATCGTTCGTGGCGACCAGGGGCGTTGGTTCGACGCATTGGATCCGCGTGCCGTGGTCACGGGAGGGCAGCCCGAGGTCCTCACGCTTGTGGCCCGCGCTGCGCGTTGGTTGGTGGAGCAGTCCTGCGCGAGGGGGCGGTCGACCTGCTCCGTGTCGGCCGAATCGCTGCTGGGCGGCCTGACGGGAGATGCCAAGGGCTGCGCCGATCACGATCCAGGAGTCTCCGGCCTCGCGGGAGGCTTCGACAGCCGCACGCAGCTCCTCCTCGGCCGCCAAGAGGTTCGCGCGGGCAGCCACGATGCGCCGGAAGTGGACCGCGTCCCGTGCGGGGTGGGTTTCCGGGTTCAGCTCGTCCAGTCCGGACCGGTCCGGGTCCGTTGCCCGTATCTCCACTCGTCAAACATTGCTTGACACCGAGGGGTTGTGTCGATGTCTGGTTGAAAAGGCGTCAGGGCAGATGCTCGCCTCCCGCTCGCAAGCAGAGCGAGCCTGTGATGGGTAACCTGGCAAGGGTGGGGCGTCGCGACTGGGACCAGACGGAGATTGACGCCACGGTCGACGCTTACTTCAGGTTGCTGAAGGCGGAACTTGCGGAATCGCCGCTGAAGAAGTCGGTCGAGAATGAACGGGTTCGGCAGACCGTGAATCGCTCCAAGGGCGCGGTTGAGTACAAGTTCCAGAATGTGAGCGCGGTGATGCGCGACCTGCACCTCTATTGGGTGGAGGGCTACAAGCCGGCCAAGAACTACCAGGGCGCCTTGAGGGACGCCGTCGTGAACCACCTCGAAACTGACCCGACCATCGAGGAGTTCATGCTCCAGCGGGTGGATGCGCCCGTCGACCAACAAATCCCGGCCGACTTCCATTGGAATCTGACGAGTCCGCCGTCCATACCCTTGGCTCCGCGGCCGGACAAGCGAGTCCGACGGGCGGTGAAGCGCGATTACGTGGCGCTTGAAGCGCAACGCCGGGATCTGGGTCTGGCAGGAGAAGTAGCCGTGCTGAATTGGGAGAGAGAGCGGCTCGAACGCACTGGCCACCCTCGGCTGGCGCGAAATGTCCGCCACGTCTCCGTGACCGAGGGTGACGGGCTGGGTTACGACATTCTTTCCTTTGATCCTGCGGGAGACGAGAAGTTCATCGAGGTGAAGACGACCCGGCAGGGAGTGGAATGGCCGTTCTTGGTGTCGCGGAACGAGGTTGAATTCAGCGCCGAGACATCGGACCGCTTCAACCTCTACAGGGTGTTCGACTTCGGAAAGCTCTCGCGCTCCATGGGACAACGCGACCTGGGTCTGTATGTCTTGCCGGGATCCTTGGAGCAAAGCTGTTCCCTGCAGCCCGAGGTCTACCAGGGCCTGCCACGGTAGTCTTCGGTCTCAATCGACTCGCGTCTGTGCTCCCTTCGGCCAGGTCAATGCGAAGGTGTGGGACGCACCTGAGAGAGTGGCCGGATGGGTGGAGATACGGACCGGTTGGGCACGCTTCCTGAGGGCATGTACGACGCCGTTGTCACACGTTCGCTGATCGAACGGCTGACAGCGGAGCATCTCGCGAGGACGATCGAACCCCTCGATGACGCGGACCAGCCGTCGGTTCTCGCCCGCCATGTCGCACAGGCTGTCGAGCGCGCACTCGACGCTCGCAGGAGCGAGGACAAGCGTGTCGCGTTGGTGAACCGCGTGCTCGAAGTCGCCCAGGCTGAGGACGACGAACTGCCCGAGACAGCTCAGCGTCTGGTGTCCTACCTCTCGATACCCGGTCCCGGCCGACCGGTCAGATACTCTGGCCGACCGGTCACGCCCCTCGCTGAGAGCGCCCTCCTCACTAACGCTCGCGAAGAGCCGAGTCTCGGCAGCGAGATCCGGGGAGAACTCGCGAGCGCCGACGGCGTTGACCTCCTGCTCGCCTTCGTGAAGTGGACCGGTCTCCGGGTACTTGAAAAGGAACTATCGGCACTTCGCGAACGCGGTGTCAGGTTGCGTGTCCTCACGACCACCTACATCGGCGCGACGGAGCGGCAGGCGCTCGATCGGCTCGTCAACGACTTCGGGGCGGAGGTGAAGGTCAACTACGAGACCAAGCGGACGCGCTTGCACGCCAAGGCATGGATCTTCCACCGCGATACCGGGTTCGATACCGCTTTCATCGGTTCCTCGAACCTCTCGACGTCCGCCCTGCTCGAGGGTCTCGAATGGAACGTCCGCATCGCGCGTCACTCCACCCCCGAGCTCATGCGCAAGGCAGACGCGACCTTCGAGACGTACTGGAACGACCGTGCGTTCGAGTCCTATGACCCAGAGCGTGACGCGGCACGACTCGACCAGGCTCTGCGCGTCGCCAGCGGTCGTGAGCTGCCAGTGGGTCTCACCGTCACACTCTCGGGCCTTGAGGTCCGTCCTTATCCATTCCAGGAAGAGATGCTCGAGGCACTTGAGGTGGAGCGTGTGGTCCACAACCGGCATCGCAACCTCATCGTGGCGGCGACAGGCACGGGCAAGACCGTGGTGGCAGCGCTCGACTACCGCAACCTATGTGCCACTTGGGGTGGGCCTATCCGGCCGAGCCTGCTGTTCGTGGCCCACCGGCGAGAGATCCTCGAGCAGTCTCTCCGGACCTACCGTGAGGTGCTCGCTGATCCCAACTTCGGTGAGTTGTTCGTGGGCGGTGAACGCCCTACCGGGTGGCAGCACGTCTTCGCGTCCATCCAGTCGCTCAACAACTCCTTCGTCAGCAGGCTGGCTGCAGATTCCTTCGACCTCGTCGTCATCGACGAGTTCCATCACGCAGAGGCTGCGAGCTACAAGCGACTCCTCGCGAAGGTGCATCCCAAGGAGTTGCTGGGTCTGACAGCCACCCCTGAACGTGGCGATGGTCTGGACGTCCGCGCCATGTTCGGGAACCGGACCGCAGTCGAGTTGCGGTTGTGGGATGCGCTTGAAGCCGAACTCCTCAGCCCGTTCCACTACTTCGGCATCGCCGACAACGAGGACCTCAGCCGAATCGAGTGGAAGAGGGGAGGATACGACGTCGCCCAGCTGAATGCGGTCTACACGGGGAACGACGCGCGGCTCCGGATCGTGCTCAAGGAACTGCAGGACAAGGTCTCCGACGTCCACGCCATGCGGGCCCTCGGGTTCTGCGTGAGCGTCCAGCATGCCGACTGGATGGCAGCATCGTTCCGGGAGCGAGGAATCCCGGCGAAGTCAGCCACCGGCCAGACCCCCGAGGACGAACGTCGCGCGGCTCTGCAGGAACTGGCAGCCGGCTCGCTGAAGATTCTCTTCACCGTTGACCTGTTGAACGAAGGCGTTGACTTGCCCGACGTCGACACCGTCCTCTTCCTCCGCCCCACCGAATCTGCCACCGTCTTCCTCCAGCAGTTGGGTCGCGGGCTGCGCCGCACGAAGGACAAGGCGGTCCTCACCGCGCTCGACTTCGTCGGTCACCAGAACAAGGAGTTCCGCTTCGACCGGCGCTTCCGGGCGCTGACGGGGGCCAGCAGGACCTCGCTGACGAAGCAGGTCGAGAAGGGGTTCTCGTTCCTCCCGTCTGGTTCGCAGATCGTCCTCGACGAGCAGACGCAGAAGAGCGTCCTCGTCAACCTCAACGCCCAGATCACGTCGCGGTGGTCCGGGATCGTCTCCGAACTCCGCTCGCTCGGCGACGTGAGCCTCCAGCGCTACCTCGACGAAACGGGTATCGAACTGGCGGACGTCGTCGGGAGCAGCACCCGGTCCTGGACCAAGGCGAGGCGAGATGCCGGCTTGGCGACGGCGTCGGGCGGGCCGATCGAGGACGCGCTCCTTCGACGTGTGGCGGCGTTCGCCCACGTCGACGACCCCGAACGAGCGGAGGCCTACCTTCGTCTCCTCTCCGAGCAGGCGCCCGGATATGGGAACCTGCCCGAGCGCGACCAGCACCACGCACGCATGTTGCTCTACTCACTGTTCCCGAGGAAGAACGACATGCCGAGCTACGAGGAAGCCTTCGACGACCTCCGCCGCGAAGGGGCAGCGCGTGCGGAGATCGCGCAGATCGTCGCGCTTGGACTTGAAGGCGCTAAGCACCGCACCCGGCCACTCACTGGACGTCTCGCTTCGACCTCGCTGAGGGTGCACGCGCGGTACAGCCGAGAGGAGATCGTCGCCGCGCTGGGGTACGCGACTCTGGAACGGCCGCCGTCGTCGATGATGCAGGGTGTCTTCCACGCGAAGGACCGCGACACCGACGTCTTCCTGGTGACACTCAGGAAATCCGAGGCAGACTACTCGCCAACCACGATGTACCGGGACTACGCGATCAGCCCTGATCTCTTCCACTGGGAGAGCCAGTCACAGACCTCCGTGAACTCTCCGACGGGCCAGCGATATGTCCGGCAAGGCGAGCGTGGCAACGAGATCCTCATCTTCATCCGAGAGACGAAAGTGTGGGAGTTCGGGAAGGGTGTGCCCTATACCCTCCTCGGTCCAGCTGATTACGTCAGCCACCGGGGCGAAAAGCCGATCGAGATCGTGTGGAGGCTGCGACACGCCATGCCGGCGGACATGTTCCACGTGGCCCGTGCTGCGGCAAGCTGATATCGGGCACCCCGAGAGGAGGTCTCCGCGATGAGTACGGATCGGGACGTCGTCCACGTCTGGGGCGTCAACGCTGAAGGCACGCGTTGGGAGTACTCCGACCGGTCCCGGGCGCGGGACCGCTATCTGCATGAGGTGGTGGAATCCACCGACAAGGGCTGGCACGACACCATCACGCTGTACGAGGCGGAGCGCAGTCCCGCCGAGCTCGTCGGCCACGAGGCCGACCACGGCATGTGGATCCTCTCGTCCGACCCTCGCGTCGAGACCGTGCGAGCCAGCGCTACGACGCCCACCATCTGACGCGCGACGACAACGGCGGTTGCGGCGCCGTCGTCGTCACACAGACGGGCTACCGCTGCCCTGGGAACCGGGCAGCGACCATCGACTCCGCCCGCAGTCGCCACCGCCCGGGAACCTCGAGCGTGACGCCCCTCCTACTGCCGGAGAATCGCCCGGATGGGCGGGCATCCGCAGGCCGTCGTCCTCGCTCCCCTGGACCTCTCCAAAGTGTGACGAGTACCACTCCCAAGAGGTTGACGCCGGAGTCTCCCGGGCAGGGGTTCGTGTCAGTGCTCGGCGAGACGATGGGTGTCATGAGGGGGGCACTCACCAGCTTGGACACCGCGACGGTGGCGGTCGGTCAGGCGTGGGCGGCCGCTCTCTCGCCGCTCACGGCCGGGGATGAGGACGTGTCCCTGCTGCTCCGCCAGATGGACGACGGCGGCCTGCTCACCCTGCTCGACTCGGTCACCGCACTGGGGCGTCGGGTGGACGCGTTGACCGCCGCTGTGGCGGCGGAGGTTGCGGGCCGGTCCCCGTTGGGATCGCGGGAGGACTCACTCGCCCACCGGAAGGGGTTTGC
This sequence comes from Actinomycetota bacterium, assembly GCA_051744325.1. Classification (GTDB taxonomy): domain Bacteria; phylum Actinomycetota; class Actinomycetes; order Actinomycetales; family Actinomycetaceae; genus UBA1383. The sequence continues at coordinate 7,004 of JBNJCY010000070.1, forward strand.
CTCCCCGGGTCGGTTGGTGGCGGCGTCCTCGGGCGGGACGGTGGGCCGCGCGGCGGTGCTGGCGGCCGTGGGGCGGGGGACCGCGACCCGGCAGTCACTCCAGGGGGAGGTCTTGCCGGCCCTCCACCCGCACCTGGCGGCGGTGGTGCGCGACGGTGCGGTCAGTGTGGAGGCCGCGCACCTCATCATCACGATGCTGAACCGGGTGGCCGGGGTCGTGGCGGTCGAGGAGCTGGATCGGGTGGAGCGGGTGCTGACCGAGCACGCCACCTGGTTCCCACTGGACCTGCTGGTCAAGCTGGTCGCGGAGACCGAGGCCCTGCTGAACCCCGACGGCGTCGCACCGCGGGAGGAGGTCCTGCGTCAGGGCCGGTCGCTGGTGGTGAAGGAGGACAAGTCGGGGCGCATCGTACTGAAGGGAGCCTTCGACCCCGAGACCGGCGCCCCCATCAAGGCAGCGCTGGACGCCATCGTCGAGCGGGCCCTGCGGGCCGCCCGCGGCCACAACCACCCCGGCGAGAGCGACCCCACTGGTGATGACGACGACAGCACGGAGGGCGGCAACGACGCTGCCCCGGGCCGCGACAATGCCGCGGGTAGAGTGGGTGCCGCGCGTCCGGTGATGGACGAGATGCGCTCCGTCGCACAGATCCGGGCCGATGGCCTCGCCGACATCGCCCGGCACGTGCTGGGCTGTGAGGACCGGGTGCCCGGCCTGCCTGTGACCACCGTGGTGGTCCACATGGATCTGGAAGACATGGAGGACCGTGAGGACCGTGAGGGCGGACGCCGGTTCGCGACCATCGACGGGGTGGACCAGCCGATCTCCGCTGCCACGGCCCGTCGGTTGGCGTGTGCGGGCGAACTGATCCCCGCGGTGTTCGGCGGGCCGTCCTTGCCCCTGGACCTGGGCCGTGTCGCCCGGCTGTTCTCCCGCGCCCAGACGTTGGCGTTGTGGGGGCGGGACGGCGGGTGTGCCTCGTGTGGGCAGACCACGTTCGTCGAGGCCCACCACATCCACCCCTGGGAGAAGGGTGGGCGGACCGACCTGTGCAACGGGGTGCTGTTGTGTTCGAGGTGTCATCATCGGGTCCACCGTCATGACTGGGGCATCACCATCGATCCCGGCTGCCGGGTCTGGTTCATCCCGCCCGCCTGGGTTGATCCGGACCGCAGGCCCCGCCCGGGGGTGCAACGCCAGAGCCTCCGGGAGAAGGACCGGCACACCCACGACGAACCGCCCGACGAAACAGACCCCCTCTGGACCTGATCGTCGGTGCCGTGTGCCGCACGGAGTGGCCGGCCATCCGTCGAAACGAACAGGACTCCCACGCGCCTGTCGGTATCGTCGAACTGACCGTGAGTTGCGCAGAACCCCGCTGCGCCGCCCGGGGCCGAGGAGAAGGAGACAGCTCAAATGGAACGCGAGTCCGGCAGTAGCTATCGGAAGTACTTGCGGTTCGGGGCGATGATTGCCACGTCCACGGCAGTGATGCTCGCGCTCACCTACGCCAACAACTACGCCTTGGACCACGTCCGCTGGAGCGAGACGCGCCTCTACA
>JBNJCY010000071.1:0-8535 GCA_051744325.1 Actinomycetota bacterium
TGCATGTCGATGCGCGGGGTGCGCAAGCCGGGATCGCGCACGATCACATCGGCGGTCCGGGGACACCTGAGGAACGCCGCCACGCGCGCGGAGGCCATGAGCCTGATCCTCCCGGGGCACTGACGTGTCCGGGCGCACGCTCGTGATGGGGGTGGTCAACGTCACCCCCGACTCGTTCTCGGACGGTGGGAGGTGGCTGGCTCCCGAGTCCGCACTCGCCCATGCCCACCGGCTGCTCGGCGAAGGGGCCGACATCCTCGACGTCGGCGGTGAGTCCACCAGGCCGGGCGCCCACAGGGTGGACGCCGCCACGGAGTGTGACCGGATCCTCGGGATCGTCCGGGACCTGGCGGCCGAGGGCCACGCCGTTTCCGTGGACACGGTGAACGCGGTCACCGCCCACGCCGCGATCGCCGCCGGCGCCACCATGGTCAACGACGTCTCGGGGTCACTCGCTGACCCGGACATGGGCCGGGTGATCGCCGAGGCCGGCGTGCGGTACGTGGTGCAGCACTGGCGGGGGACGCCGGAGACGATGGCGGGCCTCGCCACCTACGGCGACGTCGTCGCCGAGGTCATCGCCGAGCTGCGCCAGCGGCTGGACGAACTGCTCGCAATGGGGGTGCGTCCCGAGCAGGTCATCCTCGATCCCGGCCTGGGCTTCGCGAAGGACGCCGGCCACAACTGGCGGATCCTGGCGCACCTCGAGCGGTTCGAGGCACTCGGCTTCCCGCTCCTGGTGGGCGCCTCGAGGAAGCGGTTCCTCGCCGGGGTCGTCCCACCCGAGCTCGCGCACCTCCCCGTGGAACGGGACCACGCGACCGCCGCCGTCACGGCGCTGCTGGCCAGGCGGCGCGTGTGGGGAGTACGGGTCCATGACGTCCGCCCCTCCCGCGACGCCGTCCGCGTGGCCGAGGCGTGGATCGAGGGGGCGGGCGATGGCTGACCAGATCTGGCTGCGAGGGATCTCCGCGCACGCCTTCCACGGCGTCTTCGCCACGGAGCGGCGGAAGGGGCAGCAGTTCGTCCTCGACGTGGGGTACGAGCTGGACCTGCGCCCGGCCGCCCGGTCCGACGACGTCGCCCGCTCGGTCAGCTACGCCGACGTCTCCGCCGCTGTGCACGGCGAACTCACCGGCGAGCCGGTGAACCTGCTGGAGACCCTCGCCGAGCGCGTGGCCGGCGCGGTGCTCGCCTTCCCGGGCGTGACCGCGGTCGAGGTGGTGCTGCACAAGCCGCAGGCGCCACTCGCGGTTCCCTTCTCCGACGTGGTGCTGAGCATCCGGCGCACGCCGGCCACCGTGGTCCCGAACGGGGCGGTGGAGTGCGTGCTGGCCCTGGGCGGCAACGTCGGCGATGTCCCGGCAACGCTCGCCGCCGCCGTGGACGAGCTCGCCGCCGTGCTGGGCGACCTGCGGGTCGGGCCCCTGGTGCGCACGGGCGCGATGGTGCTGCCCGGTACGGCGCAGCAACCGGACTACTGGAACACCGTGGTTGTGGCCCGGACGCGGCTCGCCGCCTCCGAGGTCCTCGACCTCGCGCGGGCGATCGAGGCACGGTACGGGCGGATCCGGCAGGTCCGCTGGGGGGAGCGCACCTTGGACATCGACCTCATCTCCCACGGGAGCACGCGCTCCGCCGACCCCGCACTCCTCCTGCCCCACCCCGGCGCAGCGGACCGGCCGTTCGTGCTGGTGCCGTGGGCCGCCGTCGACCCGGACGCCGAGCTCGACGGCCGCCGGGTGGCCGACCTCGCCGACACCGGCGAGATCCGCGAGCGCCGGGAGGGGTGGCGATGAAGCGCACGAACTGGGGAACGCTGGGGGCCACGGCGCTGGGGAGCGGACTGGCGTCCTGGGTGGTGCTCGACGCCCTCACCTCCGCCGGGATGACGCCGCAGCCGCTCTGGCTCACCGCTGCCTTCCTCCTCGCGCTGGCAGTCTGGCTCGTCCTGCGTGGCCGGGCGGTGAAGCGCATGGTAGCCGGCGAGGAGACGTCCATGACCCCGATCGGTGCCGCCCGCGTGGTTGCCTTCGCGAAGGCGTCCTCGATCACCGGCAGCCTGCTCGGCGGATTCTTCGTCGCGTGGATCGTGGTCGCCTCCGAGCGCTCCTCCGCCCCGCTGAACCAGGACCTGATCCTCTCCTCCTCGCTGAACGTCATCGCCTGCGTCGTCCTCGTGGTCGCGGCCATGGTGGTGGAGGGCTGGTGCCGCATCCCGCCGGAGGACGACGACGCCCCGCCGAGTTCCTCGATGACGCTCGCCTGATTCCGGTCGTGGGCGCGGATCTGCGACACTGGGGACGTCAACCGTTGGGAGGAGAACCGTGAACGCCGACCCCTTCAGTCCCGGAGGAACCACCTTCCGGCCGGTCTCAGCGAACCTCGTGACCGTCCGGCTCATCTCCGTCGGTCTCTCCCTGGGGATCCCGCTCCTCGTGCTCGCGGCGCTCGCGATCTGGGTGACACCGTGGCTGTGGATCGGGGCCGGTGTCCTGCTCGCGTTCCTGCTCTGGCTCCTGTGGCTCATCCCGCGCCAGGTGCGCGCCATCGGCTACGCCGAGTCCGATGACGACCTAGTCATCCGCCGCGGCATCCTGTTCAAGTCCATGAGCATCGTCCCCTACGGCCGCATGCAGTTCGTGGACGTCCATCAGGGTCCCCTCGACCGGAGGTTCGACATCTCCAGCGTGCAGCTCCACACCGCCTCGGCGAGTACCGACGCCACCCTTCCCGGACTGCCCGCGGACGAGGCCTCCCGGCTGCGTGACCGCCTCACCGCACGCGGCGAGGCGCGGCTGGCGGGGCTGTGAGCACGCCCGCCACCCCGGACGGGTCCGGAGCCCCGGTGACCACGACCGGCGAGGTCGTCTCACCTCCCGAGGACTCCACGATCTGGCGGCAGGTGCACCCCGCCACCCCTCTGATCAATGCATGGAAGGCGCTCGGCGTGCTCGTGGCCATCATCGCGTTCAACGCGATGGAACAGATCGGCACCACGCTGGAGCTGCTCGGGAGCTTCCCGGTACTGTGGGTGCTCGCCGTCGTGGTGGGCGCGCTGCTCGTGGTGCTCGCGATCGCGCTGGCGTACTCTTGGCTCGCGTGGAAGCGCATGCGCTACGCCGTGGGGGAGGACGCCGTCTTCCACCACCAGGGCATCCTGTTCCGCAGCCAGCGTCACGCGCGGCTCAACCGCATCCAGGGCGTTGACATCATCCGCCCGCTGCTCGGCCGCCTGGTTGGACTCTCGGTGGTCAACATCGAGACCGCCGGCGGGGCGAAGTCCAACGTGCGGATCCAGTTCCTCCGCGACGACGAGGCCGAACGGCTCCGCGCCGAGGTCCTGGCCCGCGCCGCCGGGTTGAGGGGCACCTCCCGCCCCGGCGCCGCCCCCGGCGAGGCGCCGGTCTTCAGCCAGGCGCCGGAGCGCCAGGTGTACGCGCTGGGTACGGGCGACCTCATCCTTAGCCTTGTGCTGTCCCCGTTCGCGGTCGGCCTCGTGGCCGCCGTCCTGTTCCTCGTCCCGATGGCGTTCCTCGCCGATGCCGGCTGGGCCGTCCTCGGCGTCATCCCGGCGGTGCTGGCCTTCGGTGGCATGTTCTTCTCGGTGTTCGACTCGTCGTTCAACTTCACGCTCGCCGTGTCACCGGACGGGCTTCGGCTGAGGCACGGCCTGCTGTCCACGCGCGCCCAGACCCTGCCGCCCGGCCGCGTCCAGGCGGTCCGTCTCACCCAGTACCTGCTCTGGCGGTCGAAGGACTGGTGGCGGGTCGACGTCAACGTGGCGGGGTACGGCATCGAGTCCAACGAGAGCGGTCTCGGGAACCGGACGATGCTCATGCCCGTGGGTACCCGGGCCGACGCCGCCGGAGCGCTCTGGCTCGTCCTGCGCGACCTCGGCGTGGATGACCCGGACACCGTCGTCGACGCCGCCCTCACCGGAAACCTCGACGACGGCGGTTTCCTCTCCTCCCCGCCCTCGGCACGGTGGGTGGACCCGATCGCGTGGCGCCGCAACGGCCTGCTGATCACGCGCACCGCGCTGCTCATGCGCCACGGACGCATCACCCGGACCCTCACCGTGGTCCCCCACGAGCGTACCCAGTCCCTGGCGATCCAGCAGGGCCCGTGGGAGCGCCGGCTCGGACTCGCGGACTTCCGGGCGGACTCCGTCCCCGGTCCCATCCGCCCGTTGGTGCCGCACCTCCCGGCCCGGACCGCGGGGCAGGTGCTGTTCCAGCAGGCGGCCCGGGCCAGGTCGGCACGCTCGAAGGAGGGCCCGGAGGAGTGGATGCACCGCGTAGGGGTGGCCGAGCCACCCGAGCCGGAGCTGGACGTGCCCGAAGCTCCCGGAGCCCCGGAGCCCCGGCCGTGAGCGCGCAGAGGCTCGGCATCGGCGTCGTCGGCGCCGGCCGCGTCGGCACGGTCCTCGCGAACGCCCTGCGGTCGCTGGGGCACGCCGTGGTGGGGGTGACGGCAATCTCGGACGACGCGAGGGAGCGGGTGGAACTCCTGCTCCCCGGCGTCGAGGTGGTCACCCCGCACGAGGTGATCCGTCGCGCCGAGGTCGTCCTCGTGACCGTACCTGACGACGCGATCGCCGACGTGGTCTCCGGGGCCGCCACGCTCGGCCTGTGGCAGGTGGGTCAGATCGTGGTGCACACCTCGGGTGTCCACGGGCTTGACGTGCTCGAGCCGGCGCGTGCCGCCGGCGCCCTGCCGCTCGCAATCCACCCTGCCATGACGTTCACCGGGACCTCGATCGACCTCTCCCGGCTCTCGGGGTGTCCCTTCGCGGTGACTGCTCCGGCGCCGCTGCTGCCGATCGCCCAGGCCCTCGTGGTCGAGATCGGGGGCGAGCCCTTCGTGGTCCCACCCGCGGATCGCACGGCGTACCACGCCGCCCTCACCCATGGCGCCAACCACCTTGTCACTCTCGTCGCGCAGGCGGAGCGGATCCTCGCCGCGACCGGGATCGAGGATCCGGGCCGGCTCCTCGGGCCGCTCCTGAATGCGGCCCTCGAGGGGGCCCTGGCCGACGGCGAACTGCACCTCACCGGGCCGGTGGTGCGAGGCGACGTCGGCACGATCAGGGAACACCTGCAGGCGCTCGCCGAACTGGGCGAGGGTGACATCGAGCACGGCTATCGCACGATGTGTGCCCTCACGGCAGGGCGCGCCGCTGTCGGCGGGCGGATCAGCGCCGCCACCGCCCGGGAGATCACCGACCTGACCGAAGGGGCACGGGGATGAGGATCGCCGCCACGCGCGCCGAGCTGGCAGACTCGCTCGAGGCGCTGCCGGGGACGCGTGCCCTCGTGATGACGATGGGTGCCCTGCACGAGGGACACCTCACCCTCGTGCGCCGCGCCGGCGAGCTCGCCGACCACGTGCTCGTCTCCGTCTACGTCAACCCCCTGCAGTTCGGCCCGGAGGAGGACTTCGACGCCTACCCGCGTGACCTGGCCGCCGACCTCGCCCTGCTCGAACCAGAGGGGGTCGCGCTCGTCTTCGCACCCACGGACGCCGACATGTACCCCCGCCAGCCACTCGTCCGGATCGACCCCGGGCCGGTGGGATCGGTGCTGGAGGGTGCCATGCGGCCCGGCCACTTCGCAGGGGTGCTGCAGGTGGTCCACAAGGTGCTGTGCCTGACCAGGCCCGACGTCGCGCTGTTCGGCCGCAAGGACGCCCAGCAGCTCGCCCTCGTGACCACGATGGTGGAGGACCTCGACGTTCCGGTCCGGATCGTCCCGGTGGGGATCGTGCGGGACGACGACGGAGTCGCCCGTTCCTCCCGCAACGCCCACCTGAGCACCGGGGAGCGGGTCCGGGCACGGGCCCTGGTCCATGCGTTACGGGCCGGTGTCGTTGCGGCCGGCGAGGGACCCGACGCCGCGCTCGCGGCTGCCCGGGAGGTGCTCGATGACGCCGAAGGCGTGGAGCTGGACTACCTTGTGATTGTGGACCCCGCCACGTTCACCGACCTGGAGCCGGGAGCGGCCACGGGACTGCTCGCGGTGGCGGCACGTGTCGGGACCACCCGCCTCATCGACAACGCCCTGGTCCCGTTCGGAGGAACGCCATGACCTCGCTGCTCCGCCCCATGATGATCTCCAAGATCCACCGGGCCACGATCACGGATGCCGACCTGCACTACGTGGGGTCGATCACGGTGGACGAGGACCTGCTCGCCGCGGCCGACCTGCTGCCTGGGCAGCAGGTTGACGTCGTGGACGTCACCAACGGCAGCCGGTTGACCACCTACGTGTTGCCCGGGGAGGCGGGGACCGGCGAGCTGTGCATCAACGGTGCCGCCGCGCACCTCGTCCACAGGGGCGACATCGTCATCCTGATGGCCTACGGGATGATGAGCACCGAGGACGCTCGGACCTACAGCCCGCGGGTGGTTTTCGTGGACGATGACAACACGCCCATCGACGTCAGCGACGAGCCCGGGCGGGTGCCGGACACCAGCGTCGGCCAGGCGCCGTACATCACAGGCACCGGCGTGTCCTTCCACCACGGCCAGCATCCTGCCGGCGAGACCGTGGAGGACGCCTTCGGGGCGTGAGTCCGAGTCAGGGTCAGCGCGAACTCAGGACAGGATCAGGAAGAGCTTCTCGAGCTTCTTCTGGTCCATCGTCTCGTCCGGGTCCTCGATGCACTGGCGCAGGCTGGCCGCGATGATCTGGAAGCCGGCCTTGTCGAGCGCCTTGGAGCAGGCCGCGAGCTGGGTCACGATCGCCTCGCAGTCACCGCCCTCGTCGAGGAGCCGGATGACGGCGGCGAGTTGGCCGTTGGCGCGGCTGAGCCTGTTGCGGACCGAGACGAGGTCCTGTCCGGTGAGTTTCATGCACGTTCCTCCTGCGAGGGGGACGTCCGCGCCATCCGTGCGCCCATCCTTCGGTGAGGCGGCTCTTCCCCGCCCAGCATTCTCCCGCACACTGGCGAGTGGGGCGTGAAGTGGACGGCTGCGAGCGACGCGACCCATTTCCCTCCTTGTGAACAGGGTGACCTGAGCCTAGCAGATACCCCTAGGGGTATCGGGTGTGACGCGCCTGGACCATCCGGACGAGCTGCTCGTGGCCCTGCCGTAAAATCCGACGGGTGAGCGAATCCAGTCCCCGCACCGAGCAGCCCGAACAGGTCCGCGTGCGCGCCTCCAAGCGCCAGCGACTCCTGGACGCGGGGATCGACCCCTATCCGGTGACGCTCCCCATCACGAGCGGCATCCTCGCAGTGCGCGAGGCGTACGGGCACCTCGCGGCGGGTGAGGAGACGGACGACGTCGTCGCTCTCGCGGGCAGGGTCATGTACCTGCGCAACACGGGCCGGCTCTGCTTCGCCACGCTGCAGGACGGTGGCGGCCAGACCATCCAGGCCATGGTCTCCGCGGGCGAGGTGGGCGCCGATTCCATCGCCGCGTTCAAGGCGGACGTCGACCTCGGGGACCACCTGTTCGTCTCCGGCAGGGTGATCTCCTCGAAGCGCGGGGAGCTGTCGGTTCTCGCGTCCGAGTGGCGGATCGCCTCGAAGGCGTTGCGTCCGCTGCCGAAGTCCCACGAGAACGAGGCCGGCGAGCTGGTCACGCTCTCCGACGAGGGACGGGTGCGTCAGCGTCACCTCGACCTCATCCTGCGGCCGGCTGCGCGGCAGATGGTCCGTACGCGCGCCGCCGTCGTGAAGTCGCTGCGTGCCAACTTCGACGAGCGGGGCTACCTCGAGATCGAGACCCCGATGCTCCAGAACCTGCACGGCGGCGCCGCCGCGCGCCCGTTCGTGACCCACATCAACGCGTTCGACACGGATGTCTACCTCCGCATCGCTCCCGAACTCTTCCTCAAGCGCGCCGTCGTGGGCGGGATCGAGAAGGTCTTCGAGATCAACCGCAACTTCCGCAACGAGGGCTCCGACTCGGAACACGCCCCCGAGTTCGCGATGGTGGAGGCCTACGAGGCCTACGGCGACTACGACACGATGGCGGAACTGACGCGGGACCTCGTGCAGCGCGCGGCGCGGGACGCCCTCGGCTCCGAGGTGGTGATGCTCGCCGACGGTTCCGAGTACGACCTCTCCGGCACGTGGGCCGAGATCTCGCTCCTCGGCTCGCTCTCGGAGGCCCTCGGCCTCGAGGTGGACCCTGTGGCGCCCCGGGCCGAGCTCGCCGCTCTCGCGGAGGGCATCGGGGTCGAGGTGGCGCCGCACCACACCGCCGGCAAGATCATCGAGGAGATGTGGGAGGAGCTCGTGGGGGACCACCTGTACCTGCCCACCTTCGTGCGCGACTACCCGGTGGACACCTCCCCGCTCACCCGCGCCCACCGCTCGGAGCCGGGCCTGGTGGAGAAGTGGGACCTCTATGTGCGTGGCTTCGAGCTGGCCACCGCCTACTCCGAGCTGGTGGATCCGGTCGTACAGCGTGAACGGTTCGAGGCGCAGGCCCTGATCGCGGCCGCCGGCGATCCGGAGGCCATGGTCTACGACGAGGACTTCCTCCATGCGATGGAGCAGGGCATGCCGCCAGCCGGCGGC
>JBNJCY010000072.1:0-8431 GCA_051744325.1 Actinomycetota bacterium
ATCTTGCCAAGACGTACGTGATGACGTACGGTTGCTGTGGAGGTGAAGGCATGACTGCTGTGAGTGCGACGTCGGCCCGGGCGAACCTGTACCGGCTGATCGACCAGGTGAACCAGGAATCTGAGCCGTTGACCATCACCGGGCAGCGGGGCAACGCCGTGCTCATCGGCGAGGACGACTGGCGAGCGATCCAGGAGACGCTGTTCCTGGAGTCCGTCCCCGGCCTGCCCGAGTCGATCCGCCAGGCCCGCGCCGAGGGCATCGAGGCGGGCTCCATCGAACTCGACTGGTGAGCAGCACTCGCTGGAGGCTGGTCTACTCGCGTCAGGCCCAGAAGGACGCCAAGAAGCTCGCGTCCTCGGGCCTGAAGACAAAGGCGCAGGAACTGCTGGGCGTCGTGGCCGAGGACCCGTTCGCCACGCCCCCGCGGTACGAGAAGTTGGTTGGCGACCTCGCCGGCTGCTACTCGCGGCGAATCAACATCCAGCACCGACTCGTCTACGAAGTCCTCCCCGACGAGCACGTCGTCCACGTGCTACGGATGTGGACTCACTACGAATAGATGCAGACCATCCTCAACTGCCGCGGCGAGTGCGGCCGATCTGAAGAACGTTGCGCAACGCGGCGCCACGGCTCACCCAAGCCCGTCAGGGTGGCCCAACGGCTACCGGAACACTGGCTCACCCCAAGGCGGACCAACGGCTCTCACCCTGCGCAATACGCATGCGGGCGCTGGTGGTGTGCCCATACTGAGACTCGCGGGCGCGGACGAGGGACCCTCTGCGACCTCGTGGGCCCGAGAGCGGGCGCTGACGGGTGGCGCGCCGCGGCTTGGCGGGTCTGGCGGGAGCGCCCGACGGAGTCGCGCGCGGATGGAGCCCCGGTCGGCACCCATAGGACGCTCGGCCACTTCACACGGTCCGCAGCCGGCAGCGCCCGCTCCCGACGGAAGTCCGCCGGTTGTCGCACACTCGCCGGGCTTCGTGGCTTTCCACGGCCATCGCCGTGTAAATTGCCCACATGGTCAAGTCGAACATCACTTTGGGCGCCACCACCCGCGCGGGCGAGGGCTGCGGCTGCGGTCGCAACGCCGTCGTCGATCCCGAACTGGACGCCCGCGCCATCCCGCCCACGATCCGCCACGGTGCGATCTTCGGCGCACTCGACTCCGTCCAGCCGGGGTACGGAGTCGTCGTCGTGGCGCCCCATGACCCCGTCCCCCTCATCGCCCAGGTGGACGAGCGGTTCGACGGCGCGTTCGCAGTGGACTACCTCGAGCGCGGCCCCGAGGCGTGGCGCGTGAGGTTCGGTCTCCCATCCTGACAACGCGGGTCGTTCAACGCACGCTGCCGAACGGTGCCACAGTTTCCCATGACGAGCTGAAGCCCCCCGCGACCCTCTACGCGGAGCAGCGCCGGACCCAGATCGAGATGACCGGCATCGAGGTCATCGACTGAGACGAGACCGAGCGCATCGCGACGCCGTCGGACCTCTTCTGGCCGTGGTTCGCTGCCAACCGTCGCCAACCTCCGCCGGCTCGTCCCCACCTTCGGGGAGCGCCTCACCGTGACCCGGCGGGTCGCCCCGGCCGAACCCCGGGTCGGGTCCTGGGCGGTGGCGTACATGGAGGCGTGGCCCTTCGCGGACCACGCGCCGGACCACTGTTGCGTGATCTCCACCGCGCTGCCCGCGGCGAACGCGGGCGCCACCCTCACGGTGGTCACGGATGCGTGCGCTGGTTCCACCCCGGCGAACCACAGGTCGGCCCTCGACGGGATGACCCTCCACCCGCCGCAGATCACCCTGCGCACCACCGACGAGTTCCTCCAACAACTTGGCGCCTGACGCCCTTCCGACCCGCCCTCCGGGCCGGCGCCCGGCGCGTAGGGTGTGAGCAGCGACTCCGCGCTCCAATGAAGGACGACCATGGATCCGAACCGCCGTGACATGACGGAACTGCCCGACCTCGCCCACACGGTGGGGCGCGCCGGACCGGTCCGCTCCCGGATGCCCATCTACGTGGACCTGCTGCCGCCGTGCAACGAGGCCTGCCCCGCCGGGGAGAACATCCAGGAGTGGCTGCGCCTCGTGAAGGCCAATGAGGACGAGGCGGCGTGGCGCGAGCTCGTGCGCAACAACCCGTTCCCCGCCATCCACGGCCGCGTCTGCTACCACCCATGCGAGACGGCCTGCAACCGCAAGGAACTCGACGGTGAGGTGTCCATCCACGCCGTCGAGCGCTACCTCGGGGACCTGGCGATCGAGCGGGGCTGGGAGTTCGTCCCGCCTCGCCGCTCGTCGGGGCGACGCGTGCTCGTCGTCGGGGCCGGGCCGTCCGGCCTGTCCGCGGCCTACCAGCTGGCGATGCTCGGCCACAAGGTCGAGATCCGCGACGGCGCCCCCGAGCCGGGCGGCATGATGCGGTATGGCATCCCCTCCTACCGCCTGCCCCGGGACGTCCTCGATGCGGAGATCGCCCGGGTGGCGAATCTCGGCGTCACAATCATCAGCGACCACATGATCTCGGACCTGACGCAGGAGCAGGAGGAGGGACGCTTCGACGCCGTTTTCGTGGCGATCGGCGCCCACCTCTCCCGCCGCGTGGACATCCCGGCGATGGATGCCTCCCGGATCGTCGACGCCGTGAGCTTCCTGCGAGACGTCGCCTCCGGGGCCCGCCCCGAGGTCGGCTCCAAAGTGGCCATCTACGGCGGCGGCAACACCGCCATGGACGCGGCCCGCGTGGCCCGCCGGCTGGGCGCCGAGGAGTCGATCATCGTCTACCGCCGCACGCAGGAGCAGATGCCGGCCCACGCCGTCGAGCGGGAGGACGCGATGGCAGAGGGCGTGCAGATGAACTGGCTGCGCACCATCTCCTCCGTGGACGAGTCCGACCTCACGGTCGAGATCATGGAACTTGACGAGAACGGCAAGCCGCGCGGCACAGGGAGGTTCGAGCACCTCGAAGCGGACACGGTCATCCTCGCGCTCGGCCAGGAGTCGGACTCGGGGTTCCTCCGCAAGATCCCCGGGATGCGCTTCGACCACGACGTCCTCAAGGTGGACCCACGCACCCTCATGACGGACGTGCCCGGCATCTTCGCCGGCGGGGACGCCGTCCCGTCCGAGCGGACGGTCACGGTGGGGGTCGGGCACGGCAAACGCGCTGCCCGGCAGATCGACGCCTGGCTCGCCCAGCGCCCCGCAGTGGAGCCGGTGAAGCACCCGGTCGCCACCTTCGAGAAGCTGCACGTCTGGTACTTCGGTGACAACATGCGCACCACCCAGCCGGAGCTCGAGTCCACCGCGCGGGTGACCGACTTCGACGAGATCGTCGGCGGACTGACGCCCGAGCAGGCCCACGTGGAAGCCGGACGGTGCCTGTCCTGCGGCAACTGCTTCGAGTGCGACGGCTGCCTCGGCGCCTGCCCCGAGGACGCAATCATCAAGCTCGGCAAGGGGCGCCGCTACCGCTTCGACTACGAGAAGTGCACCGGGTGCGCCACCTGCTACGAGCAGTGCCCGGTCCACGCCATCGAGATGATCGCGGAACGCTGAGGAGAATGCCATGAACTCGATCGTCGACGGCAACGAGGCCGCGGCCTCCGTCGCCTACCGCCTCAACGAGCTGTGCTCGATCTATCCCATCACCCCCAGTTCCACCATGGCCGAGCTGGCGGACGAGTGGACCTCGAAGCACCGGAAGAACGTCTACGGGACGGTGCCGACCGTCGTCGAGATGCAGTCCGAGGGCGGCGCGGCCGGCGCGCTGCACGGCGCGTTGCAGGGCGGAGCCCTGAGCACCACCTTCACGGCCTCCCAGGGCCTGCTCCTGATGATCCCGAACATGTTCAAGATCGCGGGCGAGCTCACGTCCACGGTGCTGCACGTCGCGGCCCGGTCGCTGGCGGCGCAGGGCCTGTCCATCTTCGGGGACCACCAGGACGTGATGGCGGTCCGCCAGACCGGTTTCGCGCTCCTTGCCTCGGCCAGCGTGCAGGAGTGCCATGACATGGCCGCCATCGCGCAGATGGCGAGCCTGCGTTCCCGCGTGCCGTTCGTGCACTTCTTCGACGGCTTCCGGACCAGCCACGAGCTGAACACGATGACCATGCTCTCCGACGACGAACTACGCACCCTGGTGCCGGAGGATGCGGTCCGGGAACACCGGCGCCGGGCACTCTCCCCCGAGCACCCCTACATCCGGGGCACCGCCCAGAACCCGGACACCTACTTCCAGTCCAGGGAGACGGTCAACCCGTTCTACGCGGCCACCCCCGGCATCGTCGGTGGTGCCATGGACGAGTTCGCCGAGCTCACCGGCCGGCGCTACCGGCTCGCTGAGTACTCGGGTGACCCGGACGCCGACCGCGTCCTCGTGGTGATGGGCTCGGGCGCCCAGACGGTGGCGCAGACGATGGAATACCTGCGCGAGCGCGGCGAGCGAGTCGGCATGGTGCAGCTGCGCCTGTACCGGCCCTTCCCCACCGACGACGTCCTGGCAGCCATCCCGACGAGCTGCACCAGGCTCGCCGTCCTGGACCGCACGAAGGAACCGGGCGCGGGGGGCGAGCCGCTCTTCCTCGACGTGGTCTCCGCGCTCGGCGAAGCGGTCGGCACGGGGCGGCGGGAGCGCATGCCCATGGTGATCGGCGGGCGGTACGGCCTGTCCTCCAAAGAGTTCACGCCCGGAATGGTCCAGGGGATCTACGACGAACTCGCCCTGCCCACCCCACGCCCCCGGTTCACGGTGGGCATCACCGACGACGTCTCCGGCCTGTCTCTCCCCTACCCCGCCGACCTCGACGTGGAGGACCCCGAGACCGTGCGCGCGGTCTTCTACGGGCTCGGTTCCGACGGCACGGTCGGGGCCAACAAGAACACCATCAAGATCCTCGGGGCCCGGGAGGGCACCCACGCCCAGGGCTACTTCGTCTACGACTCGAAGAAGTCAGGCTCACGCACCGTCTCGCACCTGCGGTTCGGACCGAAGCCGATCACCGCGCCCTACCTCGTCAGCAAGGCGGGATTCATCGGCTGCCACCACTGGTCGATCCTGGAACGGGTGGACGTGCTGCGGTGCGCACGGCCCGGGACGGTGCTCCTGCTGAACAGCCCGTACCCGCCGGACGAGGTGTTCTCCCACCTCCCCGTGCCGATGCAGCGGCGGATCATCGAACTCGGGGTCGAGGTGTGGACGATCGACGCGGGCGCGGTTGCCCGCGCGGCCGGGATGGGGAAGCGCACCAACACGGTGCTGCAGACCTGCTTCTTCGCGATCAGCCGGGTGATGCCCCGCGACGCCGCGATCGAGGCGGTGAAGGAGTCCATCCGGAAGACCTACTCGCCCAAGGGCGCCGACGTGGTGGCGCGCAACGAGGCCGCGGTCGACACCGCGCTCGCGCAGCTCCACCAGGTGGAGGTGCCCGCCGAGCCGGTGGGCGACACCGCCATGATCCCGCCCGTCCCGGACACGGCTCCGGAGTTCGTCAGGAACGTCACGGCGAGGATGCTCACGGACGAGGGCGACGACCTCCCTGTCAGCGCGCTGCCCGTGGACGGCACCTACCCGTCCGGCACCACGAAGTACGAGAAGCGGAACGTCTCGGACCTCATCGCGGTGTGGGACCCGGACGCCTGCATCCAGTGCGGGAACTGCGCCTTCGTGTGCCCCCACGCGGTCCTGCGCGCCAAGTACTACCCGGAGACGGCGCTGGAGGGTGCACCCGAGTCCTTCCAGACCGCCGAGCTGAACGCGGTCGGGCTGCCCGGGTCGCAGTACACCCTCCAGGTGTACGCCGAGGACTGCACCGGCTGCGGCCTGTGCGTGGAGGCCTGCCCGGTGAAGCCCATCGGGGTCGGTGCCGGCCGCAAGGCGATCAACCTCGAGCCGAAGCTGGATCGCACGGCGGAACGGGAGAACGTCCGGTTCTTCGAGACCATCCCTGTCAACCGCCGCTCGCGGGTCGACTTCGCGAACGTGCGCGGCGTGCAGTACCTGGAGCCCCTGTTCGAGTTCTCCGGTGCCTGTTCCGGCTGCGGTGAGACGCCCTACCTGAAGCTGCTCTCGCAACTGTTCGGCGGGCGCGCCACGGTCGCGAACGCGACCGGCTGCTCGTCCATCTACGGCGGGAACCTGCCGACCACGCCGTGGGCCAGCAACAAGTACGGGCGGGGTCCGGCATGGTCCAACTCCCTGTTCGAGGACAACGCGGAGTTCGGCCTCGGCCTGCGGCTCGCCGCCGACCTCCACACCGAGTTGGCCCGACGGCGGCTGACGGACCTGCGTGGTGACCTCGGGGACGCGTACGTGGACGAGATCCTCGACGCTCGCCAGCTCTACGAGTCCGAGCTGTCCCGGCAACGAGCGCGGGTTGAGGACCTGAAGCTGCGGCTCGACGGCATGTCCGGCCGGAAGGTCGCGGATCTCCGCTCGGTGGCCGACCACCTCCTGCGCCGGTCCGTGTGGATCGTGGGCGGGGACGGCTGGGCCTACGACATCGGCTCGTCCGGGCTCGACCACGTGCTCGCGTCCGGCCGGAACATCAACATCCTCGTCCTCGACACCGAGGTGTACTCGAACACCGGTGGCCAGGCGTCCAAGGCCACGCCGTTGGGCGCGGTGGCCAAGTTCGCCTCCGGCGGCAAGCTGACCAACAAGAAGGACCTCGCCATGCAGGCGATCGCGTACGGTAGCGTGTACGTCGCGCGCGTCGCAATGGGGGCGGACAAGCAGCAGACGCTGAGGGCGTTCAGGGAGGCGGAGTCCTATGACGGGCCCTCCCTCATCCTTGCCTACAGCCACTGCATCGCCCACGGGATCGACATGCGCAAGGGCCTGGACCAGCAGTACGCGGCCGTCGCCTCCGGGCACTGGCCTCTCATCCGCTACAACCCTGTGCTCCGCGAGCTGGACCAGAACCCGTTCCTGCTGGACTCGCCGCGGCCCCGCATCCCCCTGAAGACGTACCACGACAAGGAGCTGCGCTTCCGGATGCTGCGCACCACCGATCCAGAGGCGGCGGAACGGCTGCTCAGCCACGGCCAGGAACAGGTGGACCTCCGATGGGCGGAATACGAACAGATGGCGGAGCGGAGCGCAGCCGAGTTCGCCGCGGACGCGAGGAAGTGACCATGGACCTGACGACGACGTACCTCGGCCTGACCCTACGCAACCCACTGGTCGCCTCGGCCGGCCCACTCTCCCAGACGCTCGACGGCATCAAGTCGCTCGCGGAGGGCGGGGTGGGGGCGGTGGTGCTGTTCTCGCTGTTCGAGGAGCAGCTCCGCCGGGAGGCCGCCCGCGACATCGACCTCCTCGAAACCCACGAGTACTCCTTCGCCGAGGCCCTGGACTACTTCCCCGAGTCCACGATCGACGAGCGCAGCCTCGCCCAGGAATACCTCACCCTCGTGGAGCGCGCGGCCCGGGACATCGACATCCCCGTGATCGCCTCCCTGAACGGGGCCGACGTCGGCGGGTGGGTGGCCTTCGGCCGGGAGTTGCAGGACGCCGGGGCGGCCGCGCTCGAGCTGAACATCTACTTCGTCCCCGGTGACCTCACAACCTCGGGCAGCCACGTGATCGAACGGCACATGGACATCGTGGCGGCGGTGAAGGACTCAGTCGGGATCCCGGTGGCGGTGAAGATGAGCCCCTACTTCAGCTCGGTGGGCAGCGTGGCGCTCAGGCTCGTGCAGGCGGGCGCGGATGGGCTCGTCCTCTTCAACCGATTCCTCCAGCCGGACGTGGACATCGAGACCTTGGACGCCAACACCACCTGGGCCCTTTCCACCCCGGACGAGGGCCGCCTGCCACGCACCTGGATCGCCGCGCTGCGCCGCCACACCACGGTCTCGCTGGCCGCCACCACCGGGGTGGCGGACGGCTCCGACGTGGTGAAGAACCTGCTCGTCGGCGCGGACGTGGTCATGTCCACCTCCGCGCTGATCCGGCGCGGGCCGGGGTACGCGCGGACCATGCTGGACGAGCTCGAGGCCTACCTCGAACGGAAGGAGTTCGCGAGCCTCGACGACCTGCGTGGCCTGCTCGCCGTTCCGCCCGAGACCGAAGGCAACGCCTGGCAGCGGAGCAGCTACGTGACCGCCATGGAACGGGCGAAGGCGACCTACGGGAGCCTTTAGCCCCCGTCCTCCCAGCACACCTCGCCCGGTTCCTTGTCCGGCCGCCAGCCGCGAGTGAATCGTCTTCCCGGTTGTTTCCGCCCCCCACGTCAAGCCATGTTCCGGGGAGTCCCGACCGGCGTGTAGGTACTCGCCTGGGTGCCCTGCGGCTCTTCGGGACCAGACGGTTTCCATGCCGGCGACACCCTTTCTGATCGGCCACGGGCTTTGTGGGGATCGTTGGTGGGTCTCGCGCGTGGGGTGTTGTTCAGGTCCCAGTGCGCGCTCGGATGACGACGAACCCACC
>JBNJCY010000073.1:0-8319 GCA_051744325.1 Actinomycetota bacterium
ACAGACCCCGGGTCAGGGCGGCGGCGCGTACCTCGGCCAGCGGCCGGTAGGAGGAGGCCCCGAGGTCGATCGGGGCCTGCCCGCCACCGGCCGCGGCATCCGCACGCGGATCAGCGACGACGTGGTGTGGTTCGCCCACGCCGCCTGCCGTTACGTCCGGGTGACGGGCGACGCGGCGGTCCTCGACGAGCGGGTGCCGTACCTCGACGGCAGGGAGATCGCCGAGGATCAGCACGAGGCCTTCTTCCTCCCCGAGGTCTCGCCGCGCTCCGCCTCCGTCTACGACCACTGCGTCCTGGCCCTCACCCGCGCGTTCCGGTACGGCCGCCACGGCCTGCCGCTCATGGGGACCGGTGACTGGAACGACGGCATGAACCGCGTCGGCGCGGGTGGGGACGGCGAGAGCGTCTGGCTCGGCTGGTTCCTGTACGCGACCCTCACGGACTTCGAGACCCTCGCCGTGGACCGGGGCGACGATGCCTTCGCACTCCGCTGCCGCGAGGAGCAGGAATCCCTGCTGGCCGCACTCGAGGACCACGGCTGGGACGGCGACTGGTACCGGCGTGGCTACTTCGACGACGGCACCCCGCTCGGTTCGGCGACCCGCTCCGAGTGCCGCATCGACTCCATCGCACAGAGCTGGGCCGTGCTCTCCGGTGCGGCCGATCCCGAGCGGGCCGCCGGCGCGATGGAGCAGGCCGAGGAGCAGCTGGTGATGCGGGAGGAGGGCGTGGTGCGCCTCTTCACGCCCCCGTTCGACATCTCCGAGCCCGATCCGGGCTACATCCGGGCCTATCCGCCGGGCGTGCGCGAGAACGGCGGCCAGTACACGCACGGCGCGCTGTGGTCCGTCTTCGCGTGGGCCGCCCTGGGCCGGGAGGACCGCGCGGGAGCGACCTTCGAGCTCATGAACCCCGTGAACCACTCCCGAACCCCTGAGGCCGCGGCCACCTACCTTGCGGAACCCTACGTCGTGGCCGCCGACGTCCACTCCGTGGCACCCCACGCGGGGCGTGGTGGGTGGACGTGGTACACCGGCTCGGCCGGATGGATGTACCGGGCCGGCCTCGAGGCTGTGCTCGGGCTGCGGCGGGAAGGCGCGTCGCTGCACATCGAGCCGTGCATGCCTCCGGAGTGGCCGAGTGCCGGCATCCGCTACCGGGTCGGTGGGAGCACGTGGGACATCGCCATCGCCGCGGACTGCGCGGCCCCCAGGCGGGTCCGGCGCGTCGTCGTCGACGGCGTGGCCCAGCCCGGTGCCCGGGTGCCGCTCGTCGACGACGGCGCCACCCACCGGGTCGAGGTCGAGATGGAGACAGGTCCGGGTGACGATTGACGGGAGGTGTGGGCGGTGAGAGCGGACGGCGTCATCAGGGTCGAGGGCACGGAGCGCGTCTTCCACCGTTCCAAGGTCCTCGCGGTCCTGCTGATCCCGCTCTCCATGTCCCTCGTGGCGGTCTCGTCGATCAACATCGCGCTCCCCACGATCGCGGTGGGCCTCGGCGCGACGTCGTCCGACCTCCAGTGGGTCCTTGCCGGGTACGCGCTGACGTTCGGTGTCGTCCTGATCCCGGCGGGCCGCGCCGGCGACGTCCTGGGACGCGGCAGCGTCTTCGTCGCCGGGGTCGCGGTGTTCACCCTCGCCTCACTCGCCTGCGGCCTCGCGGTCACACCGGTGCAGCTGAACGTCTTCCGGTTCGTCCAGGGAATCGGCGCAGGGCTCTTCAACCCCCAGACGATGGGGATGATCCAGCAGTACTTCAGCGGAATGGCGCGCGCGAAGGCATTCGCGCTGTTCGGCATGGTGATCAGCGTCTCCGTGGCGGTCGGGCCGGTGCTCGCGGGGGCTGTCATCCAGGCGATCGGGCCGGAGAACGGCTGGCGCGCCACGTTCTTCCTGAACGCCCCGCTCGGCGTCCTCGGCCTCGTCCTGGCGTTCGCATGGTTCCCGTTCGGGCAGGAACGGGCGAGCCGGCGGCGGCGGCAGGAGGCCCGGCTGGCCCGATCCGTGCCGGGCGCGCCGGCGCCGGAGCGGCGCCGCGCGGACCTGGACCCTGTGGGAGCACTCCTCGCCGGTTCGGGCGTGCTCGCCTTCATGTGGCCATTCCTGACCCGCGAGGGCGGGGTGACCTGGCTGCTCGCCCCGGCAGGACTCGGGATCGTCGCCCTGTGGTTGTGGTGGGAACGCCGGTACAAGGCCGCGGGGCGGCAACCGATGGTGGACCTGGACCTGTTCTCCTACCAGTCCTTCACGCGCGGAACCGGTGTTGCCGGAGTCCTGTTCCTCGGCGCCACCTCGATCTTCGCGGTCCTCGCGATCCACCTCCAGTCGGGGCTCGGGGTGGGGGCGCTCGCCACCGGTGCGGTCGGGCTTCCGAACGCCGCGATGTCCGCCCTCGCCTCCTGGTGGGGTGGCCGGCACGCGCTCACGCGCGGCCGGCGGCTCGTGGTGCTCGGCCTGTCCGCCATGGTGACGGGCGTGCTCCTCAGCGCGCTCGTCGTGATCCTGATCTCCTCCCGGGAATGGAGCTTCTGGTGGCTGGCACTCCCTGTCAGCGCGATCGGGTGGGGCATGGGCGTGACGACGTCCTGCAACCAGACGCTCGCCATGGAGGACATCCCCGCGCGCTCAGGCGGCACCGCGGGCGGCGTGAAGCAGACGGCGGAGCGTATCGGCACCGCGGTGGGCACTGCCATGGTCACGGCCGTGTTCTTCTCCGTGGCCGCGTCCACCACGTCCGAGAACGGCTTCGTCTGGGCCTACCTGGTGGTCGCTGGCTTCCTCACCCTGTCCCTGCTCCTCGCGCTCGCCGACCAGCGCCGTGCGAAGATGGAGGGCCCACGCGCACGCCCACGAGTGCCCTGAGAGAGGACGCCCCATGGCGAACAAGCTGACCGACGTCTCCACCTCCTCCGCCCATCTCGGCCTGGTCGCGGCCCTCCCGGTCGCGGCCGAGGCGACCACCTCCCGGGTGGTGGTCAACAACCCGCTGCTGCGCGTCGTCGTCTTCGCGTTCGACACGGGTGAGGTGCTCACCGACCACTCCTCGCCCCGCGCCGTCGTCGTCCACCTGCTCGACGGCGCGATCCGGTTCACCTATGCCGGCACCGAGCACGCCATGGTGGCGGGCGACGTCGTCTACCTCGCTCCGGGCGAACGGCACTCCCTGGTCGCCGACGCACCGAGCCGACTCAGCCTCGTCATGGTGGAACGGGAGGCCTAGGACTTCGCCGAGGTCCTCCTCCGGCTGCGACGGCGGACCTGGACAACCGGGTTCTTCCCGTCCTTCGTGGGGCGCGACTGGACGAGATAGTCCGGGTGGTCCGCCATGAGGTCCTTCAGCTTGCCGTACCCCCACGTCCGCGGGTCGAAGTCCGAGGCAAGGCGGGACAGGTTCGAACCGAGGACCGAGAGGGTCGCCCAGCCGTCGTCGCCGGACGCGGCGTCGAGGGCCTCCCCGAGCAGCCTGTTGAGGCGCTGGTCCGGCTTGAAATCGGGCTTCGTCTCCTCCTCATCAGGCAGCGCCTCCTCGGCAAGGTTCTCGAGGTAGACGAACGTGTCACACGCCGCGCGGAACGGCTGCGGGGTCTTGCGCTGCCCGAAGCCGTAAACGGTGAGCCCCTGCTCGCGGATCCGGGCGGCGAGGCGCGTGAAGTCGGAGTCGGACGAGACGATGCAGAAGCCGTCGAGGTTCCCCGCATACAGCAGGTCCATGGCGTCGATGATCATCGCGCTGTCGGTGGCATTCTTGCCGGTGGTGTAGCTGAACTGCTGGATGGGCTGGATGGAGTTCGTGAGCAGCTCCGCCTTCCAGGAGCCGAGCTGCGGCGAGGTCCAGTCCCCGTAGGCGCGGCGGACGCTGGCCCTGCCGTACTTCGCGATCTCCACCACCAGCCTGGGGAGGAATTTCGCGGTGGTGTTGTCGGCGTCGATGAGGACCGCCAATCTGTCGTGATCTGCCATGACCCATCCCTTCCCGACCATCCCACCCTACGACCGGCGCCCACCCAACGGGCCCCAACGGGCCGTGGGAGAATTCGCACATGGATGGATGGGGCCGTGTCAGCCGGCTAGCTGAGAAGCGCATGCGGGCGCGCCAGCGGTCCCGGCTCACCACCGCCGCGGCCGACGCGGTCCGCACCGTTCGCGCCGAGCGGCCGGTGGCCCTCGACCTCGCCGCCGAGGCGGGTTCCCTCCTCCTGTCCAACGGGGCGGCCGCCGCCGAGATCGTCGACACCGTCATGGACATCCTGAAGGCGGCCGACCTGCCGGACGTCAATGTCGTCGTGACCTACGACCAGGTGACGCTGTCCATCCAGCCCGAGGACGGAGGCGAGGCGTACGCCCGGATCGCCGCGGTGCGCTCCCGCGCGTACAACTTCGGTCGGTATGCGACGACCGTCGCGGTGGTGCGCCGCCACCTCCGCGGCGAGGTGACCGCTCGGCAGGCGCTCGATGAGATCCGCGAACTGCGCTCCGCCCGTCTCCAGCCGCGGTGGCTGACCCGCGTGGCCGCAGGAGTCACCGGATTGAGCGCGGGTCTCGTCTTCGAAGCGTCGCCATACGTGGCCGTGCTCGCCTTCGTCGCCGTACTGTTCTCGGACTGGCTGGGCGACGTGCTCGCGAGCCGCCGCTGGCCTGGATTCTTCGTCCAGATGGTCGTCGGCGCGATCGCTGTCGTGGTCGCGGTCATCGGGCTGCGCATCGACCCTGAGGTGGATGTCTCCGCGGTGATCGTCGCCGTCATCATCGTCGCCCTCGCCGGGATGACCGTGACGGGCGCGGTACAGGACGCGATCACCGGGTGGTACCTCACCGGGTCCGTCCGGGTCTTCGAGGCACTCATCAAGTCCCTCGGCCTCGTGGTGGGGATCAAGGCCGCGGTCATGGTGGCCGACAGGATGGGCGTCGAGGGGCTCGTACTGTACGAATTCGGCGAACAGCGCCTCGATCCCACGGTGATGGTGTTCCTCGCTGGGCTCCTCGTCCTGGCGTTCAGCCTCACCACGCAGATGCCCTGGCGTGGGGTCCTCACCAGCGCGGGCATCGGGATGGGCGGGTACATCGCCTATGGGGCCATGAGCGGGACCGGGGTCTGGGCCTCGGCAGTCGCCGCGCTGGTCGTCGGGATCCTCGCCGCGGCGGTGGCCCGATGGGTGCGGATCCCGGTGTCCGCCCTCACGAACAGCGCCGTCCTCCCGTTGCTGCCCGGGGTCGCGCTGTTCGAGGGCCTCATCACTACGACGGACTACGTGATCTCCGGCATCACCGGCCTCGCGACCGCGATGACGATCGCGCTCACCCTCGCCGTCGGAATGACCCTCGGCGGCCATCTGGTCGCCGTCGGTACCCGCCCGTGGCGCGACAGCGACGACCGGCTCTACGTCCCCTACTTCTCCGAACCGGTGGCCACGCTCAAGGAGCGCGACGCCCTCGAACTCGGCAGGCGGACCTTCCGCTCGCGCGCCGAGAAGGAGGAGCAGGAGGCCGAGAAGGAGGCGCGGCGCTGACTCCCCTGCGCCATGTGCGACGGGTCACTATCTTGGGGAGAGACCTCAACAACGGAGTATCGCCATGGATTTCCCAGACATCCCTGACCTCGACGCCATCCCCACCGGCGACATGCCCGGTGACAAGGTCCAGATCACCCAGAGCCACGTCGACAAGGCGCGTGCCATCTTCCCCCGCCTGTGGGAGCTGCTGCAGCCGATCCTGGAGGGAGGCGGACGCGCGGTCGTCGCCGTCCACGGAGGCTCCGGCGTCGGCAAGTCCGAGATCGGCTCGCTGCTGGCGTACTACCTGAACGACCGGGGCGTCGGCACGTACGTCATGTCGGGCGACAACTACCCGCGCCGCATCCCGCGGGTCAACGACGCGGAGCGGTTGCGCGTGTTCCGGGCCGGTGGGGTGCAGGGCCTCGTGACCTCGGGGACCTACGACGAGGCGATCCGGGCCGAGCTCGCGTTCCTCCAGGCCCAGGGGCTCGACTCCGATCCCGCGCAGGTGACCCAGTACCCGTGGCTGGCCACGTACCAGAAGGCCGGGCGCACCGCGCTCGCCGGGTACCTCGGTAGCCCCGCCGAGATCGACTTCGCCGAGGTAAGCCGCATCCTCGCCGAGTTCAAGTCCGGCGCGGCCCACCTGCTCCTCAAGCGCATGGGACGCGAGGACAACGCGCTCTGGTACGACGACGTCGACGTCACCGGGACCCGGGTCATCGTGGTCGAGTGGACGCACGGGAACAACGACAACGTCGTCGGCGTGGACATCCCGATCCTGCTGAACAGCACCCCCGAGGAGACGCTCGCCCACCGGCGTGCCCGCGCCCGCGACGGCGCCATCGACAGCCCGTTCACCACCATGGTGCTCGGACTCGAGCAGGCCCTCCTCCGCTCGCAGTCGCACAAGGCCCGCATCATCGTCTCGAAGTCCGGGGAGCTGCTCGACCACGAGGCCTACCTGGAACTCATGGGCGCCGCCACCTCCAAGGCCGGCCCGATGCTCAACGTGTACCCGGACTCGATCGGGGGGACGCTCGCGGACCTCGTGGCCTTCCTCCAGACCCCGGCGCTCAAGGACGTCTTCCAGTCCGCCTACATCCTGCCCAGCGTCTTCAACACCGACCTGGACCGCGGGTTCTCCGTGATCGACTACACGCTCAGCGACCTGTTCGCCACGGAGTCAGACCTCGACGCGCTCACGCAGCTGGGGATCGACTTCAAGTTCGACTTCATCCTGAACCACGCCTCCGTCCTCTCCCCGCAGTTCCAGGACATCCTGCGCAACGGCGAGGCGTCGCGGTACGCGGACTTCTTCATCGACTGGAACAAGTTCTGGGAGGGCCACGGCGAGATGACCCCGGAGGGGTACATCCAGCCCGACGAGGACCTCATCAAGGACATGTTCTTCCGCAAGCCGGGCCTGCCGATCCTCATGGTCCGCATGCCCGACGGCACCGAGAAGCCCTACTGGAACACCTTCTACCAGGAGGTGCGCTACCCGCGGGTGGACGCCCAGGACCTCATGGCCGCGACCACGATGCAGTACGGTTCCGCCGACGTCCTCGCCCACCGGGTCAACGCGAAGCTCGACGACGGCGGCCGGCCGGGCGACGCCGACTTCGGCGGCTTCGAGGACAGCCGGGACGCCGTCGTCGACCTGCTGGAGTCCCGGCGCAAGTACCTCGGCCAGATGGACCTCAACATCGCCTCCCCCCTGGTGTGGGAGTTCTACGAGGACACCCTGGACAAGCTGGCGGGGTACGGCGCCCAGATCGTCCGCCTCGACGCGTTCGCCTACGCCCCGAAGGAACCGGGCGAGAAGAACTTCCTCAACGACCCCGGGACGTGGGAGCTGCTGGACCGGGTGAAGCAGCTCGCGGACAAGCGCGGGGTGCGGCTCCTGCCCGAGATCCACTCCACCTACGAGCAGCGGATCCACGAGGTCATCTCCTCCAAGGGATTCATGACCTACGACTTCTTCCTCCCGGGCCTGCTCATCGACGCGTTCGAGCGGCAGGACTCCACGACGCTGCGCCGCTGGATCGGCGACATCCTCGGCAAGGGCATCCGGACCGTCAACATGCTCGGCTGCCACGACGGCATCCCGCTGCTGGACCTCAAGGGTCTCCTGAGCGAGGACGAGATCGACGCCGTCATTGCCACCGTGGTGGACCGTGGCGGGTACGTGAAGGACCTGCACGGCCAGAAGAAGATGTACTACCAGGTCAACGCCACCTACTACAGCGCGCTCGGCGAGGATGACCGGAGATTGTTGCTGGCCCGCGCCATTCAGCTGTTCATGCCCGGCAAGCCCCAGGTGTGGTACCTCGACCTGTTCGCGGGGAAGAACGACCACGCCGCGGTGGAGAGGGCCGGTTCGGGTGGCCACAAGGAGATCAACCGGACCAACCTCACCATGGAGGACATCTCGGAGGGGCTCGCCAAGCCTGTGGTGCAGCAGCAGCTCGAGCTCCTGCGCTTCCGGAACACCAGCCCTGTGTTCGGCTTCGACGCCGAGTGCTCGGTGGGAGACACCGGGCCGGATCGCCTCGAGCTGACGTGGCGCAAGAACGGCCACGAGGCACGGTTGGAGGCAGACCTCTCCGGCTACGGCTTCACGATCACGGCTCGCGACGGTGAGGGGAAGGAGACCTTCCGCTTCGTGCAGTAGGCGAGTCGGTACGGACCCGCGCCACTTCGAGCGGTGGTGGGGGACCACCGAACCACCCAGCGACGGTCGTCCAGTTCGTAGCGGAACTCGACCGCGTTCCGGCGGATGGGTCCATCTGGTTCAGGGCGTGCTCGTCACCCCGGGCG
>JBNJCY010000074.1:0-8301 GCA_051744325.1 Actinomycetota bacterium
CCTGTCTCAACAAGAGAGACGACGAGGACGACGGCGAGGATCACCGCCGAGGCCGCCAGCGCGCCTGCGACCATCACAGATCGGCTCGAGCGATCGGCGAGCTTCCCGAACACACGGCCGCCGAGCACCGACGCCAGACCCTGCGCGATCACGAAGGCGCCCAACCCGCTCAGCAGCCCACGGTCGCTGCGGGCCGAGAGCGTCACGAGGAACGGCGGGGCCAGCGCGGAGACCAGCAGCAGCCCCCGCACGGTGACGAACCGGCGGAACGGGGCGTCCTCGGACAACAGGGACCAGGAGTCCCGCCACCAGGACCCGGCAGGCGCGGAAGCGTCGGCGCCATCGTCGGAGGGTTCGCGGATGCCGGTGTACACCACGACGCCGGCGAACCAGGTGAGGGCCGCACCGGCGAGGAAGAGGGCGAGGACGCCGGGTGCCACGTCCGGCCCGATGGCGCGTAGGCCGAGCCCGATCGCGACGGCGACGACTCCGGAGACCGCCGTCGACATGCCGGTGATCTGGCCGCGCTGGCCCTTGGGCACGGTCCGGCCCTGGACGTCCTTGGATGACATGGAGCACAACGCCCGGAACAACGCGAACGCGGCGACCGCGGCGAGGATGAAGACCCCCGCGAGGATTCCGTCGAGGAACGCGGCGGTGGCGGCCATCGCGAGGGTCGCGAGTCCCTGGCCCGCCGCGCCGAGCATCCAGACGCGGGCGCGGCGGGGGCGGCCCAGCACCCATGGGGTCAGCGCCGCCTGGGGCAGCATCGAGCCGGACTCGCGGATGGGCACGAGGAGTCCGACGAGGGCCGCGGGGGCGCCGAGGCCGTGCAGCAGCCAGGGCAGGACGGTCTTGGCGTTGACCACCTGGTCCCCGGCGCTCTGGAGGGCATTCGCAGCGAGGAGGCGCAGCCCGTTGCCGGCGACCCGCTCGGGGCCACCGTGGCCGGACTCTCCCTCCGCGTCCTCTCCGACGAGGCGGTGGTACCAGGCGGTGGTCCGGGATGCTGAAGCGGTCACCCTCCATCAGTACCACCACCGGAGTCGTAGTCTGGCCTCGACGGAAGGCGGATGACATGGCTCGATGGGCGATCATGGAGGGTGGCGAGGCCGCGGCCAGCGTGGCGCACGCACTGAGCGAGGTCCTTGCGATCTACCCGATCACCCCGTCCTCGGGGATGGGCGAACTCGCGGACTCCTGGTCCGCCGCCGGGCGGACCAACATCTGGGGCGGTGTGCCCGAGGTGGTGGAGATGCAGTCCGAGGGCGGTGCGGCCGGCGCGCTGCACGGTGCGGTCACGAAGGGCACGCTGGGTAGCACGTTCACCGCATCCCAGGGGCTGCTGCTCATGCTGCCCAACATGTACAAGATCGCCGGGGAACTCACGCCCGCGGTGATCCACGTGGCGGCGCGCACGGTGGCCACCCACGCCCTGTCCATCTTCGGGGACCACTCCGACGTCATGGGCTGCCGCATGACCGGCTGGGCCATGCTCGGTGCCACGAACGTGCAGGAGGCCCAGGACTTCGCGCTGGTGGCCCACGCCGCGACCCTCCGCTCCCGCATGCCGTTCCTGCACTTCCTCGACGGCTTCCGCACCAGCCACGAGATCACCAAGATCCAGGTGCTCGAGCCCGAGGACCTGCGGGCGCTCGTGCGCGAGGAGGACATGCTGGCCCACCGCGCCCGCGGGCTCACCCCGGACGCGCCCGTGCTGCGGGGCGCCGCCGAGAACCCGGACACCTTCTTCCAGTCCAGGGAGGCGGCCAACCCGTTCCACCGGGCCGTGCCCGCCGTCGTGGCCGAGTGCTTTGACGAGCTCGCCGAGCGCACCGGTCGGCGCTACGGTCTCGTCGACTACCGCGGCGCGTCGGACGCCGAGCGCGTCGTCGTCGTCATGGGCTCGGCCAGCGCGACGGTGCGGGAGACGGTGGCGTACCTGGGGGCGGCGGGCGAGAAGGTGGGCGTGGCGACCGTTCACCTGTACCGGCCATTCCCCTCGGAGCAGTTCGTGGCCGCGCTGCCCGCCACGGTGCGGCGCATCGCGGTCCTGGACCGGACCAAGGAGCCGGGGGCGCCGGTCGAGCCGCTGCACGGCGATGTGCTCGCCGCCCTCGACCACCATGGCGAGGACCACTTCGACGGCGGCCGGCCCGCCGTGATCGGCGGCCGCTACGGCCTGTCCAGCAAGGAGTTCACCCCGCGCATGGCCGCGGCGGTGTTCGCCGAGCTCGGGCGGGAGGAGCCCAAGCGCGAGTTCACGGTCGGGATCATCGACGACGTCACCCACCTCTCGCTCCCCCTCGAGGACTTCACCCTTCCCCGCACCTCGCTGGCCGCGGTGTTCTTCGGGCTTGGGTCTGACGGCACCGTGGGGTCCTCGAAGAACTCGGTGAAGATCATCGGGGAGGAGCCCGGCCGGTTCGCGCAGGGCTACTTCGTGTACGACTCCCGCAAGGCCGGCGCCACGACGATCTCGCACCTGCGCTTCGGTGAGGCGCCGATCGACTCGCCGTACCTGATCGACTCCGCGGACTTCGTGGCGGTCCACCACTTCGACCTGCTGCGCACGATGCGCACCGTGGACGTGGCCCGCCCCGGCGCCACCGTGCTCGTGAACTCCCGCTGGCCGGCCGAGACGCTCTGGGATCACCTTCCCGCTGAGGTGCAGGAGATCATCGCCGAACGCGACCTGGACCTGTGGACGATCGACGCCACGAAGGTGGCGCGCGCCGCGGGGCTCGGCGGCCGGATCAACACCGTCATGCAGCCCTGCTTCTTCTTCCTCTCCGGAGTGGTGGACCAGGACGAGGCGATCACGCGGATCAAGGAGGCCGTCGAGCGGACCTACGGCAAGCGCGGGCGGATCGTGGTGGAACGCAACTTCGCGGCCGTCGACTCCGCCATCGCAGCCCTGCAGCGGGTGGACTGGCGTGCCGCGGTGGCGGCCACGGGCGCTCGAGAGGCTGACGGCGCGCACCGCATGCCGCCGCTTCCCGACGCCGCCCCCGAGTTCGTGCGCCGGGTCACCGCGACCATGCTGCGCGGCGAGGGCGAGACCCTTCCCGTCAGCGCCCTGCCCGTGGATGGCGAGTGGCCGACGGGCACCACCCGGTGGGAGAAGCGCGCGATCGCCGAGGAGATCCCGATCTGGGACCCCTCCATCTGCATCGACTGCGGCAAGTGCGCGGTGGTCTGTCCGCACTCCGCGATCCGGATCAAGCTGGCCCCGGAGGAGGAGTTGGCGAGCGCACCGGACACCTTCCAGTCCAAGCCGTACAAGGACCGGAACCTGGCCGGCCACCGGCTCATCGTGCAGGTGGCACCGGACGACTGCACCGGGTGCGGGATCTGCGTGGACGTGTGCCCGGCGCGCAGCAGGACGGAGATCAAGCACAAGTCCATCAACATGGAGCCCGCCCACGAGCACCGCGACCGGGAGCGCGGCAATTTCGACTTCTTCCTCGGCCTGCCCGAGATCGACCGGACAAAGGTGCGCCACGACCAGGTCAAGGGCGTCGCACAGCTCCAGCCGCTGTTCGAGTTCTCCTCCGCGTGCTCCGGATGCGGCGAGACCCCGTACATCAAGACTCTGACGCAGCTGTTCGGGGACCGCATGCTCGTCGCGAACGCGACCGGCTGCTCCTCCATCTATGGCGGCAACCTTCCAACCACGCCGTACGCGAAGAACGCGGACGGGCGCGGCCCGGCGTGGTCAAACTCGCTGTTCGAGGACAACGCCGAGTTCGGCCTCGGGATGCGGCTGGGTTGGGAGAACCAGCACGCCGAGGCCTCGCGCTACCTCGGGCTGCTCGCGGAGCGACTTGACCCGGCACTTGTCGAGGGCCTGCTGACCGCCGACCAGTCCAGTGAGGAGGGGATCGAGGCGCAGCGGGTGCGGGTGGCGGAGCTGAAGGAGGCGTTGCGCGGCCTCGACCAGCCCGATCCGGTCGTCACGGCCCTGCTGTCCCTGGCGGACGAACTGGTGGAGAAGGCGGTGTGGATCGTCGGCGGCGACGGCTGGGCCTACGACATCGGCTTCGGCGGCCTCGACCACGTCCTCGGCTCCGGCCGCAACGTCAACGTCCTCGTCCTCGACACCGAGGTGTACTCCAACACCGGTGGGCAGGCGTCGAAGGCCACTCCGCGCGGCGCTTCGGCCAAGTTCGCCTCCTCCGGGAAGTCGCACCCCAAGAAGGACCTCGGCATGATCGCCGCCGCCTACGGGGACGTGTACGTGGCACAGCTCGCGATCGGCGCCAACCAGCAGCAGACCGTCCGGGCGATGCTCGAGGCCGCGGCCTGGCCGGGGCCATCGCTCCTGATCGCCTACTCCACGTGCATCGCGCACGGCATCGACATGGGGACGTCGATGACGCACCAGGCCGACGCCGTCGCCACCGGGTACTGGCCCCTCTACCGGTACCGCCCGGGCACCGACGAGCACACCACGCCCATGAGCCTGGACAGCAAGGCTCCCACCAGGCCGGTGAAGGACTTCATGATGGAGGAGACCAGGTTCTCGATGCTGGCGCGGGCCAACCCCGGGCGGGCGGAGGCGCTCGCCCTCCTCGCGCAGCGCGATGTCGACGAGCGGTGGCGGTACTACAGCCAGTTGGCCGGCGTGGAGCGCACGGCGGTCGAGGAGGGCCCAACCGGCCCGGACCCCGAGGAGCAGAAGTGAGCGCTGACCTGACCACGCGGTACCTCGGGCTGGAGCTGTCGGGGCCGGTCATGGCCTCGGCGGGCCCACTCACCGGAACCCTCGACGGGCTGCGCGCGCTGCAGGACGCCGGCGCGGCCGCCGTCGTGCTGCCGTCGCTGTTCGAGGAGGACGTGATCGAGGAGGAACTGCAGCTCGCCGATCTCCTCGACGACGGCGAGGAGTTCCCCGAGTTCGCCAGCGCGCCGCTTTCCGACGCCGCCGCGGACTACGTGCTCGGACCGGAGCGGCACGTGCGGCTGGTGGAGCGGGCGAAGGCCACGCTGTCCGTCCCCGTGATCGCGAGCGTGAACGCCGCCCACGCCGGCTCGTGGGAGCGGTACGCCACCCTGCTGGAGGAGGCCGGCGCGGACGCGATCGAGCTGAACATGTACTCGGTCGCGGCGAACGCGCACGAGTCCGCCGCGGAGGTGGAGGCCCGCAAGCTCGAGATCGTGAGCGCGGTACGTGAGGCGGTCGGCGTGCCATTGGCCGTGAAGCTCTCGCCGTTCTACACCTCGGTGTCCCACTTCGCGGCCGCCGTGGTGGAGCACGGCGCGGACGGGCTGGTCCTGTTCAACCGGTTCTACGCCCCGGACATCGACCTCGGCACCCTCACGGTCCAGCCCGCACTCACCCTCTCGGAGAGCGACGACCTGCGCCTACCGCTCCGCTGGCTCGGCATCCTGCGTCCGCAGCTGCCCAGGACCTCCCTGGCGGCAACCTCGGGCGTCCACTCCGGGGGGGATGTGGTGAAGGCGCTGCTGGTCGGGGCCGACGTGGCGTGCACGACGTCGTCGGTGCTGCGCCGGGGGCCGGGCCACGTGGCGACCATGCTCGCCGAGGTCCAGGCCTGGCTGGACGCGAACGAGTACTCCTCGGTGCGGCAGCTCACCGGCAGCATGTCCGCCGCGTCGGTGCCCGACCCGGCCGGCTTCGAGCGCGCCCAGTACCGGGCGATCGTCACGACTCTCGGTCGGTGAGGAGCGCGGTCCGGCACGGGTGTCCGCCGGGGTTACAGTGGAGGCATTCCAATTGAACCCGGGAGGGCTCCCATGAAACTGCTGAACTTCCTCGCTTCCGAAACCGGCCGCTTGGTCCGCGCGGGGATCGGCGTCGTCCTGCTCGTCCTCGCCTTCGTCGTGGGCGGTGTCTGGATGTGGGTCCTCGGCGTGCTCGGCGTGGTGTTCCTGCTCGTGGGGATCCTCGATGTCTGCCTGCTCGCGCCGCTGTTCGGCAAGCCGCTGCGTGGCAAGGAATTCCGCGCGGCGCACTGAGTCAGCGCCCGCGGCGGCGCGACATGTCCCGGGAGCGCACCACGCGGATCCGGTCGAACAAGGCCAGCAGGATCGCGATCCCGTTCAGGACGTACACGATCGTGAACGCCTTGGACAGTGGCGTGGTCGGCGTGAGATCGCCGTAGCCCACCGTGGCGAGGCTGATCACCGAGAAGTAGAGCGAGTCGAGCAGGCTCCACCCCTCGAGGATGCTGTACACGACCATCCCGAGGAGCAGCGTCAAGCCCGCCCACGCGAGGGCGGGCCGGGAGTCCCTGTCCCGCACGATGTCGAGGAGCAGGAACTGGCGCAGGGGGCGAGCCGGGACGTGTTGGCCTCCGGGCGGCGTGGTCTCGTTCATGGCGTTACCCTAGGCCCGCTCGGGTGCCACGCCGGGCACATCCTATGGCGCCCGCGGCGCATAATGGTGCCGTGGGTCTCGCGCAGGACAGCCCCGGCTCGGACCGGACGAGGTGACCGCGCGAACCGAGGTCGTGGTCGCGGCGGGCGACGGCGTCGCCCACGTCACCCCGTCGGGCGCCCCCACCCGGGTGGTCCCCACCGCGGACCTGCCCGATCTCGTGCGGGAGATGGAGGCCGGGCACCCGCGCTGGGTGTGGGCCGACACCGCCGGGGTGTACCCGGCGCTCCTGGGCGCCGGAGTGCGGGTGGAGCGGTGCCACGACCTGCGGCTCGCGCGCGTGATCCTGCGCCGGGCGCTGGGCGCTCCCCCGCCGGCGGAGGAGTGGGACGGTGCGGCCGCGGAGCCGGTGGAATCCGGTCTCCTCCCCCTCTTCGAAACCCCTGCCATCCCACCCGAGGAGGTGCTCGCCGAGCGCGCCCGGCAGCGGGAGGCTCTTGCGGGCGCCCCGGGGCCCGGCCGCCTCGCAACGCTACTCGCCGCGGAGTCCGCCGGCGCCCTCATCGCCGCGGAGATGCGCCACGACGGCCTGCCGTGGTCGGTCCCCGCCCACGAGCGCATCCTCACCGACGTCCTCGGCCCGCGGCCGCGTCCGGGTGCCAGACCCATCGTGCTCGAGCAGCTCGCCGGCCAGATCCAGGAGGCGCTCGACGCACCGCACCTCAACCCCGACTCGGCCGCCGAGGTGCTGCGGGCCCTGAGCGCCGTGGGCCTGCAGGTGCGGACCACCCGGAACTGGGAGCTGCGCGAGCTCGACCACCCCGCGATCGCGCCCCTGCTCGAGTTCAAGAAGCTCGCCCGGCTCCACTCGGCGAACGGGTGGGCCTGGCTGGACACGTGGGTGGTGGCCGAGCCGGACGGCCGGACCCGCTTCCACCCGGACTACGTCCCGGGCGGCGTGGTCACCGGCCGGTGGGCGACCCGGGGCGGTGGCGCCCTGCAGCTTTCGAAGCAGGTGCGCGCCGCCGTCGTCGCGGACCAAGGGTGGAAGCTGGTGGTGGCGGACGTGGCACAGCTCGAGCCGCGCGTGCTGGCCGGGATGGCCCGGGACGAGCGGATGGCGGAGGCGGCGCGTGGCCGGGACCTGTACCAGGGGCTGGTGGATCAGGGCGTGGTGGACACGCGCGCCCACGCGAAGGTCGCGATGCTCGGCGCGCTGTACGGCGCGACCACGGGCCGGTCGGCCGAGCTGATGCCGGCGCTGGTGCGGGCGTTCCCCCGCGCCATCGGGATGGTGGAGGAGGCCGCGCGGCGGGGTGAGGCGGGCGACGTCGTGCGCACCTGGCTGGGGCGCACCTCACCCCGGGCGCCGGCCGCCGT
Source organism: Actinomycetota bacterium (assembly GCA_051744325.1). Lineage (GTDB taxonomy): Bacteria > Actinomycetota > Actinomycetes > Actinomycetales > Actinomycetaceae > UBA1383. The sequence goes on from JBNJCY010000074.1 coordinate 7,724, forward strand.
GGTGGCGGACGGCCGCCGGGCGGCGCGCGACTGGGGCCGCTTCACCCGCAACTTCGTGGTGCAGGGCACCGCCGCGGAGTGGGCCCTTTGCTGGATCGCCGACCTCCGCGGCCGGCTCCGAGCCCTCGGCGAACCTCACCTCGTGTTCTTCCTCCACGACGAGGTGGTGGTCCACTCCCCCGCCGCGCTCGCCGACGACGTCGCAGATGCCGTCCGCGCGGCCGCCACCTCGGCGGGCCGGTTGCTGTTCGGCACGTTCCCGGTGGACTTCCCGCTCGACGTAGCGGTGGTTGACGCTTACGGACAGGCAGGATGACCCATGAACCCCCTCGCGAGCACCCTCATCACCCTCGCACTCGTGTCCTACACGGTCGGCGTGTGGGCTGAGCGCATCCAGAAGCGCCTGAAGTGGTGGCACTTCGCGTTCTTCGTGCTCGGGCTGGTGTTCGACACGCTCGGCACCGGGCTCATGTTCGAGTTCGTGGGCGGCATGACCGCCGACGTGCACGGGATCTCCGGAATCATCGCGATCCTGCTCATGGTGCACCACGAACGCCCAGGCGGCGTGCAGCACCATG
>JBNJCY010000075.1:0-8300 GCA_051744325.1 Actinomycetota bacterium
CTCGCCGACGAGATTGTCGCCGCCCATGGCCAGGTGGCGGCCTGCTGAACGTCGCCGGGATCATCCAGCCCTTCGTGCGGGTGAACGACCTGGACTTCGCTCTACGGCGCCTCCAAGGCCGCGGTCAAGATGCTCACCGAGGGCCTGTACGCCGAACTCATGGACACGAATGTCGCCGCGACCATCGTCATCATGGGCGGGTCCGCAACGGACATCAGCAAGAACTCCGGTGTCGAGATCAAGCGGTCCGACTCGTCGAAGCCCGGCACCGGCATGAAGCTGACCTCGCCGGAGGACGCCGCCGCCAAGATCATCGCGGCGATGGAGAAGGGCGCCTTCCGTGTGGTGGTCGGCAAGGACGCACGTTCACTCGACATGCTGTCCCGTGTCTCCCCGAAGAAGGCGACGGAGACGATCGCGGACAGGATGAAGTCCCTGTTGTCCTGATCGCCGTGTCCTGACCTGAGAGAGACGAGGGGGCGGGTTGCCAAACGGCGGTCCGTCCCCTCGTCGCGTCGGTCCTCGCTGCCCCCGCGGGGGGTCGACTCAGTCCTCTGAAGGTGACTTGGACCCCTTGCGCACGGGCTCGAGGCTGGCGGCGTGGTCCGGGACATAGGTGTTGACGGTGAGGGAGGGCCGCCGGTAGTCGTAACCGTCGGGCCGCGGCGGGAGTTCGATCGTCCCCACCGGGATCTCCCTGTACGGGATGGAGTCGAGCAGGTGGTGGATCATGTTGATGCGTGCGGCCTTCTTGGAGTCCGAGCCCACCTGGTACCACGGTGCGATCGGGGTGTCGGTGTGGACGAGCATCTCGTCCTTGGCGCGGGAGTACTCCTCCCACTTGGTGATGGACTCCAGGTCCATGGGCGAGAGCTTCCATTGGCGCAGCGGGTCGTTGATGCGCTTCTGGAAGCGTTCGTACTGGACCTTGTCCGAGACCGAGAACCAGTACTTGCGCAGCAGGATCCCGTCCTCCACGAGCATCTGCTCAAAGAGGGGGCACTGCCGCATGAATCGCATGACCTCGCGTGGGGAGGCGAACTCCATGACCTTCTCCACTCCCGCACGGTTGTACCAGGAGCGGTCGAACAGCACGATCTCACCCGCTGCGGGTAGTTGTGCGATGTAGCGCTGGAAGTACCACTGTGTCTTCTCGCGCTCGGTGGGTGCCGGGAGTGCGGCGATGCGGGCCACGCGGGGGGAGAGGTACTCGGTGATGCGCTTGATCGTGCCGCCCTTGCCGGCCGCGTCGCGGCCCTCAAAGACGATGACGATCCGCTGCCCGGTCTCCTTCGTCCAGACCTGGAGCTTGGCGAGCTCGCTCTGCAGGCGGTACATCTCGGCTTCGTAGGTACGGTTGGATATCTTCGCCACCTGGTGCGGGTCGTGTTCGCGTTCCGGTTTCTTCTCGGCCATGCTTCAGGGTACGTCCGCGACAGGTGCTGACGGAGTGTTTTTCGGTGCCGATGCCGTTGCGCCGGACCGCTCCCGACCGGTTGACTCGTGGCATGGCACCGGAGGATGCGATCGTCCCGGCAGAACCTGAGAATCCGCGCGCCGGGGACCACTGCGGCGCGGTCCTGCTGCACCTCCTCGAGGTGCTCGGGGCCAGGGCGGACGCCTTCGTTGAGGGCCGCGAGGTCGAGCCCCTCCACCAGTTGCGGGTCTCCGCGCGCCGGCTTCGTGCCGCCCTGTCCTTCTTCGAGCCCATCTGCCACGGCGACGAGGATCTCGAGCGCGCTCGCCGGCGCATCCGCAAGCTCGCCCTGCCGTTCGGCCAGCTCCGGGACCTGGACGTCTTCCTCGAGCACCTCGACGACGGCGTCGCCCCGGTGGCCCCGGCCGACTGCGCCCGCCTCCGCAAGGTCCTGGTGAAGCGCCGCGACCACCTGGCCGACGACGTCGTGCGCGAGCTGGGGAAGAAGCGCTGGCATCGCGAGCTGCGCCGGGTCCGCGACGGGGCGACGGCGGGAACGTGGCGGGACTCGCCGGCCGCCGTCGTCGACGCGCGCAGGTTCGCCTCCGAAAGGCTCGACCTGTGGTGGTGGGCTCTTCTGGCCGGGAGCGAAGGGCTGGAGGCGATGACGCCGGGTCGGCGGCACCGGGTTCGCATCGAGGCGAAGAAGCTGCGGTACGCGACCGAGGTGACCGCTGAGCTGTTCGCGGACCGGGAGCCGGAGGCTTTCACCGATGGGCTGAAGGACATCCAGGACGCGCTCGGTGCCCTGAACGACCGGGCCGTGGCGGAGAGCATCGTCCGGGAGGCGGGCTTCGAGCCGACCGCCGCGCTGGACGAGGGGGAGGACGTGAGCAGGGCCCTTGCGGCGCGAGCCGGGCTCGTCGCGCAAGGGCCCCACTGGGAGGGGATCCCTAGATGAAGATGACCTGGCCGCCCTCGGACAGCTCCATGAAGTCGCTGGCCGAGATGATGCCCTCGACGCCCTCGTAGAGGTCCTCCTCCTCCAGCTCGGCCATGTCCGCGCTCATGCGGCAGGCCCAGAGATGGCCACCGGACGCGGCGATCATCTCGAGCATCTCGGGGACCTCGGGGATGTCCAGACCCGCGATCTGCTTCTTCAGCATCTTGGTGGTCAGAGCGGTCACGCCGGGCAGGCCGGCGAGTCCTTGCGGCATGGAGAAGCCGAACTGTCCGGGCATGTGCATCGCGGTGTTGCCCAGGTAGCTGAACTTGAGGTTCCCCATGGTCTTCTTGTTGATCATGTCGAAGCCCCAGAAGGTGAAGAAGATGTGGGTTTCGATCCCTTCACCCACGGCAGCGTTCGCCAGGATCAGGCCGGGGTAGGCCATGTCGAGATTGCCCTTCGAGCAGATGAGCACGAACTTGCGGTCCGAGTTCTCGTCGTCGTCGAAGGAGGGGACGAAAGGCTGGTCAGTCATGTGGTTGGTTTCCGATCCGTGAGTGGACGACAGGTCAGACGCAGCCCTTGGGCTTGGGGAGCCCTGACACGTAGGACATCTTCTTGGCGGGCTTGCCGGGGAAGAGCGTGAACAGCTGCTTCACCGGGACGCCCATCTGGGTTGAGACGCGGCGAAGGGTCGCGGTCTCGCCCATGGCCTCGTAGTCCTTCCGGAGGAAGTTGATGACCTTCCAGTGGTCGTCGGTCAGCTCGATGCCGATGAGTCCGGCGAGCGCGGCGCCGAGCTCCTCGTTCCACTGGGAGGGCTGGGTGAGGAAGCCCTCCTCGTTGACCTCGACCTCGTGGCCGGCGATGGTGGTGGTGGGCATGAGATGTCCTTTCAGACGTTGGTGTTCTTGCCGGCCATGTACATGTCCGCCGGCAGCAGGATGGGGCGGCCCGGCATGAGCATGTTCCAGTAGACCCACCGGAAGGCGAGCTTGCTGAGGTGATTGACGTGGGACTCGCCGAGCAGCGTCAGCGGGCCCACCACCGGTGCGGGGAACTTGCCCGGGTAGGGCTCGGTCTCGTAGTTGAAATCAAGGAGGAGGGCCTTGCGGTCCCCGGACTCGATGAAACAGTTCGCGTGGCCGTCGAACTTGTGGGTCATCGGGCGGCCGGCGGCGAGCTGCAGGAAGTTCTCGACGAAGATGTCGATCGAGAAGTGCGCCACCGAGCCTGCCTTCGAGGTGGGCAGGTTTCCGGCGTCACCGAGCGCGAAGATCTCCGGGTGGTCGGTGTGCTGCATGGTGTGCTTGTCCACGGTGACGAAGTTCAGCTCGTCCCCGAGGCCGGAACGGGCCACGAACTCGGCGCCCATGTTCAGCGGGACGGTGACGAGCTGGTCGAAGGGGATCTCGCGCTCGTCGAAGGAGACGATCCTCTTCTCGTCGGCGTCGATGCGCTCGATCATGAAGTCGGCCTCGACCTTGATGTTCCGCTTCTCCAGCAGGTCCCCGAGGATCTTGGAGGCGACGGGCTTGGTGAAGGCGCCGTCGAGCGGGGTCACGTAGGTGATCTCGGTCTCGTTCCGGAGCCCTTGGCCGCGCAGCCAGGAGTCGGCGAGCAGTACGAACTCGAGCGGTGCCACCGGGCACATGATCGGGAACTCGGTGATGTGCATGACGAGCTTGCCGCCACGCCACCTGAAGGCCTGCTCCCGCAGGGCCATGGCCCCTTCCAGGGTGTAGAACTCGCCGACGGACTTGTGCCACTCGTCGGAGAGGGTGCCCTCGGTCATGTCCGGGCGAGGGTGCGCACCGGTGGCGATGACGAGGTTGTCGTAGGGGAGCTCCCGGCCGTCCACGAGTCGCACGAGCTTGTTGTCGGGCTCGACGATGTCGACGTCGCCCATCTCGAAGACGATGCCGTCGTCGATGAAGCTGTGGGCACTGCGGCGGGCCTGCTCAGGCTCGTTGATCCCGAACGGGATGAACAGGTAGGAGGGCTTGTAGTCGTGGATGTCGTCCTTTGCGACCACGACGATCTCCCACTCGGCCTTGGGAAGCTTGGCACGGAGTTTGTTGGCGGTGATGGTTCCTGCTGTCCCGGCTCCGAGGATGAGGAGGCGGCGCACGTCGGTGTGATTCACGTACCCGAGTATACCCCCATGGGTATATATCCGCATCGGGGCCCTTGGTCCCAGGTCCGTGTGCGCGTGGTCCCAGGTTCAGGTGCGCGCACCCGCCCGGGCCTCCGCTCAGCTCGCCAAACCGTGCGTCGGCGCCAGGTTCACTCCGCCCAACGCCTCGGTGAACGCCGCGGCCCAGCCCGCATAGCCGCGATCGTTCGGATGGAAGGCATCGGCCGCCACGTTGCGCACCCATCCCAGGTGCCCGGCCGACCGCGTCGCCCGGTGCAGGGCCACGAGTTGGTGGCCGGCATCGCGGATCAGTGGCCTCACCCCGAGCGCCATCGCGTCGGAACGGGCCTCGAACGGCGGGATGAGGAACCCCGGCGGATCCGCCACGAAGCTGCCTGGGGGGAGTTCGGCGAGCACCTCGGCCATGGTCTCGAGGAAGCGCTGCACGGAGATGCGCCGGTCCACGATGTCGTTCCCACCGATCCCGAGCGTGAGCACGTCCGGCGTGAACCCGAGGGCCGCCAGGCGCGGGAGCTGGTCCTCCAGGACATCCGTGGCCCTCGCCCCGGAGACGGAGAGGTTGAAGAGGGCCACGTCCCTGCCGGTCAGCCCCGACACGTGCTGCGCCACCGCCGTGACGTAGCCCGCCGCCGGCGACGACGCCCCCACGGCCTGCGCCGCGGAGTCGCCGAGGGCGACGTAGCGCAGTGCCGTCCCATCCGGGTCGTGCGACTCCGCGAGCGTGCGCCAGTGCTCGCGGTACTCGGCGACCGACTTCCGAACCTGCTTGACGCCGTCGACCCGACGGCGCACTGCGGCGGTTGCGACCCCGGCCGCGGCCGCTGTCCCGACGATCCTGACGATTCCCATGGTTCCCTCCCCTCACGCTGCCTTCCCACTCTAGGACGCCCCCCGGTGGGACAGCGGATTCGTGTGGGGAGGGTGTGCGCGCGCTGTCCGTACGCGAGGGCGCTGTCCCTGTGTCGGGGTGGGACAGCGGATTCGTGTGAGGAGGGTGTGTGCGCGCTGTCCGTACGCGAGGGCGCTGTCCCTGTTTGAATCAGCAGTATGAAGCTCTACGCGGACCTGCCCGCCCGCCGCACCCGCCAGATCGTCGCTGACGTGTTCGTCCTGCTGTGGGTCCTGCTCTGGGTCCGGATCGGGTTCGCCGTGCGGGACACCGTGCTCGGGGCACTCGGCCCGGCACGCCGGCTCGAGTCGGCGGGGGACTCGCTCCAGGGGTCCCTGGCCGAGGTCGCTGACCGTGTGGAGACGATCCCGCTGCTGGGCCAGGCCATCGCCACCCCCTTCGACACCGCCGCCACGGCGGGCGAGGCCATGCGTCAGGCCGCTGCCGACCTCGTGGTGTACGTGGACCGCACCGCCCTCATCGCGGGGGTCACGACGGCGCTGCTCCCCGTGGTCCTCGTGGTGCTGCCGTGGCTGGTGGTGCGGATCGTCTTCGTCCGGCGTGCCCGTGCGCTCACCATACTCCTCGACACCGAGGATCCCCTCGACCTGCTCGCGCTGCGCGCGCTCGCCACCCAGCCCATCGGGACGCTCACGAAGGTGAGTCCGACGCCGGCGCACGACTGGCGGGTGGGGCGCGCCGACGTCGTCGCACGCCTGGCGGACCTCGAGTTGCGCCGCGCCGGGGTCGGGAGCACCGCGGACAAGCGGAAGGGGCCCGCCGGCGGAACCGGCGAGCCCCTCACCCCCTCACCCCGAGTGGGTCAGTAGCCGATCGACCTCAGATACTCGCGGGAGTCCGCGAGGCAGTCGTACGGGTCGCGGCCGTAGGTGTCGTCCTGCTCCACGAAGAAGTACTCCGCGCCGGCGTCGAGGGCGGCGGGCAGCAGCTTCGGCCAGTTCATGTTGCCCGATCCGACCTCGGCGAACTGGGCAATGCTCGTGAAGGCCTGGTAGAAGCCCGCCATGTCGCCCTTCTCGATGAGTTCCATCGCGCTGGGCGGAAGCGGCACCACGCGGAAGTCCTTCACGTGGATGATCCTGCAGGCCCCGGTGTACTGCTCGAGCATGTCGAGCGGTGCCATGCCGCCGCGCTGCACCCAGTGCAGGTCCACCTCGAAGCCGACCGACGGTGCCACGCGCCGCACGATGTCGAAGATGCGCTCGCCGTCGAACTGGGCGAGGTCCACGTGGTGGTTGTGGTAGCACAGCGTGATGCCGTCGGCTGCGAGCCTCTGTGCCGCAGCCTCGCACTCCGCCGCCCACGCCTCGCAGGCCTCCATCGACGCCATGGCGTCGAAGGGCATCATGCCGATGCGCACGTACCGGCAGTCCAACCGTTTGCAGTCCGCCACGATCTTGTCGCGGTGCTCGGCGACGTTGTCACCGGTTGAGAAGGGCCCGGGCTTGAGCGCCACCGAGAGCGCGCCCACCTCGACGCCGAGCTCCGCGATGCCGCGCTCGAGCGCCGCGACGTTCTCCTCGGTCATCGGGATCTGCGAGACCTCGACGGCGTCGTAGCCCAGGTCCTTGACCCGCTGCAGGACGGGGAACATGCCCTCGCCCGCCACCTTGTCCTTGAGCATCATCATCTGGACGCCAAGTGCTGCCATGTCCTCTTCCTTCTCTCTGGTCTGCCCAACGGGACCACGGCGCCGCCCGCGGGCGGCGCCGGGGTCTTCAGGACCGGGTCTCGAACTTGCCCTCGGCCTCGATACGCCTGTTCAGCTCGGCGAGGTGGCGCTCCTCGTCGAAGTTCTCCATGTCGACCTCCTCGCCCGTCCAGGAGGACAGGTGCATCGCATTCGCGAGGCGCACGCCGTTGATGCCGTCCGCTCCGGGGGCCACGAGGGGCTCGCCCTGGAGGACGTTCAGGGCGAAGTTCTCCATGACGGTGGAGTGCTGCTCGCCGAACACGGACTCATACGTCTTCTCCTCGGTCGAGAACAGCTTCGAGGTGTCCATCCTCCCCATGAAGAGCGACATGACCTCCTCCATGCCCATGTTCTCGCTGATCTCCTGCTCGGGCGCGGACAGGCGGGTGATGGTCACCCTGGTCGAGCCATCGACGACGACCTTGCCCTTGTCGAAGAGCATCTCGAGGCGGTCCGTGCCCACCATGTCGTGGGTGCAGGTCATGAAGTGGCCGGTCGCCCCGTTCCCGAAGTCGACGATCGCGTTCACCTCGTCCTCCACGACGAGGTCGCGGCGGAAGCCGTAGGCGAGCTTCGCGAAGCACTTCTTCGGCACGCCGCACATCCACTGCCAGAGGTCGAGCTGGTGGGGAGCCTGGTTCACGAGGACGCCGCCGCCCTCGCCGCCCCAGGTCGCACGCCACTCGGACTGGTTGTAGTAGCCCTGCGGCCGCCACCAGGTCGTGATGATCCACGACGTGTGGCGCAGCGCGCCGAGCTCGCCGGACGCGATGAGCTCCTTCAGGTCGATGTAGAGCGGGTTGGTGCGCTGGTTGAAGAACACCCCGAAGGTGAGCTCCGGCTTGGAGGCGGCGAAGTCGATGAGCTCCTTGGCCTGCTTCGTGTAGACGCCCACCGGCTTCTCCACCAGTGCGTGGATGCCGCGCTCGAGGGCGGCGATGCCCATCTCCGGGTGCAGGTAGTGGGGCACAGTGGTGACCACGGCGTCGACGTTCCCCGACTCCATCATCTCGATGTGGTCAGCGAAGAAGGGAACGCCGAGCTCGTCGGCGCGCGCCTTCTTCTCAGGGTGGATGTCGCAGATCGCGCCGATCTCCACGTGGGGCACCTTGCCCTCGCTGATGAGGTTGGCGTACATGCCTCCTTCCGCGCCGAGGCCGATGATGCCGAGTCGAA
>JBNJCY010000076.1:0-8268 GCA_051744325.1 Actinomycetota bacterium
GCGGGCGACCCGGTCGTGCGGTGGGACCCCGGGTCCGTCGCCGGCCAGGGTCTGTCCTCCCTGGTTGTGGTCATCGCGATGGGTGCGGCCGCCGGGGACCTCGTCCCCGGCGCCGCCGACGGCGCCACCGTGGCCGCGGGGGACGTCCTCTTCCGCTGGGAGCGCCCGTGAGGGACCTCGCCTGCGTGCTGCTGGGGTGATCAGGCGTCCGCGGCCTGCGCGGCCTCGGCGCGGCGTGCGGTGTCCGTGGACTCCACCACGAGTCGCCGCAGGGCGGGAGCCGCACCGGGATGCTCATCCAGCCACCGCTGCGCCCGCTTGACCACGTCCACGGCGCCCAGTCCCACGAGCCGCAGCGGGAAGAGCCCCACGACCACCTGCTCGGCCATCTCGCTCGTCCGCTGCGCCCACGTGTCCTCGAGCGCGTCGAAGTACGGTTCCACGAACTCCTCGAGCAGGGAGCGGTCCAGGACGTGGGTGAGACCCCCGATCGTCGCCTGCTGGATGGCGTTCGGCAGCGTGCCGGCCATCACCGCGTCCCACGCCGCCCGCTTGTCTGCCGCGGTCGGCAGGGCCGCTCGCGCCCGGGCAGCGGCCTGTTCGCCGTTCGCGGTGCGGTCCTGCGCCAGCGCATCGTCGATCTCCGCAGTGCCGGCCCGGCCGCCCACAACGAGCGCGGTCAGGAGGTCCCACCGCAGGTCCGTGTCCACGGTGAGTCCTTCCAGCGCGGCCGTGCCGTCGAGGAGGCCGGCGATACGGTCCAGCTGCTCAGCGGTGTGGGCGTGCGACGCAGCCGCCTTGACGAGTTGGAACTGGAGGTCGGAGCCTGCCGTCGCGGCCTCGGCGTGGCCGAGGAGTTCGTCCCCGACGCGCGTGGCCAGGGCATTCCGTGTTGCCGGAGCGCTGTAGTGGTGGACCGTGGTGAACAGCTGGCGCAGCAGCACCATGACCACCGTGGAATCGATGAGGGAGCCGACGACCGCCAGCACGAGGTCGCTGAACCGGGAGGCGGACCACTCGCCGTCGCGGGTCATGTCCCAGGCCGCCGAGAGCACGAGCGCCCGGGGGAGCGACTCGGTGAAGCCGGCCAGGTGGGCCACGGCGGTGTCCAGCGAGCGCTCGTCCAGCCGGATCTTCGCGTAGGCGAGGTCCTCGTCGTTGAGGAGAACGAGGTCGGGCACGGGGGTTCCCACGAGCGCAGCGATCTCCGTGAGCTCTCCGACGACGTCGAGTTCGTGGCGCCCGCGCCGCACGAGGGAGCCGTTCTCGACGTCGAAGGTCGCCACCACCAGGCGGTGGGGCCGCAGCGTCGGGTGTTCCGCCGGCGCCTCCTGCCGGATCGCGAACCGCGTGAAGATGCCGTCGGCCTCGTCGAAGACGGGACGCAGGAGGTTCACCCCGGCCGTCTCGAGCCAGAGCGCCGACCAGCCGGTGAGGTCACGGCCGGACATGGCCTCCAGTTCCACGAGGAGGTCCCGCAGAACCGTGTTGCCCCACTGGTGCTTCGCCAGGTAGGTGGCGACGCCGTCGAGGAAGTGGTCCTGGCCGACCCACGCCACGAGCTGGCGGAGCACGGACGCGCCCTTGGCGTAGGTGATCCCGTCGAAGTTGACCTCGACATCCTCGAGGTCGTTGATCTCGGCGACGATGGGGTGCGTGGAGGGGAGCTGGTCCTGGTTGTACGCCCAACTCTTCTCCAGCGAGTTGAAGGTGGTCCATGCTTCCGTCCAGTCGGTGGCCTCCGCGGTGGCGAGGGTGGACACGAACTCGGCGAAGGACTCGTTCAGCCAGAGGTCGTTCCACCACTGCATCGTGACCAGGTCACCGAACCACATGTGCGCGAGTTCGTGCAGCACGGTGACCACCCGCCGCTCCCGGCGCGCGTCCGGAACCTTGGAGCGGAACACGTAGGCCTCGGTGAAGGTCACGCACCCGGCGTTCTCCATGGCACCCGCGTTGAACTCCGGCACGAAGAGCTGATCGTACTTCGCGAACGGGTAGGGGCGCTTGAAGGCCTGCTCGTAGAACGCGAATCCGGCCCGCGTGATGTCCACCATCTCCTCGACCTCGAGGTACTCCGCGAGAGAGCGGCGGCAGTACACCCCGAGGGGGATCGTGCGGCCGTCGGCCGAGGTGAGCTCCGAGTCCTCCCGGTGGTACGGTCCGGCCACGATCGCCGTGATGTAGGAGCTGATGCGCTCGGTGGGCTCGAAGGTCCAGGTCGCGACGCCGGGGCCGGACTCGTCGCGCGTGCCCGCCTGTCCCGTCACCACCTCCCAGTGGGCGGGGGCGGTCACGGTGAAGGCGAAGCCGGCCTTCAGGTCGGGCTGCTCGAAGACCGCGAACACCCGGCGGGAATCGGCGACCTCGAACTGGGAGTACAGGTAGACCTCGCCATCGGCCGGGTCGACGAACCTGTGCAGGCCCTCACCCGTGTTCGTGTACCGGCACCTCGCGTCCACGACGATTTCGTTGTCCGCCGCCAGGTCCGTCAACGCGATGCGTGAGTCGGCGAACGTGCTCCGGTCGACCGGCCGCCCGTTGAGGGTGATCTCCTCCACCTGGTCCGCGATGAGGTCGATGAAAGTCGCCGCGCCGGGGGTGGCCGTGAACCGGGCAGTGGTGCGCGACCGGAACGTCTCAGGTCCTCCGGTCAGGTCCAGGACGACGTCGTAGCTCGCGGTGGCGATCGTGGCGGCGCGCTGCCGCGCCTCGTCACGGGTGAGGTTCTGCCCTGGCATGGGGTCTCCTTCGTGGTTGCGGTTCCTCGATCCAATCACGAACGGCCGTCGCGGTTCGAACCGTGGCGGCGCAGCGGCGCACCTTCGGCCACAATGGGTGCATGACCGACACCGTCTTCTCCCGGTCCGGCGCCGGCATGCCCCGGGCGCGGCGTTCCCGAACGATGGAGCCGATCCGTGGCTAGGCGGCTCAGCGGCGGCGAGTGGAGCCTCATCGGCGTGGTGTCCGTGCTCGTGCTCACCTTCCTCGTCCTTTTCGTCGGCCGCATCGGGGACGCTCCCACCGCGGACACGGCCTCGCCCACCCCAACGGTGGCCGCGCCGACGACGGCACCCACGGGCGCCGTCGTCGACCTCACCGGCGTGGACTGGACGTTCCGCCTGCCGTCGGGGAACATCGGGTGCGCCATCGCGGAGGACGGGGTGACCTGCGGGATCGAGTCCTTCGAGTACGAGCCGCCGGCGCTCGCCGGGTGCGACGGGGACACGGGAGTGGCCTTCCGTCTGGAGTCGCAGGGCGCACTGCCCCTGTGCACCATCGGCGCGGTGGGATTTGCGGAAGCGCCGGAGCTGCCCTACGGGGAGTCGGCCAGCGCCGGCGAGTTCACCTGCACCTCGAGCGAGACGGGGGTCGCCTGCCGCAACGCGCTCGGGCACGAGATGACGCTGCGGCGCGCATCCTACGGTCTCTGATCACCAGATCCGCACCCGGTCCTCCGGGGGCAGGTACAGGGCGTCACCCTCGGTGACGTCGAACGCGTCGGCGAAGGCGTCCACGTTCCGCACGACCGCGTTGCAGCGGAACTCGGCGGGGGAGTGCGGGTCGATGGCGAGCAGCCGGATGGCCTCCTCCTCGCGCGACTTCTCCCGCCAGACGCGCGCCCAGTTGAGGAACAGGCGCTGGAGGGCCGTGTGGCCGTCGACGACGGGCTCCGCCTCGAATGAGCTGCCCCGCGAGGCGAGTTCGACGGCGTAGGCCTTGATCGCGATCGAGAGCCCGCCGAGGTCCCCGATGTTCTCGCCCACGGTCAGGGCTCCGTTGACGTGGCGTCCGCTGCCCTCGAGCTGCCGCGGCACGAGGACGTCGTACTGGGCGATGAGGGCGGCCGTCCGCTTCTCGAACTCGGTGCGATCCTGCTCGGTCCACCAGGAGTTCAACGCCCCGGTCGCGTCGAACTTGGACCCCTGGTCGTCGAAGCCGTGGCCGATCTCGTGGCCGATCACGGCACCGATGCCGCCGTAGTTCGCGGCCTCGTCCCCACCGGCGTCGAAGAACGGGGGCTGGAGGATCGCGGCGGGAAAGGCGATCTCGTTGGTCGTGGGCATGTAGTAGGCGTTCACCATCTGGGGCGGCATCTGCCACTCGTCCCTGTCCACCGACCGGCCGAGCTTGTCCGCCAGCCATTCGAACTCGAACCGGTTGGCGGCACGGATGTTGCCGAGGAGGTCCGCCGGGTCGATCTCCAGTGCGCTGTAGTCGCGCCACCGTTCCGGGTAGCCGATCTTCGGGGTGAACGTGTCCAGTTTCTCCAGGGCACGCGCCTTCGTGTCCGCGCCCATCCAGTCGAGCGCGGTGATGGAATCCCGGTACGCCGTGATGAGGTTGGCGACCAGATGATCCATCGCGGCCTTGTGCGACGGCGGGAAGTGCCGTTCGACGTACAGCTCGCCGACAGCCTCCGAGAAGGCGCCGTCAACGAGCCCCACTCCGCGCTTCCACCGTTCCTTGATCTCCTTCGCACCGGTGAGGGTTCGTCCGTGGAAGTTGAACCGTTCCTGGGTGAGCGCCTCGGTCAGGTACGGCGCGCGGGCCGAGGCGACCCGCCACATCGCCCACGCGCGCAGGTCGTCGAGTTCGGTGGCCGTCCACACCTCGGAGAGGTGGGTGAAGAAGCTCGGGGTCTCGTTCGCTAGCCGCTCGAAGGCGTCCGGCCGGCCGGTGGCACGGCGCCACGCATCGAGGTCGAAGCCGGGGGCCAGCTCCTGCCACTTGCCGAAGTCCATGGGGTTGTTGGTGAGGTCGGCATCCCGGGTGCGCACCCTGTCCCAGTGCCCGGCTGCGAGCGCCGTCTCGAACGCGAGGATCCGGGCCGCGAGGTCGGTGGCCTCGGCGTCGGTCGCGATGCCGGCGAGGTTCAGCATCTTGGCGACGTGTGCCTCGTAGGCGCTGCGCGTGGCGGCGTGGGCGTCCTCGCGGTAGTACGCCTCGTCGGGGAGGCCCAGACCACCCTGCCAGACGTACATCGTGTAGGAGTCCGGGCTGTTCGGGTCGTTCGAGACGTACTCGGCGAACGGGCCGGGCACCCCGGTGGGCGCGAGTTCGCCGAGGACCCGCACGAGGTCCTCCCGGGTGGTCGCGTTGCGGATGGGAACGAGGTCGGCCTCGAGGGGGGTGACGCCGGCTGCCTCGATCATGCCGGTGTCCATGAAGGAGGCGAAGAGGTCCCCGATCCTGCGCGCGTACGTTCCCTCCACCTCGTTGGCGGCGCAGTCCTCGATGATCTCCCTGACGTCCTTCTCGGCGGCGTCCACGAGGGCGTGGAAGGCACCGTCCCGCCCGCGGTCCGCTGGGATCTCGTGGGTGGCGAGCCACGCGCCGTTGACGTGGCGGAAGAGGTCGTCCTGGGGACGGGGTGCGTCGGTCATGGCTCAAAGCTAACCGAATTCAGGCCACACGCGCGCACGGGCCACCGCAGGCGCGACTCCGGGCCAGCGGCACCGAGGGCACCGTCAGCGCGCCCCCGCGAGGTTGCGGCGCGTAAGCAGGAGTTGCAGGACGACGGCCGCCGGCGCGAGCACCAGGGCTCCGAGCGGGAGGACGCCCAGTACCCACACCCAGAGGCCGAACGCGGCCGTGGGCACCGCCCACCACGCCAGGCGGGCCAGCCAGGGGCGGTCCGAGGCGCGCACTGCCTGATCGCGTGCGAACTCGCCCGCCTGTCCCGACTCGTGCAGGGTCCGCCGCCAGAGGACCGACTGGCCGAACTGGGACAGCGCACCGGCCAGGGCCCACCCGGCGGCGGCCCAGAGCGCGGGCCCGCCGGAGGACGCGACCCAGGACGCCGCGGCAACGGAGACGAGGGCGCTGACGACGGCGCCGGCCACGAGAGCGCGGCCGGCCGACCCGGACGCCAGCACGAGCGCCGCGGACCCTGCGAGCGTCGCGGTGGCCCACCCGGCGGCGCCAGCCGCACCCGCCCACCAGCCGGCCGTCCCGGCCGCTGCCACCGCCGCGGCCACGAGGATCGCGGCGAGCACGAGGGTTGCCGAGGCGAAGGCGGAGGACCGCCGCGCCGACGTCGCCACCGAGGTGGCGACGTCGACGTGACGGTGCGGGGTGGACTCCCCGTGGGCGCAGGAGGACATCTGTCAGTCGAGGAGGCCCTCGAAGAGGACGGTGGAGAGGTACCGCTCCCCGAAGGAGGGGATGATCACGACCACGAGCTTGCCGGCGTTCTCGGGCCGCTGGGCCACCTGGACGGCGGCGGCGAGCGCCGCCCCTGAGGACAGGCCCACGAGCAGGCCCTCCTCGCGGGCCGCGCGACGCGCCCACGCCACGGAGGCCTGGGCGTCCACGTCGATGACCTCGTCGTAGACCGCGGTGTCGAGGATCTCGGGGATGAAGTTGGCGCCGATGCCCTGGATCTTGTGCGGTCCGGGGGCGCCGCCGCTCAGGATGGGGGACTCGGCGGGTTCGACCGCGACCACCTGGACGTCCGGCTTCCGCTCCTTCAGGACCTGGCCGACACCGGTGATGGTCCCGCCGGTGCCGATCCCGGCGACGAGGATGTCCACGGCGCCGTCGGTGTCCCGCCAGATCTCCTCCGCCGTGGTGCGCCGGTGGATCTCGGGGTTCGCGGCATTGGCGAACTGGCGCGCGAGGATCCCGCCACGCTCGGCGGCGATCTCCTCAGCCCGGGCGACCGCGCCCCGCATGCCCTCCGCCGCCGGCGTCAGGACCAGTTCGGCGCCGAATGCCCGGAGCAGCGCGCGCCGCTCCCTCGACGCGGATTCGGGCATCGCGATCACCACGGGATAGCCGCGGGCAGCGCCCACCATCGCGAGCGCGATGCCGGTGTTCCCGGACGTCGCCTCGACGATCGTGCCGCCGGGCTGGAGTTCACCGGAGGCCTCCGCGGCGTCCACGATGGACACCCCGATGCGGTCCTTCACGGAGTTGGCCGGGTTGTAGAACTCCAGCTTGGCCGCCACGGTGGCCTGCGCCCCGTCGGTGATGCGGTTCAGGCGGACGAGAGGAGTGTTGCCCACGAGGGCGGTGACGTCGTCGAAGATCATGGTTGTTCCTGTCTCTGCTGTTCCGGTTGTGGGAGGGGGCAGGACACCCGGCACGCGTGATGGTCGCGCGGCTTGGGCCGGGCATCCTACCGACAGCAGATCGCGCAGCACTCCGGAACGAGGGCGGTGATGTCCATCGCGTCTCCTTGGCCGGTTGCGTGCAACCATAATGCACGCCGGTGACCGCGGTCACGAGGGGGTGTCCGTGCCGTGGACGGGCTCCTCAACCACACACACCCCCGCCGGCTCCAGCACGCCGGCACCGTGGGTGGCCGCGGCGACGACGGCGGCGAGGGCGGCGCCGTCGGCGTGCGTGAGGGTGAAGGTGGCACGGGCGCCGTAGTCCACCTGCACGACGACCACGCCGCGCGACTCGAGCTCGCTGCGTACCCGGCCGGCGTCGGCGTGGTCGAGGGCGAGCGTGGTCAGGGTGCGCGTGACCGGGCGGACGCGGGGAGCCACGGCGAGCGCGCTGGCGACCGAACGCGAGTAGGCCCGCACGAGCCCGCCGGTTCCCAGCCTGATCCCCCCGAACCACCTGGTCACGACAGCGGTGGCATTGGTCAGCCCGCTGCCGCGCAGCACGTCGAGCATCGGCATGCCGGCGGTGCCGGCGGGTTCGCCGTCGTCGGAGGACCGCTCGACGGCGAGCGCGCCCGGAACGTCCACGATGAAGGCGGTGCAGTGGTGCCGCGCGTCGGGGAACCGCCGGCGCTCCTCGGCGATGGCGAGGCGTGCGGCCTCCTCACCGTCGGTGCGAGCGAGCAGGGTGACGAACCGCGACCTCCTCACTTCGAACTCGGTGCGGGCGACGTATCCGGTGGGGAGCCACATTCGTCCCAGTATTTCGCCGGGGGGCGTCCGGCACGGTAGGATCGTGCGGTTGCCAGCTCCACTTGGCGAAATCTCACACCTCCGGGTCCCGGTCATGGCTGGCCCTCCTGGGTGGCGGGGTGGCATCGTGGAATGTTGGCTCAAGACCCCATCGAAAGGAGCGGACCGTGGCGGTTCCCAAGCGCCGAATGTCCCGCAGTAACACCCGCTCGCGCCGGTCCCAGTGGAAGGCCGAGCTCCCCGAACTCGTCAACGTCCGCGTCCGCGGCCGCGTGATCCAGGTGCCCCGTCGGCTCGCCAGGGCGTACCAGAAGGGCCTGCTCGTCGAGGACTGATCGGCGGCACCAGGAGGGGGATCCCGGAAGGGGTCCCTTTTCGCGTCCCAGGGCAGGTCGTG
>JBNJCY010000077.1:0-8255 GCA_051744325.1 Actinomycetota bacterium
GGTGCGGGTTCCCGGTGACGGGGAGGTTTGCCGGTCAATGCGCGCTTCAGACACCGCACCCCCACCGCAAACCCTCCCCCTCAGCGCAGGACCGCACCCAGACCACCGCACCCTCACCGCAGAACCTCCCCCTCACCACAGGACCGCACCCCCGCCACCGCGCCCCCACCGCAGAACCTCCCCCTCAGCAGGAAGCCACTCCGCCTGTCCACAGCTCGCGATGTGTCCAGCAGTCCACAGGTCGCGGCAAGGTCTGTGACGTCAGGGGCGGCCGAACACTTCAATCAACCCGTGGACAAGCTCGAAACGGCGCGCGATCGCCTCATCCTCACGCGGGACCTCGGCCATGACGCGGTTCGTGCCCTCATGGCGACCGATGGGCTCGAGCGCATCGGGACAGGCACCTACTTGAAGCCGGACCCCGGATGGGAGGCCTGGCTCCGGGTTCGCATCATCCACCTCGCCCGCCTCGTGGTCGCCCTCGAGAGGCAGCCGGACACCCTCGCCTGCTTGACCTCCTCCGCTGTGCTGTGGGATCTGCCGATCTGGCAGAGTCCGACCACTGTGGAGATCTGGGCAGGAAAGAACCGATGGCGTCGAGGCGTGGACCTGCCATGTTCCATGGGAAAGGACCGGTCATCCTCCACCGGGAAGAAGAACGGTGAGATACTCCGACGTCACGCGTACGCGATCGATCTCGGGGACCGCACCACTGAGGCAGGGCTACCGACCCTCACACTCGAACGCCTGGCAGTGGATGTCGCACTTCAATGGCACCCACGGGATGCGCTCGTAACGGTGGACGGGATCTTCAGGCACTTTGTGGCCCCCGACCGCCGCGATCGCACAGGTTCCGAGGCGCGCGCCGACGCACTGCGAGTGGCGTTGCTCGAACGGCTGGAATCCCTAGGTCGGCGCCGGGGTTCGGTCCAGGCGCGCGCCGTCCTGAAGCACGCAACCGCGTGGAGCGAATCGCCGGGTGAGAGCGTGGTGCGGTGGATGACGTTGGCACTGGGCCTACCGACGCCCGTGTCACAGTGGGCCTTCGCGCGCACAAACGGCCATCTCTTCTATCTGGACCTCTTCTGGGAGGCCTTCAAGACCTGCCTCGAGTTCGACGGAACGGTCAAGTACCGCGGTGACCAGCCCGTCGGCGTCATCATGCAGGAGAAGCAACGGGACGACGAGATCCGGCGCACCGGCATCGGCGTCATCCACCTTGACACAGCGACGGTCAATGACACTCCCCGGTTCGTGGACGTCCTCCGCCGCAGTCTCCCGGTGGAGATGTGGACCGGGGTGCGTCCCCGCAGCGGCCTGTGGACGTCTGAACTCGCCCCTTGGCGCTGCTGACCGGTGCCGCAGCACACCGGCCGCTGCATGGAACAATGGTGCCCATGACGAACCCCTCGATCGGCCAGCCCACCATGCCCGCGACCCACGGCGCACCGGCGGTACCGGACCGGGTGAGCGCGGACGGCCTCGAGGACCGCTGGAATGACATCTGGGAGCAGCAGCGCACCTACGCCTTCGACCGCTCCACGGCCCGTGACGAGGTCTACTCCATCGACACACCCCCGCCCACCGTCTCCGGGTCGCTGCACGTCGGGCACGTGTTCTCCTACACCCACACCGACATCATCGCCCGCTACAAGCGCATGCGTGGCCTGGAGGTGTTCTACCCGATGGGTTGGGACGACAATGGCCTGCCCACCGAGCGGCGCGTCCAGAACTACTACGGGGTGCGCTGCGACCCGTCCCTCCCCTACGCGGAGGGGTATGAGCCCCCGCACCGGGGCGGGGAGGGCAAGAGCGTGCGAGCCGCGGACCAGCTGCCGATCTCGCGGCGGAACTTCGTCGAGCTGTGCGAGCGCCTCACGATCGAGGACGAGCTCCAGTTCGAGGCCCTGTGGCGCCACCTCGGACTCTCGGTGGACTGGTCGCACCACTACCAGACGATCGGCGCCCGCGCGCAGAAGATCGCCCAGGCGGCATTCCTCCGCAACCTCGCCGCCGATCAGGCGTACGCCGCCGCCGCGCCCGGGCTGTGGGACGTCACGTTCCAGACCGCCGTCGCCCAGGCCGAGCTTGAGGCGCGGGACTACCCGGGCCACTACCACACGGTCAACTTCCACCGCCCGGACGGCGGCTTGGTCACCATCGAGACGACCCGTCCCGAGCTGCTGCCCGCCTGTGTCGCCCTGGTCGCGCACCCCGACGACGAGCGCTACCATCACCTGTTCGGCACCACAGTCGCCTCGCCGCTGTTCAACGTGGAGCTGCCGGTGCTCCCCCACCCGCTGGCGGAGATGGACAAGGGCGCGGGCATCGCGATGTGCTGCACCTTCGGTGATCTCACCGACGTCGTGTGGTGGCGCGAGCTCGGCCTGCCCACCCGGTCCGTGCTCGGCCGCGACGGCCGCATTCTCCCTGAGACCCCTGAGTGGATCACGGACGAGGACGGTCGCGGCGTGTACGAGGCGATGGCAGGGAGGACCACCTTCTCCTCCCGCGAGGTCGTCGTCGGCGCACTCCGCGAGGCCGGTGACCTCGCCGGCGAGCCCACCCCCACCATGCGCAAGGCCAACTTCTTCGAGAAGGGTGACAAGCCGCTCGAGATCGTCACCTCCCGGCAGTGGTACATCCGCAACGGTGGCCGGCCGGCCAGAACCCACGGCGGCGTGGACCTCCGCGAGAAGCTGCTGGCGCGCGGTCGCGAGCTGCGCTTCCACCCGGACTTCATGCGGGTGCGCTACGAGAACTGGGTGAACGGGCTCAACTCGGACTGGCTGATCTCCCGGCAGCGGTTCTTCGGCGTGCCGCTCCCGCTCTGGTACGCGCTGGACGAGTCCGGTGAGGTGGACTTCGACCGCGTCCTCACCCCGGACGAGGACACCCTCCCAGTCGACCCCACCACCGACGCACCCGCCGGGTACGACGAGGAGCAGCGCGGTGAGCCGGGCGGCTTCGTCGGCGAGGTCGACATCATGGACACCTGGGCGACGTCGTCGCTCACCCCCCAGATCGCCGGCGGCTGGCTGCACGACGACGACCTGTTCGGCAGGGTCTACCCCATGGACCTGCGCCCGCAGGGGCAGGACATCATCCGCACCTGGCTGTTCTCCACGGTGGTGCGCGCCGAGCTCGAGTTCGACGCGCTCCCCTGGTCCGACGCCGCGATCTCCGGGTGGATCCTCGACCCGGACCGCAAGAAGATGTCCAAGTCGAAGGGCAACGTGGTCACCCCCATGGACCTCCTCCTCAAGCACGGGTCCGACGGCGTGCGCTACTGGGCGGCATCTGCTCGCCTCGGCACCGACGCGGCGTTCGAGGAGGGGCAGATGAAGATCGGCCGCCGCCTCGCCATCAAGGTCCTGAACGCCTCGAAGTTCGCGTTGACCATGTCCCGTGGCGACATCGCGGTGGACCCGGCCGCCGTCGTCGTCCCGATCGACCGCGCCATGCTGGCGGACCTGGCAACCGTGGTCCGGACCGCCACCGACGCGTTCGAGCGCTACGACCACACCCGCGCCCTGGAGGTCACCGAGACGTTCTTCTGGACCTTCTGCGACGACTACCTGGAGCTGGTCAAGGACCGCGCCTACAACAGCGAGGGCGCCTACGCCGAGACCGACGCCGCCTCCGCACGGGTGGCCCTCGTGATCGCAGTGGACACGTTCCTCCGCCTGTTCGCGCCGGTGCTGCCCTTCGCCACCGAGGAGGTCTGGTCCTGGTGGCGGGAGGGCTCGGTGCACACCGCGCCCTGGCCCGAGGCCGCGGGCCTCACGGCGATCGGCGGGGACGCCCACCCGGACGTCATTCCGTTCACCGGCCGCGCGCTCGGCGCGCTGCGCAAGGTCAAGTCCGAGGCCCGGGTCTCGCAACGCACCCCGTTCGCGCAGGTGACCCTCGCGGTCCCGACCGGGTGGGCGGCTGTCCTCGACCTGGCACTGGCCGACCTGCGGGCTGCCGGACGCGTGTCCGGCACCCTGGAGATCATGGAGGAGGGCGACACCCTGGACCCACAGGTGGTCACCCACGAGTTCGAGGTGCTGTGATGCGTGAGGCCACCAACCCGACCCCTGTCAGCTACGACCCGGACATGTCCCTCGCCGGACTGCTCCGGGAGAAGTGGGAGGCGAATCCCGCCAAGGTCCAGTGGGAACGCAAGACCTCGCTGGGTTCGCAGTGGCTCCCGGTCACCGTGGACCAGTTCGTGACGGAGGTCCGGCAGGCGGCGAAGGGCCTCGTCGCCTCGGGCGTCGAGCCCGGCGACCGGGTCGGCATCATGAGCCGGACCCGCTACGAGTGGACGCTCCTCGACTTCGCCGCCTGGTGGGTGGGCGCGATCCCCGTGCCCATCTACGAGACGTCCTCCCAGGACCAGATGGAGTGGATCGTGGGCGACGCCGGCGTGAGCCTCCTGTTCGCCGAGAACCAGTCCCAGGCGGAGATGGCGCGTGCGCTCGGCGACCGGGCGCCGCACCTGCGGGAGGCGTTGGTCATCGACGACGGCGCGATCCCCGAGCTTAACGTCCGCGGCCAGTCCGTGGACGACGACGTCGTCGAGCAGCGCTGCCGGGCGACCAGGGGCGACGACGTCGCGACCATCATCTACACGTCCGGGACCACGGGACGTCCCAAGGCCGTGGTGCTGTGGCACCGCAACTTCGTCTTCCTCGCCAAGTCCGGGCGGATCGGCTTCTCCGACGTCGTGGACAAGCCGTACTCGCGCACGCTCCTCTTCATGCCGCTGGCCCACGTCTTCGCCCGCTTCATCGGGGTCCTCGCCGTGGCCACGAACACGGTGCTCGCCCACTCTCCGGACGTGAAGAATCTGATCGCGGACGTCGGCACCTTCAAGCCCACGTACCTGCTCGCGGTCCCGCGGGTGTTCGAGAAGATCTACAACTCCGCGGACGCCAAGGCGGGCCACGGCGCCAAGCTGAAGATGTTCCGGTGGGCCGCGAAGACCGCGATCGCCCACTCTCGGGCCCTGGAGCAGCCCGGCGGGCCCTCTGCCGGGCTGAAGGCACAGCACCAGTTCGCGGACAGGCTCGTCCTGAAGAAGGTCTCCCACCTGCTCGGCGGCAGGCTCGAGTACGCCGTCTCCGGCGGCGCCCCGCTCGGCGAACGCCTCGGCCACTTCTACCGTGGCATGGGCGTGAACATCCTCGAGGGCTACGGTCTCACGGAGACGACCGCGCCCCTGAGCTGCAACCTGCCGGACCGCACCAAGATCGGCACCGTGGGCGTCGCCTTCCCGCAGACCTCGATCCGGATCGACGACGACGGGCAGATCCACGTCAAGGGAGAACACGTCTTCCACGGTTACTGGAACAACCCGGAGGAGACGGCCGCCGCCCTGGACGAGGGCGGCTGGTTCGCGACCGGTGACCTCGGCTCCCTGGACGAGGACGGCTACCTCCGGATCACCGGGCGGGCCAAGGAGATCATCGTCACGGCCGGCGGGAAGAATGTGGCACCGGCCCTGCTGGAGGACCGGCTCCGCGGCCACCCGATCATCTCCCAGGTGCTCGTCGTCGGTGACGGCAAGCCGTTCATCGGGGCGCTCGTCACCCTCGACCCGGAGATGCTCCCCGGGTGGCTCGCCAACCACGGCCTGCCCGCGATGACCGTGGAACAGGCCGCCACGGACGAGCGTGTCCTCGCCGCGATCGACCGGGCCGTGACGCGTGCCAACGATGCTGTCTCGCGTGCCGAGTCGATCCGGAAGTTCACCGTCCTGACCGAGGAGTTCACCGAGACCAATGGGCTGCTGACGCCGTCACTCAAGATCAAGCGGGGCCCTGCGGTCGAGAGGTTCGCACGGGAGGTCGCGGAGCTGTACGGGGAGGCCTGAGGCCTCCTACCCGGAGGAGTCCCTGGCGATCCGCTCGTGATGGTGGATGACCTCGGCCACGATGAAGGCGAGGAACTTCTCGGCGAAGACGGGATCGAGTCCCGACTCGTCGGCCAGGAGCCGCAGCCTGGCCACCTGCCGCTGCTCCCGCTCCGGATCCGCTGGGGGCAGATCCAGGCGTGCCTTGAGTTCGCCGACCTTCTGGGTGCACCGGAAGCGTTCGGCGAGGAGGTGAACCAGCGCGGCATCGATGTTGTCGATGGTCCGCCGGTAGTCGCGAAGCTCCCCGGGGATCTCGGGGCCTTCGGGGCTGCCGTGTGCCCCCATCAGGCGGACTTCTCCCGGGCCACGCGTCGTTGCCGGTGGGTGATGACCGTGGGTTCAGCGGCGCCCGCGATGACGTCGTCGGTGATCACGACCTTCGCCACGTCGCTCCGCGAGGGGATCTCGAACATGACCTCACGGAGCACGTCCTCGAGGATCGAGCGCAACCCGCGGGCACCGGTGCCCCTGTCGAGCGCCGCTGCGGCGACCGCCTCGATCGCATCAGGGGTGAGCTCAAGCTCGACGCCGTCCATCTCCAGGATGCGCTGGTACTGGCGCACGAGCGCATTGCGCGGCTCCAGGAGAATCCGCACGAGGGCCTGCCGGTCGAGTTGCGTGACGGTGGCGACCACCGGGAGGCGGCCCACGAACTCGGGGATGAGCCCGAATTTGTGCAGGTCCTCGGGCCGCACCTCGGCGAAGATGTCGGCATCGTCGTTCTTCTCGTGCAGGGGGGCACCGAAACCGATCCCCCGCCGGCCGACACGGGAGGTGATGATGTCCTCCAGTCCCGCGAAGGCACCTGCCACGATGAACAGCACGTTCGTGGTGTCGATCTGCAGGAACTCCTGGTGGGGGTGCTTCCGACCTCCCTGCGGCGGGACGGAGGCCTGGGTGCCCTCGATGATCTTCAGGAGGGCCTGCTGGACGCCCTCGCCCGAGACGTCCCGGGTGATCGAGGGGTTCTCCGACTTGCGGGCGATCTTGTCGATCTCGTCGATGTAGATGATCCCCTGCTCGGCGCGCTTGGTGTCGAAGTCCGCGGCCTGGATCAGCTTCAGCAGGATGTTCTCCACGTCCTCGCCCACGTAGCCGGCCTCAGTGAGGGCAGTGGCGTCCGCGATGGCGAACGGGACGTTGAGGAGCTTGGCGAGGGTCTGCGCGAGGTAGGTCTTACCGGTACCGGTCGGGCCGATGAGAAGGATGTTGGACTTCTGGAGCTCGACGCCGTCGTCGTCCTTGCCGGACCGGAACTGGATCCGCTTGTAGTGGTTGTAGACCGCGACGGCGAGCGACCGCTTGGCCCGGTCCTGGCCGATCACGTACTGCTCGAGGAAGTCGAAGATCTCCTGAGGCTTGGGGAGCTTGCCCAGTCCCGGGGACTCGGTTCCCTGATTCAGCTCCTCCTCGATGATCTCGTTGCAGAGTTCGATGCACTCATCGCAGATGTAGACCCCGGGCCCACCGATGAGCTTTCGCACCTGCTTCTGGCTCTTGGAGCAGAAGGAGCACTTCAACAGTTCCGCGCCGTCGGCTCGCACGCCACCTCCTCATCCGGTTGCCGTCTCCATCGAACACCATTGCAGGGGCGGTGTCCTGACGTTTTCGTGGCCTCGGACACAAGCATGCGCGCCGCGCCGGGCAATCACAAACGTATTGCCTCCGGCGTGGCGCGCAACCCGTGTGGTCAGTTCTTCGTCAGGACAGCGGCCTTGCGGGACGCGAGCACCTGGTCCACGAGCCCGTACTCCTTCGCCTGCGCGGCGGTGAGGATCTTGTCGCGCTCGATGTCGTTGCGCACCTTCTCCACCGGCTGCCCGGAGTGGGAGGCAAGGGTGTCCTCCAGCCACTCGCGCATGCGGATCATCTCATTCGCCTGGATCTCGATGTCGGAGGCCTGCGCGTACCCGCCGCCCTCCAGGGCCGGCTGGTGGATGAGCACCCGCGCATTCGGGAGCGCGAGCCGCTTTCCCGGCGAACCCGCGGCGAGCAGGACGGCCGCGGCGGAGGCGGCCTGGCCGAGGCACACGGTCTGGATCTGCGGCTTGATGTACTGCATCGTGTCGTAGATCGCCGTGAGCGCGGTGAAGGAGCCACCTGGCGAGTTGATGTACATGGTGATCAGGCCGTCCGGATCCTGCGACTCCAGCACGAGCAACTGGGCCATGACGTCATCCGCCGAAGCATCGTCCACCTGAACGCCGAGGAAGATGATGCGATCCTCGAAGAGCTTGGTGTACGGGTCCTGGCGCTTGAAGCCGTAGGCGGTGCGCTCCTCGAACTGCGGGAGCACGTAGCGGGAGGAGGGCGACGCCGGGGCGACGCTCCCGGCGCTGAGGCGTGCGTT
>JBNJCY010000078.1:0-8195 GCA_051744325.1 Actinomycetota bacterium
CTGCAGGAACACCTCGGTCAGTTCGAGCGAGGTGGGGGTATCGGCGGCCTCCGGGACCGCCGCGGCGGCAGGAGGAGCAGCCGTGGCTGCCCCGGCGCTGAACGGAACCACCAGGCTCGCCAACACGACGGCGATGAGCGGCCGCCGTAGCAGCCCCCTCGATCGTCTCGCGTCCACGGCACTCCAGTACTCTCACCGCGTGGAGGCCCGTGGCGGGCGCCCATCAACAGGGGACTAACGTCCCAGTGATACTCCCTTTAGGCAAGGAGGGTAAAGGAAGTCCTCGCTCAACGGACGCTCTTCTGCGCTGGATTTGTGACCCGGCCCACTTGACGTAAATAGGGAGCAACTGCTATCGACCGCAGCGAATCGGCGGCGCTGCGGGACCCCCCGGCAGCTGCTCGGCCGCCTGGCCAAGACCCCACAGCCGGGTCCCGCAGACACCTCAGCCGAGCTGGACCACCACGACCTCGCCACGCTCGATCGCGGGCGCGACATCGGACAGTGGGACGGCGACGCCGCCGCTTCGATAGGGGTTGTCCACCTGCCGCACCCGCAACTCGTGGCCATCCACGGACACCGAGACCGGCCCGAATCCCTTGGATCCACAGTCGATCTGCAGGCGAAGGCGGCCCGTAGCCGTCGGCAGGGTCGCGGTCACGGTTCCAAGTGACGGGTCCAGAACGGGGTCGATCAGGAGGTCCTGCCCGGCATGTCGCACGCCGAGCATTCTCTGAGTCAGCACCTCCAGGAAGAGCCCCGGTCCGCTGGAGTAGACCCTCCACCCGGCTTCGAGGGGGACCTCGCCGGAGAGCACCCGCTCGTACTCGCGGGATGCCTCGTAGCGGTCGGAGAAGGCCGCGTCCGATGACGACGAGTACGTGTTGGCCTGCCTTGGGGCCGCGCTCGGCACGACCTCCTCGATCCCGATCGGAACGGCTTGGGCCAGCGCCCGCAGCAGCCCGGGTCCGTCACCGACCCGGGCCAGTGCCTCGGCGAATCGGAGGTGGGCGTGGACGTACATCATGCCGATCTCGCGACCGAAGAAGGTGCTCGCCTCCGCACGCAGGAAGATCTTCGTGGGTCCACCGCGGTAGGGGACCGGCCGGTCGAAGAGCCGTGCCCCGTCCGGCCCCGTGAGGTGCTCGGCGATGAGCGCAAGATGGTCCCGGACCTCGTCGTCGGTCAGCAGATCGCCGGCCACCGCATGGATCATCGGCAACAACGAGTAGTGCAGGCCTGTGTGCTGGTCACGCGGGTGGATCAGGGGGACGAAGCCGTTTTCCTCCACGACGCCGTAGCCGCTCAGCACGCCGTCGACGAGCAGGTGAGAGCGCAGGTCGCGCACTCCGGCCTCGGCCAGCCCGGTCGCACGCTCGGCGAGGTCCGGATGACCCACAGCCGTCCCTTCACCGAGACTGCGCAGGGCCTCAGACTGCAGAATCACGGTCCAGGTCGACACCATGTTCCGGGCGAGTTCGGGGTCCGCGGGCTGCAACGAGTCGTTCCAGTCACCGTGGCCATAGGCGGGCAGCGAATGGCCGGTCACGAAGGTGCGTTCGATCGCGTCGAGCGCGCGGCGCACGTGCTCCAGGACGGGGGCGGACGCGCCCGGCGCTCCGTCGCCGGTGAAGACAACCTCCTCGTCGAGGACAGTGAGATCGCCGGTGGCGACCAGGTACTGCCCGAGCGCCAGCAGCGGCCAGTAGACGACATCTCCATGTGCGTCGTCGACGCGGTCGACGCGATGGTCAGGCAGGAATTCGAAGGCTTGCGGCCAGTCGCCCCGCTCGTGCTGCCCGCGGAAGATCAGCAGGAGCAGGTGACGCCACTCCTCGTGCGCGGCCCACGACCGCAGCAGGCCGACAGGTCCCTGGCAGACGTCACGGGTGCCCCATGCGCCTCCCGTGTGCTGTTCCAGGCCGCGAGGAGAGAGGAAGTGGACGATTGCGTCGTGGGCGTACCAGTCGGCAATCGTGTCGATGCGCGCCAACCGATCCCCGGCAGTGCCAGGAGCGTCCGCGGAGACCCGCACGCGGCCTCGGACAGCGGGCCAATCGCGGTCTGCATGACGGACCACTGGACGGACCACTGCAGGCCGGGCCGTAGTCACCGGCGTCAGATGGAGCGACCAGGACCGGGAAGCGCCGAGTCGAAGGGTCACAACCGGCTCCCCCCTGCTCCGGCCGTCGGCGAACAGCGGAGAATCATCGGCAACCGCCTCCAACTCACACCCTCGCACCAGGACCTCGAGCTGCACGTCGTCCGGCGCCCCCGGCAGGGCTCCTTGCGGGGCTCGGATCGCGATCCCGCCATCGATCACCCCCACCTCTCCCGTCTCGCCGCCCGCTCCGCTCCAGTCGAGGCCGAGCATCACCAACACGGGCACCGGCATCCCGGAGAGTGTCTCCACTGAGACATCGCAACGCCCGTCCACGGTGGGCGCCCCGGCGTGGACCCGCAGCAGGTGCTCGCCGACGCCGTACCACCACGTGGCGGAGTCCAGCGCGCTGCGCCAGAGCGAGGGGGTCCCAAGCAGTTGCCAACCGTGTCCGAGGTCGACAGCGATTCGGAGGCCATGCGCGCGGCCGAGTCCCAGCGGACTGGGACGCAGGGACAGGATTCGGCCCACGGCGGCGTGGCTGAAGGTGAGGTGGGAGCAGAAGCTTCCATCCATCCACACGGTGGTCGTCACGTCGTGCTCGCCGGGCAGCAACCGGCCCAGCGGTCGCAGGATCTGCCCGTGGGGCCGGAGCACCGCTGCCTGCTTGGCGGCGGTCACCAGGTGCGCCCCCTCGCGGTCGAACCAACTGAGTACCCGCCCGGCGACGGACTCGGCGTGACGCCGATCCGTTCCAGCAACCTCGTCCAGCTCCGCGTCGGTGAGGGACCGCACGGGCAGGTGCGCCACGCCCCTCCCGACGAGGCTCGGGCTGGGGATGTCCAGTTGCTCGGCGGTCTCGCCATGCTTCAGTGGCTCGGGCGGAAGCGCCACGGCCGAGGCCACGGCGGCGTCGGCGTCCGAGGTGGCTTCGGGGTGGTCGGCCAGTGCGACGACGAAGAACCCACTGTGCCAGCTCTCGCCCGGTTGCAACGTGACAGGTTCGGACTGCAGGATGGCGGCGGCGTGCTCGTGCTGGAGCCGTTGCGCGGGGAGTTCGACGCGGAGCCCGGGCCACGGCGCTCCTTCGGGAAGACCACGTCCGGTGAGCTGCAGCAGGTCGGTCGCCCAGCGTGAAGCCGAGGTGTGGCAACCGACAAGGGCCCACGGGGCGGTGGGGCCGGGCATGTTCTGCCGCACGGCGACTGCCGTGCCCCGGGAGCCGAGGTCCACCGGCGACAGGTCGAGGTATTGGCTGGGATAGAGGGTGTTGGCGTCCAGGACCTCGGCTCTAGAAAGTGCGATGTCCTGCGCGTGGACGAGGTCGACCTCGACGGGCTGGAGACGGTCGTTCGTGACGACGACCTCCCAGGACCAGCCGACCTGCTGCTCGAGGAGCGTGAGCGACCAACTCCACCGCAATCCGGCCGTTCTGCCGTCACGGATGATTGCGGTTGCGCCCCTGTCGCTGCCGGCCGAGGTCGACCTGCAAGTCGTCGCCCCGGATGCGGTGCCGACGAGCGCGTGCGGCACGTGACCGTCCTCCGAGCGCACCCGGAACCACAGCCCTGCCAGACCATCCTCCAGCTCGGTCGCCGGGTAGAGGAGCAATGACCGCTCGTGCGCAGTGATGGCGTTCGGAGCACCCGTGGACGTGACCCGCAACCGGACCCTGCCGTCATCGAGCAGAGCTTCGGCGTTTTCATCCGTCATTCCGGTACTGTAAGCGCTTACCGCCGAGTGTGCAACGGCTAGCATTCGGTGAACATTCCCCCCACTCCGCTGAACCAGAAGCAGGTGTGATGACCATTCCCCCGCGCAAAGGCAGACCCAGGCACGCCACGATCTACTCAGTCGCGGCACAAGCCGGGGTGTCCATTGCCACGGTCTCCCGCGTGCTGAGCAGTCCGGACAAGGTCGCCGAGCGTACCCGCGACCGCGTGATGGCAGCGATCGACGAACTCAACTACGTGCAGCACGGCGCCGCACGTTCCCTCGCCTTCCGCAGTCACGAGGCCTACGGCCTGGTCGTGCCCGAACTCAGCGGACCCTACTATGCCGACATCCTCAGTGGCTTCGAGTCTGCGGCGGCCGAGCGCGGCGCTGGTGTCTACGTGCAGCTGACCCGCGACAAGCCGCGATCTGACCTGGCGGTTCGCCGGCTGGCCGGGCGGGTCGACGCCATGGCGATCATGGGAGGATCCTGCGTCGCTGCCTCGACGGTGACCGCGCTGAGCCACAAGCTGCCGGTCATCCAGTTCGCGGGAGTCGAGGTCGACGGGATCGAGACCTACGGTATCGAGAGCAGAACGAGTGCGCGCACGCTGACCGAGCACCTGCTTGTCGACCACGGACGCCGCAACCTGCGATTCGTCGGATCGCCCGACGGCGCACCAGACGTCCAGCGCCGTTACGAGGGATTCGTCGACGCCCACATCGCGCACGACCTGGAGGCAGCTCCGCCGGTGACTGCGCGGCTCTGCGAGGAGGAGGGACAGGTCGTCGCCCGCACCTTCGCTGCCGGCGACCTGTCCGCCGACGGACTGTTGTGTGCCAACGACGAGCTGGCACTGTCCGTCATGTCCGGCCTCAAGGACGCGGGAATCGACGTTCCCGGCAGCGTGGCGGTCACCGGCTGGGACGACCAACCGGCTGCGAAGTACGTGGGTCTCACCACCGTACGACAGTCCGTGCGGGCGCTCGGCCGACTTGTCGCCGAGCGCCTCGGCGAGGTCCTGGAGGATCCCAGCTCCCCGGGACGTGAACGCTGGCTGCCCACCCGAGTCGTACTTCGCCACTCCTGCGGCTGCGCCTGACAGGTAACGATCAAGCAGCGATCTCCGCTCTCCACTTGTGCGCCTCCAGACCCGCGGGTATGGTGTGCATCACATTGTAAGCGCTTACTGAGCGCTACAGGACGGTCGGGGCTCGACGGCGTGCTCAGGCAAGGGGACTCCCTTTGACCTACGCAGCGGGTAACGACCTCAAGAAGAGAGGAACTCCCTGATGCGACGCAGTCACATACTCGTTGCCTTCACTGCCAGCGCGGCGCTTGCCCTCACGGGTTGCGGTCGTGACGAGGGCGACGGCACCAATGGAGGAGACGCCGCGCCGGACACCGGCGAGGCCATTGCCACCGAGGACGTCTCGGGTGAGCTGGATGTCTGGGCAATGGGGGCGGAGGGCGAAGCCCTACCCGGCCTCGTCGCGGAATTCGAGGAGCAGTACCCGGACATAACCGTCAACGTGACCCCGGTGCCGTGGGGCTCGGCACACGACAAGTTCGTCAACTCGATCACGGCGGGAACGACTCCGGACGTCGCCATGGTGGGCACGACCTGGATGGGCGAGTTCTCCGGGATGGACGCACTCGACCCGGCCCCAGGTTTCATCGACTCGTCCAAGTTCTTCGAGGGGGCCTATGACACCACCGTCGTCGACGGGACCTCCTACGGCGTGCCGTGGTACGTGGAGACCCGCATGGTGTACTACCGCACCGACGTCCTCCAGGAGGCGGGATTCGAGGAGGTTCCCGCCGACCAGGCGGGCTTCAAGGAGATGGCGGCCGCCTTGCAGGATCAGGGTGGTGCCGAGTACGGCATCAGCCTGCAGCCCGGCCAGACGGGTTCCTGGCAGACCGTGCTGCCCTTCGCATGGTCGAGGGGCGCCCAGGTCGCCTCGGAGGACGGCTACACCTTCACCACGCCCGAGATGGTCGAGGCGGTCGACTACTACGGCAGCTTCTTCGCTGACGGGATCGCGAACCCCAGTCCGCCCGAAGGCCAGACCGAGGCCGACTTCACCAGTGGCAATGTGCCGATGTTCATCTCCGGCCCGTGGATGATGAGCATTGTCGAGGACTTCGCCGAGAACGAGGGCCAGGACGGCTTCGCCGACCTGTACGACGTGGCCCCCATCCCCGCGGGTGAGGGCGGCGAGTCCAGCTCCTTCATCGGCGGGGCGAACCTCGCCGTCTTCACGAACACCGACAGTCGCGACGCCGCATGGACCCTGGTCGACTGGCTCACCCAGGCTGAGACCCAGGTGAAGTGGTACGACATGACCAGCGCCCTTCCGTCCGTCAAGGCCGCGTGGGACGACGACGCACTGACCGCCGATACCAAGCTGGCCAAGTTCGGTGAGCAGCTGCTCACCGCCCAGGCTCCGCCGTCGTTCCCCAGCTGGGAGCAGGTGGCAGAGACCTTCGACGGTGAGATCGAGAAGGTTGCCAAGGAGGGGCTATCGGCCCAGGAGGCCATGGAGGCGGCCCAGGCGAAGGCTGAGTCGATCGGCACCGGGCAGTAGTATGTCCGCCCCGACCACGGCACCACCGTCACAGCGTCAGGTCGTCACACAGCCACCTCGCCCGTCCTCCCGCCCCGGTGGGGCGCGGGAGGAACGGGCCGGGTGGATGCTGACCCTCCCGTTCCTGCTGCTGTTCCTCGTCTTCACCGCCTGGCCGGTGATCCAGTCGGTGTTCTTCTCGTTCACCGACATGCGCAGCCGTGACCTACGGACCCCGTTCTCCGTCGACTTCGTCGGCTTCGACCAGTACCTGAGGGCGTTCGGCGATGCCGTCTTCCAACAGGCCGCCCTCAACACCGCCTACTTCGTCATCGTCGGCGTCCCGCTCACGCTCGCGGTGGCACTGGCTGCAGCGGTGGCCCTCAACACCGGCATCACCCGCTTCCGAGGCGTCTTCCGGCTGGGCTTCTACACGCCGGTCATCACCTCCATCGTCGCGGTGGCCGTGGTCTGGCGCTTCCTGCTCCACCCGGACAGCGGCCTGGTCAACACCGTGCTCGGCTGGGTCGGGATCGACGGACCGCACTGGCTCGGCTCCACGACCTGGGCGATGCCCTCGCTGATCGCGATGGCCGTCTGGCGCAACTTCGGAACGGCGATGATCATCTTCCTCGCCGGCCTCCAGTCGGTGCCCCAGTCGCTTCACGAGGCGGCGGCCCTCGACGGCGCCAATGCCTGGCAACGCTTCCGCAACGTGACCGTGCCGCTGCTCAAGCCGACCATCCTCTTCGTCTCGGTCACCACTGCCATCGGCTACCTGCAGTTCTTCGAGGAGCCCTTCGTCATGACCCAGGGCGGTCCGCTCGACGCCACGATCTCGGCGTCGATGTACACCTACGAGCAGTTCAGCTTCGGCAACTACGGGTTTGCCGCGGCGCTCAGCTACCTCATCTTCGTCGTCATCGCGATCGTCACATTCATCCAGTTCCGCTTCCTGTCGGAGAGGGAGGGCTGACATGAGCAACGAGAGCAGCCTTCGCAAGCGGTGGTGGCTCTACCTGCTGCTCACCGTCGCCCTTCTCGCGGTCATCACACCGTTCGCGTGGATGGTCCTCGGCAGCTTCAAGACCAGTTCCGAGCTCCGGCAGGTCCCTCCGACCTGGTTGCCGGAGAGCCCGACCCTGGACAACTTCCGGCAGCTCTTCAGCCGGTTGTCCTTCGGCACCTACTTCTTCAACTCCACCGTGGTCGCGGCAGTGGTGACGGCGGCTAACCTGCTCTTCTGCTCCATGGTCGGCTATTCCTTGGCGATGCTCCGCTTCCGTGGGAAGAGGACCATCTTCGGTCTCATCCTCGCGACCCTCATGATCCCCGGCGTCGTCACCTTCGTCCCCCTCTTCGTCCTCGTGGCGAACATGGGGCTGGTCAACACCCTGCCGGGGCTGTTCCTCCCCTTCCTGGTCGCCCCGTTCGGCGTCTTCCTGATGCGCCAGTTCGTCCTGGGCCTGCCTCTCGACCTGGTCGAGGCGGCCCGCATCGACGGGGCGGGCGAGTTCAGGATCTTCGCCCGGGTGATCCTACCCCTCCTGGGTCCAGCCCTCGCGACACTGGGGATTCTCACCTTCCTCGCCAGCTGGAACAACTTCCTGTGGCCCCTGGTCGTCGCCCAGACGAACGACACCTACACACTGCCGGTCGCGCTCGCGCTGTTCTCGACTGGACAGAACCAGACGGAGTACGGCCTGCTGATGGCGGGAGCCACCGTCGTCGTGCTACCGGTGATGCTCGTCTTCCTCGTCTTCCAACGGAGTTTCATCCAAGGTATCTCCAGCACCGGAATCAAGTAGCC
>JBNJCY010000079.1:0-8171 GCA_051744325.1 Actinomycetota bacterium
GGTGGGGTCTGTGGTCACGTCTCCGACGCTGAATACTCCGAACTGCATGGAACCCACAGTAGCATTGGTTGAATCTTCAATCAATGGCCACCTTCAAATTGGGTAGCGTTCGAGTTGCAGCAACGGGAGCAGAGATTCTGCCGGCTGTCAGCGGTTCTTGCCCTGCTTCTTCTGCGCCGCCCGGCGGGCCGCGCGGTTCTGGCCCGTCGCGGCAGCCGCGGCTGCCGCGCCCTGACCCGAACCCGGGGCCGCACCCGAGCCCTTGGCGGCACCGTCACCGGTGACCGCCCGCCCGCTGGACCCGTCCTTCGCCGAGGCCGAGTAGGTGAGGTTGGCAGGCCGCGGCGGGGGCTCGAAGGCGAGCGCCGGCGTCTTGGGCTTCGTCGCGGCGGAGTTCGTCTCAGCAGGCTGCTGCGCGGACCGCGGGGCCGCGGCCGGTGTCGCCGGCAGTGCCTGTCCCGACTGTGCCTGACGTGACTGTGCCTGACCTGCTTGAGCCTGACCCGACTGCGCCGCCCCGACGTCGGCGAGACCCGCCAGCTTGCCGGCGATCGCCGAGCTCGTGCCGGCGGCCTCGGCCACCGTCACCGCAGGTGAGCCCTGGGCCGCCTCCTCCTCGGGACCGCGGACCTGGAGGTTGAACAGGTAGCGGACGGACTCCTCCTTGATCGACTCGTCCATGGCGGTGAACATGGCGTAGCCCTCGTTGCGGTACTCCACGACGGGGTCGCGCTGGGCCATGGCCCGCAGGCCGATGCCCTCCTTGAGGTAGTCCATCTCGTAGAGGTGCTCGCGCCACTTGCGGTCCAGCACGGCGAGCACCACCCTGCGCTCGAGCTGCCGCATGACCTCCTCACCGACCTCCTCCTCACGTTGGTCGTAGGCGAGGTGGAGGTCGGAGGTGATCTCGCGGACCAGCATCTCCGGCTTCACCCTGTTGATGCCACCAGCCTCCTCGACGATGTCGTCGCCGGTGATGGACACCGGGTAGAGGTTCTTCAGCTCGACGAAGAGTTCGTGCAGGTCCCACTCGGACGGGTTGTTCCCAGCGGCGTACTCGGCGACGAACTGTGCCACCACGTAGTCCATGAACCGCTGGACCATGTCCTCGATGTCCTGGCCTTCGAGGATGCGGCGCCGGGTGGCGTAGACGACCTCGCGTTGCCGGGACAGGACGTCGTCGTACTTCAGGACGTTCTTCCGGATCTCGAAGTTCCGGGCCTCGACCTGGGACTGCGCGGAGGCGATCGAACTGGAGACCAGCCGGGACTCCAGCGGCATGTCGTCCGGGTAGGCGGAGGAGTTCATGATCCGTGCCGCGGCACCGGAGTTGAACATCCGCATCAGGTCGTCCTCCATGGACAGGTAGAAGCGGGACTCGCCCGGGTCCCCCTGCCGGCCGGAGCGGCCACGGAGCTGGTTGTCGATGCGGCGCGACTCGTGGCGCTCGGTGCCGAGGACGTACAGGCCCCCGAATGACACGACCTCGTCGTGCTCGGCGGCCACTGCCTCCATCGCGGAGTGGAGCGCGGCGGGCCACGCGGCCTCGTACTCCTCCGGGGTCTCGGCGGGGTCGAGCCCGCGCCGGCGGAGGTTGTCGACGGCGATGTACTCGGCGTTGCCACCGAGCATGATGTCGGTGCCTCGGCCGGCCATGTTGGTCGCGACCGTGACCTGGCCCTTCCGTCCCGCCATCGCGACGATCGACGCCTCGCGCTCGTGCTGCTTCGCGTTCAGGACGTCGTGCGGGATGCCGCGCTTCTTCAGCAGGGCGGAGAGGAACTCGGACTTCTCCACCGAGGTGGTGCCCACCAGCACCGGCTGGCCCGTCACGTGACGGTCCGCGATGTCCTCCACCACCGCGTGGAACTTGCCCACGACGTTCTTGTAGACGAGATCCGAGTTGTCCTTCCGGATCATCGGCTGGTTGGTGGGGATCGGCACCACGCCGATGTTGTACGTGTTCAGGAACTCGGCGGCCTCGGTCTCGGCGGTACCGGTCATGCCGGAGAGCTTGGAGTAGAGGCGGAAGTAGTTCTGCAGGGTGATCGTGGCGAGTGTCTGGTTCTCGGCCTTGATCTGCACCCCCTCCTTGGCCTCGATCGCCTGGTGCATGCCCTCGTTGTAGCGCCGTCCGGGCAGGACCCGCCCGGTGTGCTCGTCGACGATCAGCACCTCGCCGTTCCGCACGATGTAGTCCTTGTCCCGCTTGAACAGTTCCTTCGCCTTGATCGAGTTGTTGAGGAAGGAGATGAGCGGGGTGTTCAGGGACTCGTAGAGGTTCTCGATCCCGAGGAGGTCCTCGACCTGCTCGATGCCGGGCTCCAGGACGCCGATGGTGCGCTTCTTCTCATCGACCTCGTAGTCCACGTCGGCCTTCAGCCGCAGCGCGATGCGCGCGAACTCCCCGTACCAGCGGTTCACGTCCCCCGTGGCGGGGCCCGAGATGATGAGCGGCGTGCGCGCCTCGTCGATGAGGATGGAGTCGACCTCGTCCACGATCGCGAAGCTGTGGCCCCGCTGGACCGTCTCGTCCAGCGACCATGCCATGTTGTCCCGCAGGTAGTCGAAGCCGAACTGGTTGTTGGTGCCGTAGGTGATGTCCGCGGCGTACTCACGGCGGCGCTCGTCCGGGCGCTGCCCGTCGAGGATGCAACCGGTGGTCAGCCCGAGGAAGCGGAACACGCGGCCCATCAGTTCGGACTGGTAGGAGGCGAGGTAGTCGTTCACCGTGACGATGTGGACGCCCTTGCCCTCCAGCGCATTCAGGTAGGCGGGAAGGGTGGCCACGAGGGTCTTGCCCTCACCGGTCTTCATCTCGGCGATGTTCCCGAGGTGCAGGGCGGCCCCGCCCATGACCTGGACGTCGAAGTGGCGCTGACCGAGCGTACGGCGGGCCGCCTCTCGGACGGCCGCGAAGGCCTCCGGAAGGAGTTCGTCGAGGGTCTCGCCTTCCGCGAGCCGCCGCCTGAACTCGTCGGTCTCCGCATGCAGCTCGGTATCGGTCATCGCCTCGAAGCCGGGCTCGAGGGCGCCCACCTGATCGGCGATCCCGTGCAGCTTCTTGAGGATGCGTCCCTCGCCCATGCGCAGGATCTTGTTCACCAGTGACGCCACAGGTACTCCGTTCGTCCACGGCCGGCCGGCCAGTCCACGACACCCATCGTAAGGGGCGGCCGGCGCGCGGACATGCCCGGGGCGGGATTTCAGCCGTCGGCGCACGGCGTTGCCCGGTACCGGCCTCGGGGGCCCCGCAGGCTGGCCGGCCCGCGCCGCGCGCGCTCCCGTCTACTTGACGGCGGTGTTCAGGCGGATGACGCCGTAGGTCCACCCACGCCGGTGGTAGACGACGCAGGGCTGCATCGTCTCGGAGTCGATGAAGAGGTAGAAGGGGTGGCCGACGAGCTCCATCTCGTAGAGCGCCTGGTCGATGGTCATCGGCGAGGCGTCGTGCAGCTTCTGGCGCACCACGACGGGCGAGTCACCCAGCTGCATCTCGACTGCCTCACCGGTCCTCGTGGGGGTGCCGTTGTGCCTCGCGGGCGGAGCCTGCTCGGCGGCGGGGGTCGCCGCCGGGACCTCGAGAGGCGGTGGCACCTCGGTCGGGCCTGCCTTCCGGCGGTCCTTGCGGCGGTCGCGAGCCCGCCGGAGCCGTTCCTGGAGCTTGGCAACAGCGAGGTCCAGCGCGCCGTAGCGATCCGAGGCGCTGGCCTCGGCACGGACGACTGGCCCCTTGCCCCGCAGCGTCAGCTCGATCCGCTCCGCGTTGTCGGCGAGGCGCGGGTTGCGCTCGTGCGTGAGCTCAACCTCGATGCGCAGCGCCTCGGGCGCCAGCTGCTCGACCTTCTCGAGCTTCTCCTCCACGTGGGTGCGGAATCGTTCGGGGATTTCGGTGTTGCGTCCAACAACGGCGATTTCCATCAGGACCTCCTCGAGGGATGTGGGTGGCGCCGGACCGCTGCCCGGCGGAAGTTGTCCGCGGCTGCCAGCCGCTCGCCCATCACCTCCTCACCGGAGTTTTTCTATCCCAACATCCTAGTCACCCCGGCATGATCTGCATCACATACCACGGCGTCGACTTGGCGGTGTCGCTGCGAGCGCGAATGCCACGGCGACCGGCTGGCCAGTGGCGTTCTCGAGTGCCGTGGCCGCGGCCCTGAGTGTCGCCCCCGTCGTGACGACGTCGTCGACCAGCACCCACGCCTCCGCCGCTGGGGGACGGCGCACCCGCAGGCTCGCCGCGGTCCGGGTGGCGGCCCGCGCACCCACCCCGAGCCCGGCGAGGTGGCCGAATCCGGGCCGGCGCAGCACGTCGGCCACGGTGGCAGTCGTGCCGGGCGACGCGGCCTCCAGCGCCCCGGCAACCGCATCGGCGAGGTGGTCGACCACGATCAGGCCCTTCGCCCGCCGCACCCAGCCGGACGGTGCCGGCACGACGGCGACCGAGCGTCCCAGCCCCGGCTCGAGGGCCGCCCGGCGATCCACGAGCTCGGCAACCGCCTCCGCGATCACCGGGCTGATGTCGCGACGCCCCCGCTTCCACGCCAGGACCACGTCGCGGACCGGACCGCTGTAGGACGCGGCGGCCCATGTCGGCGGCCCGTCCCGCAGGAGGGGTGCGGACGTGTCAGCACGGTGGGGCGGTCCGAACAGGCTGGCACCGCACTCCTCGCAGAGCACGTGGTCGAGGCGGCCGCACCCGGCGCAGGTGGTCGGGGTGACGATGTCGAGGGCTGCGACGAGCCCGTCCCGCACGGTTCCCAGGTCCATTCCACCATCGTGGTGTGAGAGACCCGCCGGGTCCTGGCCGTCCTGCCCGGGCTGGGGACGGCCGTACGCCTGCCGGGTTTGTGGACGTCAGCCGGAGTAGGCCGGGTCGGACACCGACTGCGCGACCTCACGCCACCCGATGCCGTTGCGCACGAAAACGCGTCCGTCGGCGGTCGCCACCACGATCGAGCGCGCGTTCTGGTTCGACGTCAGGGACACTGCGTCCTCCACCAGCTGGAGGGCGGTCGTGGTCCCGCCGATCGTCACCAGGTGCACGCGGTCATCCGGCTCCGCGAGCACGGAGCCGAGCACCGCGACCGTGGACTGGTCCACCCACGTGACGTCGGTGACGTCGGTGAGGGACTCGCCGATCAGGATCGGCTCGCCGAGCACGGTGGGCATGCCGGTGCGGTCGCGCAGCACCGCGGCGAGCTCGATGCGGGTGGCATCGCCCAGCCGGGAGACCACGAGGACGCGGGCGCCGTCCGCTGCGACCCGCACGTGGTCGGCCTCCCTGCCGGTCAGCCAGGGGGCGGACACCTCCGTGCTGGCCCCGTAACCGGTCACCGCCACCAGCGAACCTCCGTTCAGGGCCGGGGTGGTCCAGATCCAGCCGTGGCGGTCGATCGACGGCGGGGCCAGGTCCGCTCCCTCGTACAGCACAACGGAGGGGATCCCGGGGGTCGGAACGGTGATGAGCCGGTCCCCGCCGGACAGCGCCACCGTGGGGGCGTCGACGCCCTCGTACGGCACCGCCGGGTCGCTGGGCTCGAGTTCGGCGAGTCCCTCCGCGCCGTCGACCAGCACGACCTCCCGGCCGTTCCAGCGCGCCAGCGCGCCGTCGGAGATCATGACCGGTGAGGACACGGAGGTGGGGACGGCGAGCTCGCGCGCCGGCACGCCGGCGTCGAGGCGGGCACCGTTCACGGTGATCCGGACGCTCGTGACCTCGGTGATGGACGAGAGGGTGGCGTGCAGCTGGGTGAGCATGAGGCTCCGCTGCTCCTCGGTCGCCGTCAGCGCGGCGCGGGACAGGTCCACCACCGCGATGCCGTCCTGCACGGCGACACCACCCGTGCCGAGGATCGTGCCCTCCGGGAACGCGGTCGCGATGGCGGGCGCGAGCCACCCGGACGGTCCCTCCAGGAGGCCACGGACGATGGCCGCCGCCCGGCCCTCGTACGGGTACCAGCGCGTGTCCGGCACGAGCGAGGCGTTGTCCGTTGTGAGGAAGTACAGCGGGATCCAGGAGAAGGTCTGCTGGAAGTTCAGGTCGGAGATGAGGAGCCCGTCGGCGAGGACGGCGATCCTCCACTGGTCGTCGTCCCCGCGCACGAGGGTGAACCCGGACGTCGCCGGAGTGGGACGGGTCTCGGCGTAGCGACCGGAGGCGTCGAGGACGGCGACCTGGTCGATCGTGACGGTGACGCCGCCGTCGGTGCCCCGGGCGAAGCTGGGATTCTTGGCGGCCGAGTAGACGCGCAGCTGCGCAGTCGGGTCCCACGTCTCCCTGATGGTGGGCGCGAGGAACTGCCGCGCCACGGAGAAGTCGTCCGAGAACCCGTAGGCGGAGGCGCGCAGGAAGCCCTCGACGATCGCCTGCGCAGAGGCATCCGCGACGGGCCCCTCAGCGAGGACGTCCACCGAGTACCCGGCCGGGATCTGCGGGTCGGCCGTGCGCACCGGCCCGGCGGTCGGAAGGGCGGTGCACCCAGCCAGCACGAGCGCGGCGGCGAGCGGAGCGACGGCGGCGGCGACGGCGCGTCTCATGGCTCCCCCACCGTCGCGGGAACCCACAGGTTCTCGGGCACGACCCCGATCGGCGGGGTGAAGGCTCCGCCCACCCTCTTGGGCAGGCAGAGCAGGAAGGAGGCGAGGACCCCCTCCTCACCCCACGCCTCGAGCGTGCCCCCGTGCAACCGGGCGTCCTCGAGCGAGATCGCCAGGCCGAGCCCCGTTCCGCCGGTGGTCCGCGCCCGGGCGGGATCCGCCCGCCAGAAGCGGTCGAAGACGTGGGCCGCGACGGCGGGACTCATGCCCACCCCACGGTCCACCACGCGCACGGCGACGGCCGTCTCGTTGTCCGCGAGGGTCACGTCCACGGAGTTGCCGTTCGAGTGCTCGATGGCGTTCACCAGGAGGTTCCGCAGGATGCGTTCCACCCGGCGGTCGTCGACCTGGGCGGTGGTCGCGGCGTCGAACCCGTTGAGGCGAACCTGCGTGCCCTTGCGCTCGGCGAGCGGGAGTGCGAGTTCCACGACCCGGTGGACGATGGGGCGCAGGTCCTGCTCCTCCGGCGAGAGGGTGGCGGCCCCGGCGTCGAAGCGGGAGATCTCGAGAAGGTCGGCCAGCATCGTCTCGAACCTGTCCAGCTGGGCTTGCAGCAGTTCCGCGCTCCGCCGCGTCACCGGGTCGAAGCTGCCGCGCGCGTCGTGGATCATCTCGGACGCCATGCGGATCGTCGTCAGCGGGGTGCGGAGTTCGTGGGACACGTCCGAGACGAACCGCTGCTGCAGCCGCGACAGCTCCTCGAGCTGGGTGATCTGGTCACGCAGCGAGTCCGCCATCGCGTTGAAGGACCGGGCCATGGTCGCCAGTTCGTCCTCGCCGCGCACCGCCATCCGCTCGTCCAGGACGCCCGCGGCCAGCCGCTCCGCGGTGAGCGCGGCCTGGCGCACCGGGCGCAGCACCCGCCACATGATCGCCCAGATGCTGACGGCGATGAGGAACGCGAGGATGGCCGCACCGATGCCGAGCACCCGCATGAGGAAGTCGATGCTCTGCTGCTCGGGGGCGAGGGTGTACACCATGTAGAGCTCGTGGACGCCGGCGAGCGGGACGCTCACCTGCCCGCCGATCACGACCCCGGGGACCGAGTCCCCGCTGGACGGGACCGCGACGGACTGCCAGTTCAGGTCGCTCCCCGACGCCACCGCCTCACGGAGCTCGTCCGAGGGCAGCGAACGGAGCGCCGCGTTGGTGATGGGCTCGAAGATCGAGCTCGGCGAGGTCTCGTCCGGCGAGCGCAGGAGCATCGCCCCGACGATCCCGGAGGACGGCTCCTGCAGCGCTCGCACAACGTCCGCGGCGGTGGACTGCACCTGGGCCACGGTCGAGGCGTTGGCCGTGTCCAGGTCGGACTGGGCTCGCTCCATGCGGTACGCGGCGTCCCCGAGCATCTGGTCGACCCGGGTCTCGAACAGTCCCTCCCGGATCTCGGACGAGACGTACCAGCCCATGATGCCGAGTGCCATCACGACCGACGCCGTCGTCCCCACGGCGACCCTCAGGGAGAGCGAGCGGCGCAGGCGTTCGCCCAGCCGCGAGAACTTCCGCCTCGTCCGAACGCGGAACGAGGGACGGTGGTGCTCAGCCACCGGCCTGCGCCTGGGTGGGAGCGC
>JBNJCY010000080.1:0-8159 GCA_051744325.1 Actinomycetota bacterium
CCATCATGTCCAGTACAGCGATTATGCCAGGCTGGCCTCCGCGACGTCACCCTCCCCCTCGCGGCGCCGGGCGTGGCGGCCGGCTTCGCGCTCGTCATGCTCACCGCGATGAAGGAGCTGCCCGCCACGCTGCTGCTCCGCCCCACCGGCATGGACACCCTCGCCACCCGCCTCTGGACCGAGACCGGCGTGGGGGCGTACGCCGCCGCTGCCCCGTACGCCGTGGCGCTGGTGGTGCTGGCCGCCGTTCCGACCTTCCTCCTCTCCCAGTTCTCCGCCGACGACGGCGCCCGCGTCCTGGCCGCCGACCGCGCCCCGGGTGGCGGGCCGGCCGTCCTTTCGACCAACAGCATTCCGGGCAGTCCCGATCCCCACTCCCCCGATCCACTCCGCCGGCGCGCCGCAAGGCCCACCCACTCCCCCGACCACCTCCCCGGCCACGCCACCAGCCGGACAGGCGAGGTCGTGGCGGACCGGGCGGGCGCCGTCGTCGGGACGTCAGGAGGGGCGAGATGACGCGACTGACCGTGACCGGGCTGCGCAAGTCCTTCGGGCCGACCGAGGTGCTGCGCGGCCTCGACCTCGACGTGCCGTCCGGCGCACTCGCCGCGGTGCTCGGGCCCTCCGGGTGCGGCAAGACGACCCTGCTGCGGGTGATCGCCGGCTTCGAGGACGCCGACGCGGGCGAGGTGCGGCTCGGGGACCGAGTGGTCGTCGACGGGCCGCGGGGGCTGGCGCCGGAGCGGCGGCGGGTGACCGTGGTGCCGCAGGAGGGCGCGCTGTTCCCACACCTGACGGTGGCGGACAACGTGGCGTTCGGGGTGCCGCGATCGCTCGGGCGGCGGCGTCGTGAGCGGGTGGACGAACTCCTGGAGCTGGTGGGGCTGGGCGGGCTCGGGAGCCGGATGCCCGCGGAACTCTCGGGCGGCCAGCAGCAGCGGGTGGCGGTGGCGCGCGCGCTGGGGCCGGCGCCCGACGTCGTGCTGCTGGACGAGCCCTTCTCCGCCCTCGACGCGGCCTTGCGCTCGGCGGTGCGCGAGGACGTGCGTACCGCGCTGCACGAGGCGGGCGCCACCGGGGTGCTCGTCACCCACGACCAGGAGGAGGCCCTCAGCGTCGCCGACATGGTGGCCGTGGTGCGCGACGGCCGGGTGGTGCAGTCCGCCGCCCCGGAGCAGCTCTACCGCGCGCCCGCGGACCTGGAGGTGGCCAACTTCGTGGGCGACGCCGTCGTGCTGGCGGCGGAGGTGGTGGACGGCGTGGCCCGGACCGTGCTGGGGCAGCACGCCCTGATGCGAGGAGAGAAGATGCTGGGCGGGCGCGGGCTGGTGTCCGTGCGGCCCGAGCAGATCCACGTGGTGCGCTCCGGCCGGGAGGGAGTACCCGCGCGCGTCACCGGGACCACGTTCTTCGGCCATGACGCCACGATCCGGCTCGAGGTGCTCGCGGTGGACGGTCAGGTGGTGCCGGTGCTGAGCCGCACGTTCGGGCCGCTCCCGGCGGAGGGCGAGGACGTCGGGCTCGTGGTGGCCGGACCGGTCTCGTTCTTCGTGGAGGGTTGAGGGCGGGGATCCCGCCCTCCCGCTCTACCCCTCCCCCTCTTCAACACCCTCCCCCTCTTCAACGCCCTCCCCCTCGCGGTCCAGACGCCCGGGGGATGGCGACCTGCTGCCGGGTGCGCCGGCAGGTTTGTCCACAGATTTGTGTGTGACAGTTGTATGACAGGACGCTAGCCTCTCACC
The DNA here is from genome assembly GCA_051744325.1 of Actinomycetota bacterium. Lineage (GTDB taxonomy): Bacteria > Actinomycetota > Actinomycetes > Actinomycetales > Actinomycetaceae > UBA1383. The sequence goes on from JBNJCY010000080.1 coordinate 1,743, forward strand.
ATGGGGATCGTGAATGTGCGCATCTCGGGTGAGGCGGAGCAGGCCTTGAATGAGCTCACCGCGGACGGCACCAGCACCTCTGATGCTGTGCGCCAGGCTCTTCTGGACGCTGTGATGCTCAGACATCGCCGACAGATGCGGGCCGAGGCCCTGCTCTCCATGACCGACCCGGCCGACCGGGAGGCCGTGCGGCAGGCAATGGAGGAGTGGGCCGATGTTGACCCGGGGTGACGTGTACGCCGTGCTGACGAAGCGATCGGCTCAGGGACACGAGCAACGTGATCCGCGGCTCGGTGTCGTCGTGCAGTCCGACGATCTGCCACTGTCCACTGTGCTGCTGGCACCCACCTCCCGGTCCGCAGTGCCGCGGATCTTCCGCCCGGAGGTCGAGGTCGCCGGGGAGCGGACGTGCGTCCTGGTTGAGCAGCTGCGCACCGTCGACGTCGGACGGTTGGGTCGGCTGGTCGGGCATCTGGGACTCGAGGATCTGGCAGCCGTCGACCAGGCGCTGGAGCTGGTGCTGGCCCTGGATCGCCCCCACATCCGCTGAGAAGTCGCACCTCGGATCGACCCGGGTGCTGATCGGGAATCGACCCGGTTGCTGATGCGAAACCGGTTTCCCTTGCTCCGCGTAGGCCGCAAGGCCCCCGACCGCTGATGTGACAAGGGCCGGCGCTTCGGCCTACCAGCGATTCGGCTCCAACAGCGTGCGCAGAACGATTCAGCGGACCTTGTTGGGGGTGAGCGGCTCCCCAACAGCGTGCGCAGAACGTTCCTGCGCCCGCACTTGGGGCAGGCGGCCGTGGGGAGATGCCCAAGTGCGTACGCAGAACGATCCTGCGGGTCTCCTGCGGGCTGGAGCCTTCCCCAATAGCGTACGCAAGACGATCCTGCGGGTCCTGGACGATCCTGCGCACGGTATACAACCCGCAGGAACGTTCTGCGTACGCAATTGGGTAGGAGACGGGGTGGGGGTGGCGCCCGGCGGTGGCTTGCCGTCCGGAGACCCTCAGGACGTGAACCTGTTGGGGCGTCAGCCGCACGTGGGTGAGAATGGCCCCCATGTCCGACTCCACTCCGCCCGAGGGCGTACCCTCGCCCGCGGAGTCCCGGGGCCCACACGGGCGCAGCGACAACCAGCCCGGCAGCGACAACCAGCCCGGCAGCGACAACCAGCCCGGCAGCGACAACCAGCCCGGCAGCGGCAACCTGCCCGGCAGCGGCGGCAGGCAAGGCGGTGACAACCGCGGCCGTGACCGGCGCAATGCCGGCCAACGACGCCAACCACGCGGACGACGCCGCGGCCCAGAGACGCAGGGCCCAGGTCGCACTGACCACCGCAACCCGCACCGCACCCACCCTCGCCGCACATTCACTCCCGAACAGGTCGCCGCCCGCGAAGCCAGCCTCCCCACGATCACCTACCCGGAGGAACTGCCGGTCGCCGCCCGCCGCGCCGAGATCGCGAAGGCCATCCGTGACAACCAGGTCGTGATCGTCTCCGGCGAGACCGGCTCGGGCAAGACCACCCAGATCCCGAAGATCTGCCTCGAGTTGGGCCGCGGCATCACCGGCCTGATCGGCCACACCCAGCCCCGCCGGATCGCCGCCCGCACGGTCGCGGAGCGCATCGCGGAGGAACTCCACACCCCGCTGGGCCAAGCCGTCGGCTACCAGGTGCGCTTCACCGACGTGGTCTCGGACGCCACCCTGGTCAAGCTCATGACCGACGGCATCCTCCTCGCCGAGATCCAGCGCGACCCACTTCTCACCCGCTACGACACCGTCATCATCGACGAGGCCCACGAGCGGTCCCTCAACATCGACTTCCTCCTCGGCTACCTCTCCAACCTCCTCCCCCAGCGCCCGGACCTCAAGGTCATCATCACCTCCGCCACCATCGACTCCGCCCGCTTCGCCGCCCACTTCGGCCCCCGCACCGCCGACGCCGTCGCTGCTCGCACCTCCGGCCGGCCCGACGACGCCGCCAAGCCCGCCCCGATCGTCGAGGTCTCGGGGCGCACCTATCCGGTGGACATCCGCTGGCACCCCCTCGTCCAGGAGGAGCATGACGACGAGGCCGACCTTCCCGAGGCGCGTGACACCCGCCGTTCCCCGGACCGTGACCCCCTCGACCAGTTCACCGCCATCTGCCTCGCCGCCGACGAACTCATGGCCGAGGGACCGGGCGACATCCTCGTGTTCCTCTCCGGCGAGCGCGAGATCACCGACGCCCACACGGCCCTCGCGGAACACCTCGGCCCGCGGTACGTCGCCCCCGGGCAGGCGCGTGGCCACGCCCCGAACGCGGTGGAGATCCTCCCGCTGTACGCCCGGCTCACCGCCGCGGAGCAGCACCGTGTGTTCGAGCAGCACACCATCCGCCGGATCGTGCTGGCCACCAACGTGGCGGAGACGTCGCTGACCGTCCCCGGCGTCCGCTACGTCATCGACCCCGGCACCGCCCGCATCTCCCGCTTCTCCACCCGCACCAAGGTGCAGCGCCTTCCCATCGAGCCGATCTCGCAGGCCTCGGCGAACCAACGCTCCGGGAGGTGCGGCCGCGTGGCCGACGGCGTCGCGATCCGCCTCTACTCCCTCGCCGACCACGAGTCCCGCCCCGAGTTCACCGAGCCCGAGATCCTGCGCACCTCGCTCGCGTCCGTCATCCTGCAGATGGCGGCCCTCGGCCTGGGAGACGTGGCACGCTTCCCGTTCGTGGACCCGCCGGACACCCGCGCGATCCGCGACGGCGTGAACCTGCTCGTCGAGATCGGGGCGCTCGAGGACCGCGGCACGACGACGGCGCCCACAACCACCCACGACGCCGCCACCCCGGCCGCTGCTCCCACCCACGACGCCGCCACCCCAGCCGCTGCTCCCACCCACGACGCCGCCACCCCAGCCGCTGCTCCCACCCACGACGCCGCCACCCCAGCCGCCACCGTGCCCAATCGCGGCCCCATCCTCACCCCCGTCGGCCGGAAGCTCGCGACCCTCCCGATCGATCCGCGCCTGGGCCGCATGCTGCTGGAGGCCGGGAAGAACGGCTGCGCCACCGAGGCCCTCATCATCGTGGCGGCGCTCTCGGTGCAGGACGTCCGCGAGCGCCCGGTGGAGAAGCAACAACAGGCGGACCAGCTCCACCGCCGCTTCACCGACCCCACCTCGGACTTCCTCGCCTACCTGAACCTGTGGCGCTACCTGCGCACCCAGCAGCGGGACCTGTCGTCCTCGGCGTTCCGCCGCCTCTGCCGCGCGGAGTACCTCAACTACCTGCGCGTACGGGAGTGGCAGGACATCGTCACGCAGCTCCGCCAGCTCGCCAAGCCTCTCGGGCTGACCATGCACCCGATCACCCTCCCGAAGCCGGCCGAGACCCAGGGCGCGTCGCCGGCGGAGGTGGCGGCCGCCGTCGTCGGGCTGGGGCGGAGCGCGGACACGCCGAGCGCGGACGCGGTGCACCAGTCGCTGCTGGTGGGGTTGCTGTCCAACCTGGGGAACTGGGACGAGCGGCGGCGGGACTACGCTGGGGCGCGGGGCACGCGGTTCGTGGTCTGGCCGGGCTCAGGCCTCGCCCGCAAGCATTACGACTGGGTGATGGCGGCGGAACTCATCGAGACCTCCCGGCTCTTCGCCCGCACCGTGGCCCGCATCGATCCGTCCTGGATCGAGCCCGCCGCAGCGCACCTGCTGAAGCGCACCTGGTCCGAGCCATTCTGGTCCTCCAAGCAGGGGGCTGCCATGGTGCATGAGAAGGTCCTGCTCCACGGCATGACCGTGGTGGCGGATCGCACCGTGCCCCTCACCCGGGTGGGCACCGCGGAGGCGCAGGAGCTCGCCCGGGAGCTGTTCATCCGGCAGGCCCTCGTCGAGGGCGAGTGGCGCACGCACCACAAGTTCTGGGACGAGAACCGCCGCCTGCTCGAGGAGGCGGAGGAACTGGAGGAACGCTCCCGCCGCCGCGGCCTGACCATCACCGACCAGGGCCTCTTCGACTTCTACGACGAGCGCATCCCCGCCTCCGTCACCTCCACCCGCCACTTCGACGCCTGGTGGAAGACGGCCCGCGCAGGCGATCCGGACCTCCTCACCCTCACCCACGAACTGCTCCTCCCCGGCGCCGACGCCGTCACCCCCGATGACTTCCCCACCGCCTGGACCCAGGGCGACCTCACCCTGCCCCTCAGCTACACCTTCTCCCCCGGCGACCCCGACGACGGCCTCACCGTCCTCGTCCCCATCTCCGTCCTGGCCCGCCTGCGCCCCGACGGCTTCGACTGGCTCGTGCCCGGCCTGCTGCCGGAGCTGTGCGTCGCCACGATCAAGGCCCTGCCGAAGCGGACGCGCGTCCAACTCGTGCCCGCCCCGGACACCGCCGCCCAGGTCCTCCGAGCCCTGCCCCCGTGGCGCGAGGGCGCCGGCGGCGACGGCCCCTCCTTCGCGGAGGCCTTCGCCGAGGCCGTGCGCCGGGTCAAGGGCGTGGTCATCCCACCCGAGGAGTTCGACGACGACGCCCTCCCCCCGCACCTCCGCGTCACCTTCCGCGTGGTCAACGACAAGGGCGTGACCCTCGCCCGCTCCACCGACCTCATCTCCCTTCAGCGGCGGCTCGCCGACCAGACCCGCGACGCCGTACGGCAGGTGGTGCGTGGCGCCGTCGCGGTGGCCCGGGAGGAGGACGCCGGGCGGCGCGGGCACAGGGCGCAGGGCGGGCACAGGGCGCAGGGCGGGCACAGTGCGCAGGGCGGGCGCGACGCCACCCGGCCGACGAGCACGGGGGCGCCGGGCAGTACGGGGGCGGCGACGTCGTCGTTCGCGGAGCAGCCCGGCCTGGCCGACTGGCCGGTGCTGCGGGACACGGCTGGGACGGGAGCCGGTGACGTCCTGCCGGCCACGGTCACGTCCACCAGCGCGGAAGGGTTGGAGGTCCGGGGATATCCGGCGCTGACGGTGGAGGGTGCCGCAGGATCGGCTGTCCCACGTGTGTCCCTGCGCGTCATGGCGAGCGCGGCGGACCAGGCCCGCACCCACCCCGGCGGCGTGGTGCGGCTCGCGCTCGGGAGAGTCACCCTCGGCACGGAGCGGGTCACCACCCGGTGGACGGGCGCGGATGCGCTGACGCTCGCCGCCTCGCCCTACCCGACCACCGCGGCCCTGGTGGCGGACATACAGCTCGCCGCCGCGACCGCGCTGGCGCAGCAGTGGGCCGGAACGCACGTGCCGCTGGACTCGGTGCGGTCGCGGGCGGAGTTCGACTCACTCGTCGCGTTCCTCCGCGAGCGGCTGGAGGACGAGGTGTACCGGACGGTCGGCCTGGTGGTGAAGGTGCTGAGCGCGTGGCGGGAGGCGGACCGCGTGATCCGGGGGGCGACGTCGCTGGCGCTGCTCGACGTCGTCGCGGACGTCCGCGCCCAGGTCTCCCGGCTGGTGTACCCGGGATTCATCGCGGCGACGCCGCCCGACCGGCTGCCCCACCTGCCGCGCTACCTGAACGCGGCACGGGTGCGGGTGGAGCGGGCCCAGGGCGGGGCGGCGCGCGCCGACGCGGCGAACGCCTGGGTGGTGGGCACCCTGGAGGAGGACCTCGAGGTGGCTGGGGAGGCCACGGCCCGGATGGCGCCCGACCCCGCGCGGGACCGGACGCTGGCGGAGGTGCGCTGGCTGATCGAGGAACTCCGGGTGAGCCTGTTCGCTCAGCAGCTCGGCACGCCGGTGCGGGTGTCCGAGAAGCGGATCCGCAAGGTGCTCGACGCGCTGTGGCAAGGGAGTTCGACGCGCTGAAGGGCTGGACGCACCGTGGATATGAACGGTTACCCTTGTGGGGCGCCCTGTACGCGAGGAGGACAACCCATGAGCCAGTCCAGCGGCAACCACCCCTACGGCGAACAGCGCCCCGAGGGTCAGTCAACCCCACCCGGAGGTCCCACCTACGGGCAGGGATATGGCCAGGGTTACGGCCAGAGTCCCTACGGTGCTTCGCCCTCGGGCTACGAGGCCTCCTCCTACACCTACGGTGCCCGGCCCACGAACGTCCTCGCGATCGTCTCGCTGGTGACGTCGCTGATCGGGATCGGGATCGTCGGGATCATCACGGGGCACATCGCCCGGCGGCAGATCCGGCAGACCGGGGAGGCAGGCGCGGGCATCGCGCTCGCGGGCCTGATCATCGGCTACGTCGTCACGGCGATCGAGGTGCTGTTCCTCATCACGATCATCGGACTCTTCGCAGTGGCCTCCTCGGGAGTCTCCTGACGCTGATCCTGGCCCCGGCCCTGGCCGTGGCCTCGGCCTCGGCGCAGACCCCGGCCCCGGCCCCGGTCCTGGCCCTGGCCCCGGTCCTGGCCCCGGTCCTGGCCCCGGTCCTGGTCCTGGCTCCGGCCCCGGCCCCGGTCCCGGTCCTGGCCCTGGCCCTGG
>JBNJCY010000081.1:0-8143 GCA_051744325.1 Actinomycetota bacterium
GGAGGATCCAGCCACGCCACCGCGGCCGAGCCTCGGCGGCCGGATCATCGGCGTCCTGGGCGAGTTGCTCATCACCGTCGGAGTCGTCATCGGCTTGTTCGTCGTGTGGCAGGTCTGGTGGACCGACGTCCAGACGGACTCCGTCATCGCCTCCGAACTCGACGACTTCGACGGCGGCACCCCCACCCTCACCACTCCCCTTGACGACGTGGACAAGCGGACGGACGACGCCCCCGCTCCCGAGATCCCCGAGGACCTGACCGCCCAGGGCATTCCGCCCAGCGCCTTCGCGGTGCTCCACGTCCCGCGCTGGGGCGAGTCCGAGCGCGTCCCCATCGCCGAGGGCGTGTCCCTTCCCCGCGTCCTCAACAAGGGGTTCGCGGGCCGGTACCCGGACACGGGCAATCTCGGACAGATCGGGAACTTCGCCCTCGCCGCTCACCGGCAGTCCTACGGCGCGCCGTTCCGTCTCGTGGACCGACTCGAGGTGGGTGACCCGCTCGTCGTCGAGACCGAGGACGCCTGGTACGTCTACCGCGTGACGGGGTCGGAGATCGTCCTCCCCACGCAGGTGGAGGTCATCTCACCGAACCCGGCGAACCCCGGCGCGGCACCCACCGAGTCGGTCATGACCCTGACCACCTGCCATCCACTGTTCTCCACGAGGGAGCGCTTCATCGTGTACGCCACCTTGGACTACTGGGCCCCCCGGGACGCCGGCCTACCTCCCGAGCTGGGGAGTGCCTGATGTACGCCGCGATCTGGCGCCGGCTCCCCGGCCCGCTCTGGCTCCGCCTGCTCCTGGCGCTGCTGCTCCTCACCGGGGTGGTCTTCGTACTGTTCGAATGGGTTTTCCCGGTGATCGCCCCGTACATGCCGTTCTACGCGGGAGGCGCTGAGGTTGGCTGACCGGCCGCGCCGCATACTGGTCGTGGACAACTACGACTCCTTCGTCCACACCATCGTCGGCTATCTCCAGCAACTTGGCGCCGAGACCGTGGTGGTGCGCAACGACGCCGTCCCGGACTCCCTCGAAGGGTTCGACGGCGTCCTCGTCTCGCCGGGCCCGGGCACGCCGAAGGATGCCGGCGCCTCCATCGAGGTGATCGAGAAGTGCGCGGAGCGACATCTCCCCATGTTCGGGGTGTGCCTCGGCCACCAGGCCCTGGGTGAGGTGTTCGGCGGGCTCGTGACCCACGCCCCTGAGCTCGTGCACGGCAAGACCTCGATGGTGGAGCACGACGGCACGGGCGTCTTCGCGGGCCTCCCCTCACCCCTGCGGGCCACCCGGTACCACTCGCTTGCCGTCGAACCGGGCACCTTCTCTGACGAGCTGGTCCCGAACGCCCATGTGGGTGGCCTCGTCATGGGGCTCCACCACCGCGACCTGCCGCTCCACGCCGTCCAGTTCCACCCGGAGTCCGTGCTCACCGAGGGCGGGCACCGCATGCTGGCGAACTGGCTCGCCATCTGCGGCGACGACGGTGCCCCGGCCCGCGCCGAAGGCCTCGCCCCCCGCGTCAGCGACTGACCGTCAGGGGCTGACCCTCTCGCCGGTCCCGCTGTTGTTCCCCGGGCCGACGTTCTCGTTCCCGGAGGCCTCGGGATCGGTGGTGGGCGGCGGGGTCGTCGGCTCCGGCTCCGGCTCCGGTGTCGGTTCCGGTTCCGGCACACCTTCGGAGATGACGATGCTGATCGTGGAACCCACGTCCACCGTCCCCGGTCCGGGGTTCATGCTCACCACCCGGCCGGCTTCCTGGTCGTTCGATGGCTGGCGGTCGCGTGAGACGCTGAGCCCCAAGGTGTTCTGCAGATAGTCCACCGCTTCGGCCTCGGTCATGCCGACGACGTCCTCCACCACCACGCGGCCGGTGGCGACGTACAGAACGACGGAGTCGCCGCTCTTCGCCGTCTCGCCCGCCGCCGGGTTGGTGCGCAGGGCGCGGTCGCGCTCGATCCGAGGGGCGTCCTCCTGCTCCACTCGTGACACCGTGAGACCGAACTCATCCAGCCGTTGCTGGGCCTGGTCCTGGGTGAGGTTCTCGACGTCCGGGATCTCGAACTCCTCCGCTCCGGAGGAGAACCACACGTCCACCGTGGACCCGGTCTCCACCTCCGCATCGGCCTCGGGATCCGAGCGGATGGCCTCCCCGGCCTCATAGTCCTCGCTGGTCTCCTCGCCGGCGAAGTTGAAGCGCAGGTCGGCATCGCCGAGGGTGGCCGCTGCCGCGGCCTGGTCCATGCCGACAACGTCCGGCACGACCGCCATGTCCGCGATCGGCTCCTCCTGGTTGACGAGCATCCACACGATCCCGGCGGCCGCGGCGATCCCGAGGATCGCCAGCACCCACACCCACCAGCGGGAGCCGCGCTCGGAGTCATCCGACAGCGGGCGCGCCTGGGTCTGGGTCTGGGTCGCGGTCGTCGCCCGGACCCGGGAGGTCTCCGGGCTGGTGGTCCGGATGGGCGCCGTGGCGGCGGTGGCCGCGCCGAGGCCACCCACGGGGAGCCACGCCGTCGGCGCGGGCGCGTCCACGCTGCCGCCGTGGAGCACGGCGAGCAGATCGGCGCGCATCTGGTTGGCGTCGGAGTAGCGCTCGTCCCGGTCCTTCGCGAGGGACTTCATGACCACGCGGTCGAGGACGTCCGGGATGTCACCCGCGATCGTCGAGGGCACGGGCGGGACCTCCCGCACGTGCTGGTAGGCGACCGAGACGGCGGAGTCCCCGCTGAACGGCGGCTGCCCGGTGAGGAGCTCGAAGAGCACGCACCCGGTGGAGTAGAGGTCGGACCGGTGGTCGACCACCTCGCCGCGCGCCTGCTCCGGGGAGAGGTACTGCGCGGTCCCGACCACCGAGTTCGTCGCCGTCATGGTCGCCTGCTGGTCGGACATGGCGCGGGCGATGCCGAAGTCCATGACCTTGACCTGACCGGTGGGGGTGAGCATGACGTTCCCAGGCTTGATGTCCCGGTGGACGATGCCCTCGTTGTGGGAGTACTCCAGGGCCCCGAGGACGCCGACGACGATCTCGACCGCCTCGTCGATCGGGACGGCGGCGCCATCCTTGAGCAGCTCGCGCACCGTGTGGCCCTCGACGTACTCCATGACGATGAATGGCATGATGGTCGGCCTGCCGGCGGCGTCGGTGGCGGACTCCTCGCCGGTGTCGTACACCGCGACGATCGCCGGGTGGTTCAGGGCGGCGGCCGACTGTGCCTCACGGCGGAAGCGCGCGTGGAAGGTGGGGTCCTCAGCGAGGTCGGTTCGCAACAGCTTGATGGCGACTGTGCGGGAGAGCCGGGAGTCGTACCCGATGTGGACCTCGGCCATGCCGCCGCGCCCGATCAGCTCCCCGACCTCGTAGCGCCCCGCCAGCACGCGCGGGATGTTGTCTACCACTGGTCCTCCTCGGAATCGTGCTGGGAGCCGGGACGCGGCACGCCGCCGTCCTCCCCCAGCGTATCCGGCCCGCTCCGGGCCCTCGATGACTTCGTGTTCAGCGTCTTAGTGTTCAGCAGTTCACGCGCCACGGCACCGACTTCCAGCGCGGTCGGCCGCGTGGCTCGATCCTTGGCGAGCATGGCGCTGACGAGGTCCCGCAGGAAGGCGGGGACGTCGTCGGCAAGCGGCGGTACGGGCAGGTCGACCTGCGCGGCCGCGGTCTCGACGGGGCCGGTTCCCCGGAATGGGGGCGCACCGGTGAGTGCCTCGAACGCGCAGATGCCGAGCGCATAGACGTCCGAGGCGGGGGATGCCGGCACACCGGCCATGAGCTCGGGGGCGAGGTATTCCGCCGTCCCCATGACACGGCCGGGATCCGTGATGGGGTCCTGGCCGAGGGCGTGGGAGATGCCGAGGTCGGCCAGAACCGCACCCCGAGGGGAGAGGATGATGTTCGCGGGCTTCACGTCGCGGTGCAGCACCCCGGCCAGGTGCGCCGCGGCGAGCCCGTCCGCGCACTCGCCGACGAACCGCGCCACCTCCGCGTGGGGAAGCTTCCGCCGGCTGATCAGGGTCTCCGCCAGCGACTCGCCCTCGAGGTATTCCATGACCAGATGATCCGGGCCCTTGTCGAGGAGCTTGATGACGTGCCGCGAGTCGACGGCCGCGAGGTTCTCGGCCTCCCTGGCAAGGCGCGCCCGCGCGACGTCGGCCTCTGGGAGGTCACCGCCGAGGAACTTGACCGCCACCACCTCGTGCCCCGCGAGCGATGCCGCGCGCCACACCTCGCCCATGCCGCCGCGGTGGACGGGGGAGAGGAGGACGTAGGCGTCGGCGACGACCTCGCCGGGGTGGTGGGTCATCGCACCGCCACCTCCACCAGCCGGCGCACGATCGGGCCGGCGCTGGTGCCGCCGTAGGCCGCGGATCCGTCGCGCCCGCCGTTCTCGAGCAGGATCGCGACCGCGACCTGCGGGTCCTCCGCCGGCGCGAACGCCATCATCCATGCGTGCTGGTCCTGCTCGTTCCCGGTCTCGGCCGTGCCGGTCTTGCCGGCCACGGTCACGCCGCCGACCTGTGCGGGAGTGCCGGTGCCGGAGGCGACGACCGCGGTCATGAGGGCGGTGAGTTCGCTCGCGGTCTCGGGGCTGATCGGCTCGGAGAGGACCTGGGGCTCGGTCCGGTTGATCACGGCGAGGTCGGCGTCACGCTCGGTGGCCACGAGGTGGGGCCGCATGAGCCGGCCGTCGTTGGCGACGGCGGCGGCGACCATGGCCATCTGCATCACGGAGGTGCGGACCTCGAACTGGCCGATCCCGGTGAGGGCCACCTCCGCGTCGGAGGCGGTGTCCGGGTAGATCGAGGGGTTCACGGTGAGGGGTACGTTCAGCGGCTGGCCGAAGCCGAAGTCCGCGGTCATCGCGGCGAGCTGCTGCTCCCCGAGGTCCATCGCGAGCTGGGCGAACGTCGTGTTGCAGGACTCCTTGAAGGCGAACAGCAACTCCCCGGTGTCCGACGTGCCGCAGTTGGTCCGGCCGGGATTGCGGATGACGGAGTTCGACTGCGGGAGTTGCAGCTCCGCAGGCGTGGGGACCGTGCTGGTGATGTCCCGGCTCGGGTCCAGCTCGAGCCACGCGGCGGTGACGAGCACCTTGAAGGTGGAGCCGGGCGGGAACAGGATCGTGCCGGTCGCCCGGTTCTCCAGCGGCTTCTCCGGATCCGCGAGCAGCGACTCCCACGCGTTCGTGGCCGCCTCCCTGTCGTGGGTGGCCAGAGCGTTCGGGTCGAAGGAGGGCGCGGAGTAGAGCGCGAGGATCGCTCCCGTATCCGGTTCCAGGGCGACGACGGCGCCGCGCTGGCCCGCGAGCGCCTCGGCGGCCACCTGCTGCAGTGCGGGATCGATCGTGAGCTCGACGGACCCGCCCTGCGGCTGCTTCCCGGTGAAGAGGTCCTGGATTCGGGAGAGGAGGAGGGAGTCGGCGCTGCCGCCGAGGACGTCGTTGGACCAGCGCTCGACTCCGGTGGAGGCGTTGAACGCCGTCGAGAAGTAGCCGGTGACGTGCGCGTACAGGGAGCCCGGGTCGTAGACGCGCTGGAAGGCGTAGACGTCGTCCACCGGCACGGACCACGCGACCGACTCCCCGCCCACGATGATCGGTCCGCGGTCGCGGCCGAACTCGCGGTAGATGGTGCGGACGTTGCGGGAGTCGGAGTTGAGGTCAGGCGCCTGGAAGAACTGGATCGAGGTGGTCGAGAGCATGAGGGCGATCAGCATGAGCCCGATGACAGTGCCGAGGCGGCGCAGGGGCAGGTTCATCTGAGGTTCACCACCTCGGTGGGGTTGTCATCCCCGGGCCGGCGCGCGGTGACCGGGACGGAGGCGCCGGTGGGCTGGTTCGGGAGGGCGTCCAGGACAGTGGCGAAGGACCCGGCCACGGCGGCGGGCTCCCGCGCCTCGTTGGAGATGCGCAGCAGGAGCCCGACGATGATCCAGTTGGACAGGAGGGAGGATCCGCCGTAGGCCATGAACGGCATCGTCAGGCCGGTGAGGGGGATGACGCGGGTGATCCCGCCGATCACCACGAAGACCTGGAAGGCGATGACGAACGAGAGGCCGGCGCAGAGCAGCTTCCCGAACCCGTCGCGGACGCCGATGCCGGTCCGGATGCCGCGCTGGGTGAGTATCAGGTAGATCGCGATGATGGCGAGGAGGCCCGTCAGCCCGAGCTCTTCGCCGAGGGAGGCCCAGATGAAGTCGGAATTCGCGTAGGGCACGAGGTACGGGGAGCCCGCTCCCCACCCGGTGCCGGTGAGGCCTCCGGAAGCCATCCCGAACATGCCCTGCACGAGCTGGCCTGAACCTCCCGGGTTGCGGTTGTAGATCGCCGGGTCCAGCGGGTTCAGCCACACCTCCACCCGCGCCATGACGTGGGGGAAGAGGTTGGCGGCCAGGGTGGCCCCGCCCCCGAAGAGCGCCAGGCCGATGACCACCCAGGAGATCCGCTCCGTGGCCACATACAGCATCGCCACGAAGAATCCGAAGAACAGCAGGGAGGTGCCGAGGTCACGCTGGGCGACGAGCACGAGGATCGCAACCGCCCAGGCGAGCAGGATCGGTCCGAGGTCCCGCAGCCGGGGGAGGTGCAGGCCGAGGATCTTCGGGCCCGCCAGGGCGAGGTTGTCCCGCGCCGAGACGAGGTAGCCGGCGAAGAAGACGGCCAGGACGATCTTCGCGATCTCACCGGGCTGGAACGTCATGGAGCCGATCCCGATCCAGATCCGGGAGCCGTTGATCGTCCTGCCGAGGCCGGGCAACAGGGGCAGCAGCAACAGCGTCAGGCCCGCGATGAGGGATACGTACGTGTAGCGCCGCAGGATGCGGTGGTCCTTGAAGAAGAACAGGATCGCCGTCGCGGCGGCCATGCCCACCACGGTCCACAGCAGCTGCCGGAGGGCGAAGCCCGAGGCCCGCCCAAGGTCCGCGTACGTGATGTCCAGCCGATAGATCATGGCCAGCCCGATGCCGGTCAGTGCCACCGCCGAGGGCAGGATCACAGGGTCCGCGTACGGGGCCTTCCACCGCACCAGGAGGTGGACCAGCACCGTGACCCCCGTGAACGCGCCGGCCTGCATTGCGAGGTTCGCCGGTACGACACCGTTCATCGCCAGGCCCACCTGGACGTAGGCGTAGATGCCGATCAGCACCGCCAGGATGAGGAGGAGGATCTCGGAGAGCCGGCCGGTGCGGACACGCTCGTGGGTCACGGTGGCCATCAGGGGGAAGCCTCAGAGGTGGGCGGGGGCGAGGGCTCCGCCGTCGGTTCGGGTCCGGGTTCTGGCGGCAACTGATCCCTGAGGGTCTTGACCACCGACTCCGCTCCGGCGAGCGATTGCCGGGTGATCGGCGTCCGGAGCCGATCCTGCGCAAGCGCCGGCAGGTCGTCCACCGGGATGTCTGTCCGCTCGAGCAGGGTGGCGAACGCCACCGGCCCGATCTCCTGGGGGATGCCCCGGTAGATGACGACGTGGCCGTCGTCGGTGGAGACGAAGTACTGGGTCTGCGTCCACTGGTAGCCGAACATGCCCCCGCCGACCAGCAGCCCGACGATGAGCGCCAGTCCCGTCAGGAGGCCGACCACCCGTCCGAGGCGACGGCGACGGCGGGGCGGGGCGTCGTCGTCGGGAGCTGGCTGGGCGGGGGTGAGTGCGGCGGCGCGGGCGGCCGCGGAGGAGTTGGCGACCGCGGCACGCGAACGGGCGAGGCGGTCCGTCGCGGCGGCCCCGACCACCTGGGGCACGGTGGGGGGTGGGTTGTCGTGGTCGATGTCGTCGGTGCGGATGACGTCCGCAATCACCACCGTGACGTTGTCCGTGCCGCCGGCGCGCAGCGCGAGGTCCACGAGCTTGTCCGCGCACGCCCCGGGATCCGGGATGGACGCGAGGGTCTCCTCGATGGTGTCCGGGGCCACGAGTCCGGAGAGCCCGTCGGAGCACAGCAGCCACCGATCGCCGGGGAGTGCCTCGCGGATCGACTCGTCGAGGATGACCTCGCCGTCGTTGTCCCCCAGCGCCCGCATGATCATGTTGCGGTTCGGGTGGTGCGCCGCCTCCTCGGGCGTGATGCGCCCGGTGTCCACGAGGTGCTGGACGTAGGTGTGGTCCGTGGTGGCCTGGGTGAGGATCCCACCGCGCAGCAGGTAG
>JBNJCY010000082.1:0-8117 GCA_051744325.1 Actinomycetota bacterium
CCGGTCCTGCCGGGCAACCGGGCGTGGGCGCGCGAGATCGTGCGGCGCGTCCCCACCTCGACCCTCGGGATCGCGGAGGCGGACGCGGCCGTGATCGGGGTGTTCCGGAACACCCAGTTCCCCTCATCGTCCTTCACGACGGCGGCGATCTCCTCCGCCGTCTCCCTGCCGCGGTCCTGGGTCCGCATCGGGGTGGGGACGGGCGCGTCGAGGTCAACCGCGTGGAGCGCGGCGAGGAAGCGCTCGGCCTCGCGGTCGAACACGGCGGGGTCGCTCCCGATGTCGAAGACGCCGGACATGAAGTTCTCCGGCAGGGAGTTCTCCTCCAACCGCCGCACCAGGTAGGCGATCGCGACGTCGAACTCCTTGGGGTCCACCACCGGGATGTAGAGCAGCAGGTGCCCGACGTCCTTGCGTACCACCTCGGCCAGCCCGGTCGCCATGCCGGAGAGCATCTCGATCTCGACGTCGTCACACAGGCCACGAGCCCCGGCCAGCACCCAGGCAAGGGCGATGTCGAAGATGTTCTGACCCGCGATGCCGAGGCGGATGTTACGGGTGCGTTCCGGGGTCATCGCCCATTCCATGACCCGCTTGTAGTGGCTGTCGGTGTCCAGCTTGGTGGGCCACGTGGTGAGCGGCCAGTCGTGCATCTCGGCGTCCACCCGCTCCATCGCGAGGTTCGCGCCCTTCACGAGCCGGACCTTGATGCGGGCGCCACCCGCCGCCACGCGGGCCTCGGCCCAGTCCTGAAGCTCCATCATCGCGGCGAGCGCGTCCGGCTGGTAGGCCTGCAGGACGATCCCGGCCTCGTAGTACAGGAGCGCAGGGTGTTCGAGGAGCTGCTGGAACACCGCGAGAGTGAGGGTGAGGTCCTTGTAGTCCTCCATGTCGAGGTTGATGAACTTCGGAGTGGGAGCGCTGGCGGCGTCGAGGTAGAAGGGCAGCAACTGGTCGACGGCGTGCTGCACCACCTCGTCGAACCCCCATGGGTTGTGGGGCCCGGTCACGGCGGAGACCTTGAGCGAGATGTAGTCGACGTCGTCGCGCGCGAGCAGGCGCGAGTTCGCGGCCAGGCGGCGGGCGGCCTCCTTGTCACCGAGGACGGCCTCGCCGAGCAGGTTGATGTTGACGCGGTTCCCGGCGGCGCGTGCGCGGCCGAGTGCCTCGGTGAGCCCCTCACCGGTGGTGTCGAGGATGAGATCTCCCACGAGCTGGCGGAACACGCGGCGAGCCGCGGGGACCACGATCTCCGGCGCGGCCACCGCAGTTGGCCCGGCAGCCTTGAGACCCGCCGAGAGATAGGGCGGCAGGAAGCCGAGGTCCCTGCGGGCCAGGCGGGCGAGCGTACGGGCGGCGACGTTCTGGTCCTGGGGCCGGATGACGCCGTCGACGAACCGGACCGTGAACTCCAGGCCTTGGGGGTCCTTCAGGACCTGGGAGAGGAGCCGGGCGGCGTAGTCCACGGGATGATCGGCGGATTCGGACACCCAGCGGCGGGCGAGTTCCACCGCCTCCCGGCCGGCCTCGGTGAGTTCGGTGCGCGCGTCGATGCGGTCCATCAGTGCCTCCAGCATTGTGTGCCTCAGCACATCATCTCGCGACGACGGCGGGTGCGTGCGGCGTTGGCGGGCGAGGGCAGCCCGTGCTCAGGCTTCGCCGAGCCGCATCCACTCCTCACCACGGGCACGCCACCACAGCACCACTGCCCGGGCCGTGATCCAGGTGCCATGGGCCACCCACAACCAGGTGAGTCCGGCTCCCCTGAGGTGCACCGCAAGGGCGAGCGGCGTATGGATCCCCGTGGTGATCGCGCCGGCGAGCGCGAGGTGGCGGGCGTCGCCGGCGCCGATGAGGACGCCGTCGGGGGTGAAGAAGCCGGCCTGCACCGGGCGCCCGGCGAGGATCGCGGCGCCCACCACCACGCCGAAGCCCGTCCCCCACGCGATGACGCGGCGGGTGATGGCGTGCGCGTCGTCCCGGTCCCCGGGCGCCGAGGCGGAGCCCAACCATCGCCTGGGCGGCGATCGCGAGGGCGTCCAGGGCGAACGCCGTCGTCGTCCAGGGCGACGCCGTCACCTGGTGGGCCGCGAGCGCCACCTCCCCGAGTGCCCAGCGCGGCTCCGGCGATCCCGAGTCCCGCGCCGAGGACGAGGGCGGAGTTGAGGGCGATGATGGCGAGGTTCATGCCCACGACCACCACGAGCGGGGTCCGGGTGTCCTGCAGTCCCCGGAGGATGCCCGTGGCGGCGAGGACCACCAACAGGGCGGGCAGCCCGATGCCCACGATCCGGAGGTGGGTGGTGGCGTGGGTCGAGGCCTCGGGCGTGGGGCCGAAAAGCGCGACCAACGCGGGGGCGGCGGCGAGCAGGCCCGCGGTGAGGACGGTGCCGAGGATGGCGCCGAGCGCCATGCCATCCACACCGCCGGCGAGCGCTCCGGTCCGGTTGCCCGCGCCGAGCCGCCGGGAGACCGTGGCCGTGGTGCCGTGGGCGAGGAGGATCGAGAGGCCCACGAGGACGCCGACGACGGTGGTCGCGATCGTCAGCCCCGCGAGTCGTGGGGGGTGCCCAGGTGTCCGACGATCCACGTGTCCGCGAGGATGAGCAGGGGCTCCGGCAGGAGCGTGGCCAGCGCCGGGACCGCGAGGCCGAGCAGTTCGCGGGTGATGGTGGGTCTCTGCGGGGTCGGTGGGCTCGGCGGAAGCACCTGCCCAGCGTAGGGGCCCATGGGTCGGTCATCTGGCCCCGTCCGTATCCTCCCGGGAGGGTACGGAGCGGAATCCGCTACCCATCCTCCCGGGAGACCTGGGACAGGCCGAGTCGTTCCATCAGGGTTGGGATGTCCCGCCGGAGGGTCACCCACATGAGGTCGTGGTTGGACTTGTCGTGCTGGGGGGCGATCAGGTTCCTCAGGCGGCTGATCGCTGCCACTCGATGTCCGGGCGGTCGACCTTGGACTCCTGCGGCAGGCGCTCCTCGAAGGTGGCCACCTTGATGAGCAGGCGCTCGCCGGCGTTACGCAGCAGCCTTCCTTCCGGGGTGTCGGCAAGGTGGGCGTCACGCCCCAGGCTGACCATCGAGGGAACCTACGCCCCGGCCACCAGCTTGTCGGTCAGGTGGGAGGGCGCGGGCTCGTGGTGCAGGTACGCCCGCGCGAAGGTTCCCGTGCCGCGGGCCAGCGAGCGCAACGAGGTCGCGTAGCGGATCAGCTCGAACGCGGGGACCTCCGCGGTGATGCGGGTACGTCCCTCGCCCACCTGCTCGCTGCCCTTGACGCGGCCGCGGCGGGTGGACAGGTCGGACATGATCCCACCGACGTAGTCGTCGTCGCACTCCACGGTCACCTCGTCGACAGGTTCGAGGATCGCGATGCCGGCCTTCTTCGCGGCCTCCTGCAGGCCGATCGACCCGGCCATCTGGAAGGCGGCGTCGGAGGAATCCACCGAGTGGGCCTTGCCGTGGAAGAGCGTGGCCCGGATGTCCACCATCGGGTTTCCGGTGATCCCCTTGGCCATCTGGGACACGATGCCCTTCTCCACGGACGGGATGTACTGGCGTGGCACGGCGCCGCCCACCACCTCGTCCACGAACTCGAAACCCGAGCCCTGGGGGAGCGGCTCGAAGCGCAGGTGTGCAACCGCGTACTGGCCGTGGCCGCCGGACTGCTTGACGTGCTTGCCCTGCACCTCGGCGTTGCCCTTGAGGGTCTCGCGCAGCGGCACCAGCACCGGCACGGACGCCACCTCGACGCCGGAGCGCCCCTTGAGTCGGTCCAGCATCACCTGGAGGTGCTGCTCGCCCATCGTCCAGAGCAGGAGCTGCCCGGTGGTGGCGTCCACCTCGATCCGGACGGTCGGGTCCTCCGCCTGGAGGCGCTGGAGGCCCTGCATGAGCTTGCCCTCGTCGCCCTTCCTGGTGGACTGGATGGCCGTGGGGTACAGCGGTTCCGGCATCGCCCACGGGGTGATGACTGCGGGGTTGTCCGGGTCTGACAGGGTGTCCCCGGTCTCCGCCTTCGACAACCGCGCCACGGTGACGACCTCACCGGCCTCCGCCTGGTCCACGGGAACCTGCGACCCACCCATGGGGCGGCCGAGGGCGCCCACGCGCTCCTCGTCGTCGTGATCCGCGTGCCACTGGGAGTCGGCGGGCTTGCCGGAGAACTGGGACAGGTGGCCCGAGATGTGGACCGTCATGTCGGACCGGAGCACGCCGGAGTACACCCGCACCACGGAGACGCGGCCCACGAACGGGTCGGTCGTCGTCTTGATGACGACGGCCACGAGTGGCTCGTCCACGGAGTGCTTCAGCGGGGCGCGCTCGGCGCCGGCCGGTGAGTAGATGTTCGGCAGCACGTGGTCCGCCGGCGAGGGGAAGCCCAGGCACATGACGCGGAGGAGCTGCGGGATCCCGAGGCCGGTGGTGGCGACGACGGGCAGCACGGGGAAGAAGCTCGCGCTCGAGATCGCCTTCGCAAGATCGGCGGACAGGGTGAGGAACCCGAGTTCCTCCCCGTCGAGGTACTTCTCCATGAGGTCTTCGGCCCCGGACTCGGTGATGACGTCCTCGATGAGGCCGGCGCGCAACTCCTCCACACGGTCCTGGTCCTCGGGGTCGAGCGGCGAGAGCTTCATGGAGGAGCCGATGCCCTCCATGACCCGGGCGCGGCTCACGGAGATGACCTTGGCATTCGACGGGTCGTTCGCCTTGTAGGGGAGGTAGAGGGCGTGCACCCCGCCGCCGAAGACGGATTGCAGTTCCTCGAGCGTCGCGTCGAAGTTGGCGCGCGGTTCGTCGACGTCGGTGACCACGATGGCGCGGGGGGCGCCGACGGCGGCGCACTCGTCCCACACCCGGCGGGTGGCGCCGTCGATGCCGTCGACGGCGGAGATGACGAACAGGGCGGCGTCAGCGCCGCGCAGGCCGGCCCGGAGTTCACCGACGAAGTCGGGGTTCCCCGGGGAGTCCAGCAGGTTGAGGCGGACGGTCCCGAGGTCGCCGACGATGTCGGGGTTCGTGATGTCCACCGAGGCCACGGACAGGTTGACGGAGTAGTGCAGGCGCTTCTCGACGTCCTCGTAGTCCGAGACGGTGTTGCCGTCCTCGACGCGCCCCGCCCGGCTGATGACGCCGGCCTCTTTGAGGAGCGTCTCGAGCACGGTCGTCTTCCCGGAGCCGCCCGGGCCGACGAGGACGACGTTGCGTACTTCAGGGGCTGTGGCGCCCTCGCTCTGCTTTGAGTTCATCCTCATATCACACCCCATCGGGGCCCAATTTGCGAACTGGGTCACAGCGCGAGATGCGTGACCCGGCCGTCGACGACGGTCAGCGCCACTCGCGTCCCGCGCAGCGCGTCCGCCACCGCGCGGGGGGCCTCTGTTCCCGGTGCGGTGGGGTCCGTTTCCACCACCGCCAGGTCCGCCGGTGAGCCCACCGCCACGGTGCCGCGCCCGTCCGTGGAGCACGCGAGCGCCTGTGCCGCGGTGATCGATTCGCCCGGGTTCCAGGCATCCCGATCGTCGGCGCTCCGGAGGACCGCGGCGACCATCTCGAGCCACGGGTCCAGCGGGGAGACGGGCGCGTCGGACCCCAGTGCGACACTCACACCGGCCTCCAGAAGCGTGCGCAGCATGAAGCACCGGTCCGCGCGGTCCGGCCAGCAGACGGCGGCGACGTCGCGATCATCGAGGAGGTGGGCGGGCTGCATGGACGCCACGATCCCGTGCCGGGCGAGGCGGGGAATGTCCCCGGTTGCGAGGAGCTGGGCGTGCTCGATGGAGCCGCGGGCACCGGTGGCCACCATCGCGTCGAGGGCGTTGGTGATGGCGGCGTCGCCGATGGCGTGCACCGCCACGTCGAGGCCGGCGGTTGTGGCCCGGGTCAGCAGCTCGGTGAGCTCCTCGGGCGCGAAGTTCAGCACGCCGCGCGGGTGCTCAAGGCCGTGGGCGTCCGCGTACGGCTCCGCGCAGTAGGCGGTGCGGGTGTTCAGCGACCCGTCGGAGATGATCTTCAGCGGGCCCATCGTGACGAGGCCCTCGCCGCCATCGAGGGCGGTGCCGGTGCGAAGTCCCAGCTCGATGGCCCGGTCCAGGTGGCTGGGGTAGGTGCAGGTGCGCACCTTCAGGCGGCGCTCGCCCGCCGCGATCCGCTCGGGCCACGTGAGGAACGGCCCGCCGAACTCCATGTCGACGACGCCGACCACCCCCTTCCGGGCGGCGTCCCGGAACGCCTCCTCCTGGCTCTCCGGCGCGCTCCCCGCCATCGACTGCACCCGGGGGAACACGTCGAACCACTCCCGCTCCTCGAGGACTCCGGTGCGCGGGGAGAGGCCCAGGAGTTCGAGCGCGCGGGAGTTGAGCCAGCCGTTGTGGGCGTCGCCCGAGACCAGTACCACGGGCCGCCCACCGGACACGGCGTCCAGCTCCGCGACCGTGGCGGGACGCGGCCAGAGCGCAGACCGGTGGCCGAAGCCGAAGGCGGTGGCGCCGTCGTCGGGCAGCGTGGGGAGGATGCGGGCGAGGCGGGCGACGGCGTCGTCCGCGCTGGTGGTGCCGGCGAGGTCGATGCGAGTGAGGGCCGCGGCCCACTGGTCCCAGTGCGCGTGGCGGTCCCAGAGGCCGGGAAGGAGGAAGCGACCGGCGACGTCGACCTCCTCCTCAGCGTGGTTGGCGAGGTGCGGACCGAGTTCGGAGACGACGCCGTCGGTGATGCGGACGTCGAGTGGGGCTTCCGGGAGGGCGGCGCGGGAGGGGGTGTTGCCGACGGTGTCGATGCCGACGGGGACGAGCCGAGCGTTGCGGATCAGCAGGCTGGTCACGGTGATTCTCCTTCGACGCAGGGCGTTTTTGGGGAGGGGGCGTGGCCTCTGGCATGCTCGCGGCATGACGTTCCTGCTCCGCCTCCTCCAGTTGGTGGCGGGGAACGCGATCCAAGGTATCAGCGTGGCCACGCTCGTCCGGGCCAACCTCGGACTGCCCGGGTGGGACGTCTTCCACCAGGGTCTGGCGGGGACGTTCTCGCTGGCATTGGGCACGATGGTGGTGATGGTCTCGCTGCTCGTGCTCCTGCTGTGGATCCCGTTGCGCGAGCGGCCCGGGATCGGGACGATCGTGAACGCGCTGGCCGTGGGCACGTTCGTGAACCTCGGGCTGGCGTGGGTGCCGGTGGTTGAGGGCCTGGGGGTCCGCGTGGCGATGCTGGGGCTCGGGACGGTTGGTTTTGGCTTGGGCACCGCGATGTACATCGGGGCCAACCTCGGTCCCGGCCCACGCGACGGGCTGATGACCGGCATCGCGCGGCGGGGGTACTCGGTGCGGGCGGCGCGGACATTCATCGAGGTGGTGGCGCTGGGGGTCGGGTGGCTGCTCGGCGGCGTCGTGGGGGTGGGGACGGTGGTGTTCTCCCTCGCTGTTGGGCCGTTGGTGCAGTTCTTCCTGCCGTGGCTGGTTCACACCCACTGGTCCGCGCCCTTGTCCGCGCGTGCTGCGCGGTCGACCGCTCGCCCGGCCGCGCGCCCCCGAGGTCAGGGATAGCCGATTCCGATCACGTCGCAAGGGTGGGCCGCATCAAGAGGCCGTCGAGGGCGAGTGCCGCTCGGACGTTGGGAAGGTTGTGGAACAGCCACTTCACCTCGGGCCCGCCGTCGACACGGACGACGGCGGTCAGGCGGCTGGCGCGGTGACAATCCCAGCTTGGACAATCGCTGGATGGCGATCGAGGTGGTCCCCTACCGTGCGGAGTGGCGCGGGCAATTCGAGACTGTCGCTGCAGACCTGCGTCGGGCTTTGGGAGCAGTGCCCTACGAGTCGATTGAGCACGTCGGCTCGACGTCGGTCCCGGGCTTGGCGGCCAAGCCGATACTGGACATCGATGTCATCGTCCACCCGCAGGACGTGCCCGCCGCGATTCGAGCCCTCGAAGGTGCCGGCCATGCCCACTGCGGAGACCTGGGGATGACGGGACGCGAGGCGTTCGACCCGCCGGACGACTCGCCTCGGCGCCACGTCCATGTCTGCGTGGCAGGCACCCTCCACATGACGAACCATCTGGCAGCACGCGAGGTCCTGCGAAACCGTCAAGACCTTCGGGACGAGTACGGCGCCATCAAGCTGGCTC
>JBNJCY010000083.1:0-8096 GCA_051744325.1 Actinomycetota bacterium
CCGCGCGAGAGCGCCGTCAGCTCCTCCCCCGGCGCGAGCGAGGGCACCTCGAACTCCCCGAAGATGCCGCGGAGTTCCTCCGGGATGTCCGCCAGGGCCTTGCCCGCCGCCATGGACTCCCGCAGGCCGGAGAGGAGGCCCGTGTCCGCGCGGGAGACCAGCGCGACAGTGCCGAGGACGCCGGCGCGAATGGTGTCGGACTCGTTGTCGGTGTACGTCATCCGTCCATCCTCACCCGTGGCACGACGACCGGACAAACGGAGGGCTGGACGAGTGGAGCGCAGGGCAAACGGACGACCGGACAAGCGGAGGCACCGGGACGTGCGGCGTCGTACGGTGGACGCATGATCGAACCGCGCACGATGGGCTCCAGTGACCTCGTCGTTCCCGCCGTCGGGATGGGCTGCAACAACTTCTCGCGAAGGGGAACGGCCACCCAGACACAGGAGGGCTCCACCGCCGTCATCCACGCCGCGATCGACCACGGCATCACGTTCTTCGACGGGGCGGACATCTACGGCGTCGAGCCCGGCATGAGCGAGACGTTCATGGGAGTCGCCCTGGCAGGCCGCCGGGACGAGGTGGTGCTCGCGACCAAGTTCGGTCACAGCGGCGTCACGATGCCCGGAAGCGAGGGCTGGGGTGCCAAGGGGACGGCACGGTACATCCAGGGCGCCGTCGAGGCCTCGCTCACCCGGCTGCGCACCGACCGGATCGACCTCCTCCAGATGCACACCCCGGATCCGGCCACTCCGATCGAGGAGACCCTCGCCGCCCTCACCGGCCTGGTCGCGGAGGGCAAGGTGCGCCACGTCGGCAACTCGAACTTCTCCGCCGGCCAGCTCCGCGAGGCGGACCGGGTGGCCCGCGAGAACGGCTTCGCACCGTTCATCTCGGCGCAGAACGAGTACTCCCTGCTGGACCGCGAGATCGAGGATGAGGTGCTCCCCGCCGTCCGCGAACTCGGGCTCGGCCTCATCCCCTACTTCCCCCTCCACAACGGCCTGCTGACCGGCAAGTACTCCCGCTCGGGCGGCGAGGGCCGGATCTCGAAGCTCAAGCCCCAGCTCCTCGAGACGGTGGACTGGGACCGGCTCGAGGCCTACAGGAAGCTGTGCGCCGCGCACGGACTGACCATGCTCGAGGCCACGTTCGGGTGGCTGCTCACCCAGGGGGTCGCCACCGTCATCGCGGGCGCTACGACGCCGGAACAGGTGGCGCAGAACGCCGCGGCGGGCGCGGTCGTCCTCCCCGACGACCTGGCGCAGGAGATAAGCGAGCTGTTCGCGGGCTGATCAGAGTTCGTCGCGGCGGGGCGGGTTCGCCCCGGCCCGGGAGACGGTGATGCCCGCGCAGGCGAGCGCCCGCTCGATCGCCGGGGTGACCTCGTCGAGCGTTGCGGCCCGCAGCCGCTTCCGTCCCTCGATCCCGCCGAGCAGGCCGGCATCCAGTAGCCCGGAGAGCAACCCGGACATGAAGGAGTCCCCGGCGCCCACGGTGTCGGCGACGGCCACCTCGGCGCTCGGGAAGGTACGGGTCTCGCCGGCGCAGCGGACCAGCACGCCGTCAGGGCCCCGGGTGATCATCACGAGGCTCGGTCCAAGCGCAGCCCACCTCTCGACCGCGACGGCGGGCGACGCGCCGTACAGCCACTCCACGTCCTCCTCGCTTGCCTTCACGACGTCGGACAGCGAGATGAGGTGCTCGATCGGGACGACGGCGTCGGCCGGGGCCCCCATGAGGCTGGGGCGGGCATTGGGATCGTAGGACACGGTGGCGTGGGCACGGGATTCCTCCACGATGCGGGCCACTGCCTGCCCGCCCGGGGGCAGGGTGGCGGCGATGGAGCCGGTGTGGAGGTGGCCGCCCTCGGGCGCGACGAGGCCGAGGTCGGCCTGCCAGTCCAGGTCGAACTCATAGGTGGCGACCTTGCGGGCGTCCAGCCTCGCCAGCGCGGTGGAGGTGCGGGGGGCGGCGTTGCTGCCCGGCACGAGGACGACATGCTCCGTCTCCAGGAGGGCCCCTATCCGCTCACCACGCTCATCCCGGCCGAACCGCGTGGCCAGGGCGGTCGGGTGGCCGAGCCGGGCCAACCCGATCGCCACATTCGCGGGACTGCCCCCCACGTGTTCGGCGACCTCGCCGTCGAGCGGGATCACGATGTCGATCAGGGCCTCACCCACCACGAGAATGTCCTTCGCCATGCGGACAGCGTAGTGGCCGGATTGTCGGCGCCGTGGCGTCGCGGGCTTTCGCCGCGATGGAGACATATACCCCTGGGGGCATATGATGGCTGCATGAACACTCGTCACGCCCGAATCCCGGCCGTCCTCGCCGGCGGCCTGCTCGCCGCCAGCCTCGCCCTCTCCGGATGCGGGTCGAGCGACTCCCCGGCCACCATCACGGTCGAGGCCGGCGCTCCCCAGGCCCCGCGCGGCGAGCACGTCGACGCCGACACCTTCCGGGCCTCGCTGTCCGACGACGTCACGATCGTCGACGTCCGCACGCCCCAGGAGTTCGCCGACGGCCACATCGCCGGGTCGGTCAACATCAACGTGGGCGACCCGGACTTCGCACAGCAGGTGGCCGAGCTCGATCCCGAGGGCACCTACGCGGTGTACTGCCGCTCCGGGAACCGGTCACGGACCGCGATGGCCGCAATGCAGGACGCAGGACTCGCGGACATCTTCGGGCTCGAGGGCGGAATCGGGGCCCTCGAACCCGCGGAACTCGTCACCGACTGAGCAGCCCCTTCCACAGCGCATCCCCTGCCACAATGCCCCCATGGACGGCTTGTGGTACCAGATCGGCATCTCCCCTGCGGGCGCTCTCGGCGTGGTCCTCGCGACCATCCTGCTCTACCTCGCCTTCAGCCTGGTGGTGCGATTCTCCTGGCGGTACTTCGGTGCAAGCCACTCGAGCTTCGAACTCGCCCTCGTGACCGTGCTCGGGGCGGTGGTCGGACGATCGATGCTCGGCAATGCCCCGACCCTCTTCGGCGGTGCGATCGCGCTCGCGACCCTGTTCACGCTGGAGGGTGGCATCGGACTGGTGCGGCGCAGCAGCCGCTATTCGGACCTCGGACACATCCACGGCGTGATCGTCATGGCCGGCGGGGACATCGACCTGCCCGAACTGCGCCGCCTCGGGATCACCGAGCGGGACTTCTGGACCAGCCTCCGCCGCCACGGGATCCACAACGTGAACGAGGTGGGCGCCGTCGTCGTGGAGCACGACGGCACCCTCAGCATCCTGCGGGCGGGCACGCCGGTGAACCGCGCCATCATGGTGGGGGTCCGCGGCGCGGCGGACCTCCCGGACGACTTCTACTCGGACTGAGCTAGCGCTCGCGGTTCTCCAGGTAGTACCGCACCAGCGCCCCCGTGGAGGGATCCTGGGCGGCGAGGGCGGCGGCGTCCCCGGCCACCGCCGGTGCGATCTGCAGCGCGAGCTGCTTGCCGAGCTCCACGCCCCACTGGTCGAAGGAGTCGATGCCCCAGACGATGCCCTGCACGAAAGTGATGTGCTCGTACAGCGCGATCAGCTGGCCCACGACGGACGGGGTGAGGGAGGGCGCCATGATCGACGTCGTCGGTCTGTTCCCGGCGAACACCCGGGCGGGGACGATCTCCTCGCGCGTGCCCTCGGCGCGGACCTCCTCCGCGGTCTTGCCGAACGCGAGCGCCTTCGTCTGGGCGAAGAAGTTGGCGAGGAAGAGCTCGTGAACGTCGGCATCGCCGTCCGTGAGCGGCCGGGCCGGGTTGGCCACGGCGATGAAGTCCGCCGGGATGAGCCGGGTTCCCTGGTGGATGAGCTGGTAGAAGGCGTGCTGGCCGTTCGTGCCCGGCTCGCCCCAGAACACCTCGCCGGTGTCCGTGGTGACGGGGGTGCCGTCCCAGCGTACGGACTTGCCGTTGGACTCCATGGTGAGCTGCTGCAGGTAGGCGGCGAAGCGGTGCAGGTACTGCGCGTACGGCAGCACCGCGTGCGTGTGCGCGCCGAGGAAGTTGACGTTCCAGATGTTCAGCATTCCCATGAGCAGCGGCACGTTCTCGGCGGCCGGCGCGGTGCGGAAGTGGGTGTCCATCGCGTGGAAACCGGCGAGGAAGTCCTGGAAGGCGTCCGGCCCGATGGCCACGGCCACGGCGGTGCCGACGGCGGAGTCCACCGAGTACCGGCCGCCCACCCAGTCCCAGAAGCCGAAGGCATTCTCCGGGTCGATGCCGAACGCCGCCACCTTGTCGAGCGCGGTGGAGACCGCGACGAAGTGCTTCGCGATGGCCTCGGCGTCCTGCTCGGCGGAGCCGTCGACCGCGCCCTGCGCCTTCAGGCTGTCCAGCAGCCAGCTGCGGACGAGCCGCGCGTTCGTGAGGGTCTCGAGCGTGGTGAACGTCTTGGACGCGACGATCACGAGGGTGGTCTCCGGGTCGAGGTCCACCGTCTTCTCGTAGGAGTCCGTTGGGTCGATGTTGGAGATGAACCGGCAGCTCAGTCCGTCCTGGACATAGGGCTTGAGTGCCTCGAACACCATCACGGGACCGAGGTCAGAGCCACCGATGCCGATGTTGACCACGGTCTCGATGCGCTTGCCGGTGACGCCCTTCCACTCCCCGGATCGGACCTTGTCCGCGAAGGCGTACATCCTCTCCAGCACGGCCTGCACGTCCGCGTCCACATCCTGCCCGTCCACCACCAGCTCGGTGCCGGCGGGATTCCGCAGCGCGGTGTGGAGCACGGAGCGGTTCTCCGTGACGTTGATGCGCTCCCCGGTGAACATCGCCTCGCGCCGCTCATCGAGCCCCACCTCCTCGGCGAGCCGGAGCAGGGCGGCGACGACCTCGTCGGTGATGAGGTTCTTCGAGAGATCGACGTGGAGATCCCCGGCCTCGCGGGTGAAACGCTGCGCCCGCTCCGGGTCGGCGGCGAACCAGCCGCGCAGGTCAGGCTCGAGGGCCTGCTTCACCTCCGACAGCTGCTGCCAGGCGTTGGTGGTGGTGGGGTCAACAGGAGTTCTCATGTCTCAATTCCATCCGGTTTCCGGCCCGCCGTCCGAGCGGGCAGACATGTGGGCAAGGTTACCCGCGCCGGGGCTCCGGCGACTGGGGGTTGCCCGCCGATTACCGACAAGGAGCGCATGCCGCGGACCTAGGATCGAGGAGAGCACATCGTCACGAAGTAGTGAGGAGACAGCAATGAAGCTGGTCGTTGTGGGAGGAGTGGCCGCGGGTGCCTCCGTCGCCGCACGCGCGCGCCGCCTGGACGAGTCCGCGGAGATCATCGTGTTCGAGCGGAGCCACCACGTGTCCTTCGCGAACTGTGGCCTCCCGTACCACATCGGCGAGGTCATCACGGAGCGGAGCAAGTTGCTCCTCCAGACCCCCACGAGCCTGCGGGACACGCTGAACATCGACGTCCGGATCGCCACCGAGGTCACGGCGATCGACCGGGAGAACCGGACGGTGACAGTCAAGGAGCTCGAGACCGGCAGGGAGTACACCGAGACGTGGGACAAGCTCGCACTGTGCCCCGGCGCCTCCGCGATCCGGCCACCGCTGCCGGGCCTCGACCTGCCCGGAATCCACGTGCTCCGCCGCCTCGGGGACATGGACGCCATCAAGGCCGAGCTGGACGCCGCGATCGCCGAGAGGAAGAAGGGCACGCGCACCGAGTTCCGCGCCGTTGTCGTGGGCGCCGGCTACATCGGAATCGAGATGGCCGAGAACTTCGTCCACCGCGGCGTGGACGTTGAAGTCGTCGAGATGGCCGACCAGATCCTGCCGCCGCTCGACAGGGAGATGTCGGTACCCGTGGAGCGGCACCTGAAGAGCCGGGGGGTCAAGCTTCACCTGTCCACCGCGGTCAAGGCCTTCACGCAAGCGCCGGGCGGCCGGCTCCGGGTGGAGCTCAGCAACAACCAGCTGCTCCTCGCGGACCAGGTCATCCTCGCCACGGGCGTGCGCCCCCGCACGAAGCTCGCCACCGACGCGGGGATCGAACTCGGGGAGCGTGGCGGCATCAAGGTCGACACCCACATGCGGACCAACGCCCCCGACATCTGGGCGGCGGGCGACGCCGTCGAGACCCCCCACACCGTCCTTCCCGGCATGTGGCTCGCCCCCCTTGCCGGACCGGCCAACAGGCAGGCGCGCGTGGTGGCGGAGAACATCTGCGGCCGTGACACCGAGTACAGGTCCACCCAGGGCACCTCGGTGGTGAAGGTGTTCGACATGGTGGCCGGTGGCACCGGTGCCACCGAACGCCAGCTCGGGCAGCTGGACGTGCCGTACCGCGCCGTCCACGTCCACCCCTCCGGGCATGCCGGCTACTACCCGGGTACCACGATGCTGCACCTGAAGGTGCTGTTCGACCCCGAGACCGGGCGGCTCCTCGGCGGCCAGGCGGCCGGCTTCGACGGCGTCGACAAGCGCCTCGACGTCCTCGCGGCCGCGCTGCGTGCCGGGCTCACGGTCCATGACCTGGAGGAGTTCGAACTCGCCTACGCGCCCCCGTTCGGCTCCGCCAAGGACCCGATCAACATGGCTGGCTTCGTGGCCAGCAACGTGCTCCGAGGCGACATCAAGCTCTGGTACGCCGAGGACTGGCCAGAGGCCACCGAGGGCGCCCGCATCATCGACGTCCGTGGGCCACAGGAGTACGGGATCTGGCACATCCCCGGTGCCGAGAACGTCCCGCTGCCCACGTTGCGCGAGGCGTGCGACGGATGGGACAAGGACACGAAGATTCGGGTGAACTGCGCGGTCGGCTTCCGCAGCTACCTCGCCTACCGGATCCTCGTCCAACGTGGTTTCACCGACGTCGCCAGCCTCTCGGGTGGCGCGACCACCTTCCGGTTCTGGCACGACGTGGAGCCGGAGGACACCAAGGCGCCCGCGCCGATGGAGAACTACGCCGAGATGGAGTCGCTCGAGGTCGAGCCGGAGGCCACCGGGGTCGCCGTCGATCTCGACTGCACCGGGTTGGCATGCCCCGGCCCGATCCTGAAGCTGACCGAGCGGATGGGTTCCCTGAACAACGGGGACGACCTGACCGTGCACGTCTCCGACCCAGGGTTCGCCCAGGACGCTCCCGCGTGGGCGCGCCGCAATGGCCACCAGCTCATCACCATCACGCCGGAGGGACCGGGCTACGAGGCCACCTTCCGCAAGGGCGGAGCGGTCAAGGCCACCCGGCGTGCGGCGGGGGCGGCCCCCGCCAAGGGCAAGAGCTCGTTGGTGGTCTTCTCGGATGACCTCGACCGCCAGCTCGCGGCCTTCATCATCGCGAACGGCGCACTGGCGATGGGCGACGACGTCTCGATGTTCTTCACGTTCTGGGGGCTCAATGCGCTGCGGCGGTCCAACCCGCCGAAGCGCGAGCGCGGCACGGTCGACAAGCTGTTCAGCGCGATGATGCCCACCGGTGCCGAGTCCCTGAAGCTCTCGCAGCTGAACATGCTCGGGGCCGGCACCCAGATGATGAGCAGGGTCATGAAGGAGAAGAAGGTGCCCAGCCTCCCAGAGCTCATGGAGAGCGCGATCCAGGGCGGTGCCCGGATCGTGGCCTGCACCATGACGATGGACCTGCTCGGCATCGCGGAGGAGGACCTCATCGACGGGATCGAACTCGGCGGGGTGGCGACCTTCCTGGACGACGCGTCCGACTCCGCGGCCACGCTGTTCATCTAGTCGCGAGGAGGGCGGGGCCGGCCGTCAAGCCGGCCCCGCTTTCGCGTGCACCTCATCGAGCTTGGCGGTGACCGCGGCGCGGTTCTCCGGCCTGGCGACGTCGAGCACGTCCTGAAGCATCTCCTCCAGCTTCCGCGGAACCTGGACCTCATCGGCATACTCCCTGACCTCGTCGACGGCGAGGTCGAGGAGGTCGGCGAACTTGGGTGGCTGGTGCACCACCCGGACGTCACCGTCCTCGTCGACGATGTAGGGCGAGATGGTGCGCCGCACCGCGAGTTCGCGCAGCAGGACGTGGACCTCATCGAGCACCTGCACCGCCGTGGTCGGGTCGTTGATCCCCGGTGACAGCGCCCGCTCGGCGATGTCCACGAGCTGGCGCAGGCCGAAGGAGATGTCCTGGATCAGCGT
>JBNJCY010000084.1:0-7960 GCA_051744325.1 Actinomycetota bacterium
GCTTCGCCACCGGCTTCTCCTCCGCCGGCTTCTCCTCAGCCGGCTTCGCCACCGGCTTCTCCTCAGCCGGCTTCGCCACCGGCTTCTCCTCAGCCGGGGTCGTGCGGGGTGCGGCTGCGGGACGTCCGGTCGGCGCGGCTGGCGCAGCTGGCGCTGGACCGGCGGCAGGCTTGCGCGCGGGTTGAGAGGCCGGCGCGGGCTTCGCCGCCGATTCCTTCGCGGGTGGGGGGAACGCCTCGCGCAGGCGCCGAACCACGGGTGCTTCCACCGTGGAGGACGCCGATTTCACGAACTCACCGAGCTCGCTCAGCTTGGCGAGGACTGTCTTGCTGTCGACTCCGAGCTCCTTCGCGAGCTCGTGGACACGCAACTTTGCCACTGATTCTCCTGTCTCGGCCCGTTCCGAGACAGGAACAGACCATCAAATGTGCTGGCAGCTCATCGCTGGGTACTCATCGGGTGCCCATCAGCTTCCAACCCTCTTTCTGGGTCACGGCCGTCATCGCGGCCCGGTCTGGGTGGCGGCCAACCGGAGTCGGCCGGCGACGTCGTGGAGCTGGAACCGGCCCCTGAGGGCCCGGTCGAAGCTCCGGCGTCGACGTGCATTCTCGAGGCATTCACTGCTGGTGTGCAGCCACGCCCCGCGACCTGACATCGTTCCGGTGGTGTCCACGACGAGCTGGTCGCCGCGGGCCACCAGACGAACGAGGTTCGATCTGGAGTCCCGTTCCTGGCATCCCACGCAGGTCCGCACCGGTGGAACGGGTGTCTCCGCAAGTGTAGCGCCTCGGCCCCGGCTACGGCGCACCGTGTTCCTCGCCCGGAACCGCGTCGTCCCTCACACCCGTGTCTTCGCCCACACCCGTGTCGTCGCTCGCGTCCGCTTCGCCGGCGGCAACAGGCTCGGCGTCCGAGTGAATGTCGATGCGCCACCCGCTGAGGCGTGCGGCGAGCCGGGCGTTCTGGCCCTCCTTGCCGATCGCGAGCGACAACTGGTAGTCCGGCACGACCACTCGGGCGGTCCGCGATTCAATCGAGACGATCTCCACCGAGCTGACCCGGGCGGGAGAGAGAGCGGCAGCCACGAACTCTGCCGGGTCCTCCGACCACGAGACGATGTCGATCTTCTCACCCTGGAGTTCGCTCATCACCGCGCGGACGCGCTGGCCCATCGGCCCGATGCAGGCACCCTTGGCGTTCAGCCCGGGCACGCTGGACCGCACCGCCATCTTGGTCCGGTGACCGGCCTCCCGGACGAGTGCGACGATCTCCACCGTCTCGTCCGCGACCTCGGGTACCTCGAGCGCGAAGAGCCGCCGTACGAGGTTCGGGTGGGAACGAGAGAGCGTGATCGACGGTCCCTTGGGTCCGCGGGACACGTCGAGCACGTAGCACCGGATGCGTTCGCCGTGCCGGTAGTGCTCGCCGGGGACCTGCTCGTGGACCGGGAGCACGGCCTCCAGGTCGCCGACGTCCACCATGACGTTGCGGGTCGAGCGGTCGGCCTGGATCACGCCGGCGATCGTGTCGCCCGCCTTGCCCCGGTAGGCACCGAGGACCTGCAGGTCCTCCGCATCGCGCAGGCGCTGCATGATCACGGAGCGCGCGGTCGCCGTGGCGATCCGGCCGAAACCCGACGGGGTGTCGTCGAACTCGCCGATCGGGTTGCCGTCCTCGTCGAGTTCAGTGGCGAGGACCGTCACCTCACCGGTCCTACGGTCGATCTCCACGCGGGCCTGCTCGATCGCACCGGGCTGCCGGTGATAGGCCACCAGCAGCGCCTCCTCGATCGCCGAGATGAGCGTGGGCAGGGGGATGCCGCGTTCGGTCTCGACCATCCGGAGGGCGGTCATGTCGATGTCCATACTCAGTCCTCCCGTACGAGTTCGACCTGGACGAGGGCCAGGGTGATGTCAGCGAGCGGGACATCGCTCCCGCCCAGCACCACCACGTCATCACGCACGTCGGTGAGCCGGCCCGTCGTGGTGCCGGCGCGGGTGGTCACGGTCACCAGCCGCCCGACGGCCCGGCGGAAGTGCCGGGGTTCGGTCAAAGGGCGGTCGACACCGGGGGTGGTCACCTCGAGGGTGTGCGGCCCGGGGACGAGGCCGGCGTCGTCGAGCGCGCGGGAGACCTCCCGGGAGACCTCTGCGAGCGCATCCGACGACACACCGCCGGGACCGTCCACGAGATCGACGACGACGCTGACCACGGTGCGACGTCCGGCCGCGGACACGCTCACCCCCTCAAGGAACAGGCCCGCCCCGGCCACCACGGGTTCGAGGTGGATGGTGAGAAGCTCGCTCCGCATCTCGGCCTCCTTTGAAGTTCTCGACCACCATGGTAGCCCGCCCGCGGGATGAGGTTGGCGCGTGGCAGGATCGGGGGATGCGGACCCTCGTCTCGCTTCTCCTCATGGCTCTCACCCTCACCGGCTGCGGCCTGAGGCTGGACGCCCCCGACCCGACGCCCTCCCCCGCCTCGCCGGACGAGGTGCTCCGCCAGCGGGAGGCGCTCCGCGCCGCGGAACTGGCGGGCCTCGCGTCAGCGGGCGACCCCATCCTGGAGGATGTGGCCCTCCGTGCGGCCGCACAGGAGGACGCCTTGGGTGGAGTGTGGCGGGCCTGGCCCGAGGGCGACGGCCCGACGCCGACGGCGGATCCGACTGCCGACGTCGTCGTGGGGGCCGGCGGCGTGCTCGCCTGGCTCCGGGCGACCCGGCCGAGTCTCCAGGACGCCGTCGTGGCGGCAGGCGACCGCGACCTGGCGACCCTGTTCGCCGCCATCGCCGTGGCGCGCGCCGTCGACGAGGACCGCCTCGCGCTGGCCGGCGGGGAGGATCAGCCGCTCCCCGACATGCCGACAGACCTCGTGACCGACGATCCCGCGGTCGTTCGCGCGCTCGACGCCGCCGCGTTCGTCCTCGAGGAGCTCGCGGCACAGGCATCGGCTTCGGGTGAGGACCACGAGGCCATGGCCCAACAAGCGGAGGAATGGAGGACGCTCGCCGCCCGGCTGGTGACCTCCAACGGGTGGGAGGGCACGGCCGCCGACCCGCGGGAACCCTTCTACCACATCGGGACCGCGAGCACGGCGGCCGTCGATCACGACCTGGCGGTCGCGTTCGTCACCGCGGTCGGGGGCGCCGCGGATCGGGGCGCGATGCTCGAGGCCGCGATCGCCCGCGCTCTGGCGGCCTCGCGGCAGGGCGAGGACATCGGGGCGTTGCCGGGCGTCCGCTAGCGCGCGGCCGCGGCGAGTGCGTCCCGGACGCGATGGGACAGCGCCTCGGTGGCGACATCGAAGCGGACCTGTTCGCGCTGCCCGCTGCTCCGCTCGCGGACCTCGACCGTGCCGTCGGCGAGTCCCCGGCCCACCACCACGATGTAGGGCATGCCGAGCAGCTCGGCGTCGGCGAACTTGACTCCGGCGCTGACCCGGGGGCGGTCGTCGACCAGGACCTCGATGCCGCGCTCCTCAAGGCCCTGGGCGAGTGCCGCCGCGGCGCGGAACACCTCCTCGTCCTTGCCGGTGGCGACGATGTGCACCTGAGCGGGGGCGAGCTGGACGGGCCAGGCCAAGCCGTACTCGTCATGGTTCGCCTCGGCGACGGCGGCCAGTGCACGGGAGATCCCGATGCCGTACGAACCCATGGTGACGGTGGTCGCCTTGCCGTTCTGGTCGAGCACGGTCAGCCCGAGAGCCTCGGCGTACTTGCGGCCAAGCTGGAAGATGTGGCCGATCTCGATGCCGCGGGCGATCTCGAGTGGCCCGGATCCGTCGGGGGCGGGGTCGCCCGCGCGGACCTCGGCGACCTCGACCGTCCCGTCGGCCCTGAAGTCTCGGCCGGCCACGAGGCCGAAGTCGTGCGTGTCCGTGATGTTGCCGCCCGCGATCCAGGACGTGCCGGGAACGATACGCGGATCCAGGAGGAAGCGGACCGCGCCGGTGCCGTCCTCCGCACGGGCGTTCGGGCCGAGCGCCGCCGGACCGATGTAGCCCTTCGCCAGTTCGGGGTGCGCTGCGAAGTCGGCCTCAGCCGCCGTCTCCACCTCAGCGGGAGCGAAGGCGGCCTCCAGCCGCTTCGGGTCCACCTGCCGGTCGCCCGGCACGCCGACGACGACGACCTCCCGTTCGCCTCCGGGGTGGGTGAGGGCGAGGACGACCACTTTGAGGGTGTCCGCCGCCACCCACGCCCGGTCCTCGCGCGGGTAGTGCAGGTTCGCGAAGGTGACGAGCGACTCGATGGTCTCGGCGCCGGGGGTCGCAAGCTTCTGCGCGGGCTGCATGTGGGAGTGGTCCCGGGACGCGGGCACCACCGTCGTGACGGCCTCGACGTTGGCTGCGTAGCCGCCGGCCGACCGCACGAAGGTGTCCTCACCCACCGGGGTGGGGTGCAGGAATTCCTCGGAGCGGGAGCCACCCATCGCGCCGGACATCGCGGAACAGATCACGCAGTCGAGACCGAGACGGGCAAAGATCCGCTCATAGGCGGCCCGCTGGGCGTTGTAGGACAGCTCGAGGCCGTCGTCGTCGAGGTCGAAGGAGTAGGCGTCCTTCATGATGAACTCACGCCCGCGCAGGAGGCCGGCGCGTGGCCGGGCCTCGTCGCGGTACTTCGTCTGGACCTGGTAGAGGCAGAGCGGGAGGTCCTTGTAGGACGAGCACATGTCCTTCACGAGCAGGGTGAACATCTCCTCGTGGGTGGGCGCGAGGAGGTAGTCGCCCCCCCTGCGGTCCTTGAGACGGAAGAGGTTCAGGCCGTACGTGGTCCACCGGCCGGTCTCCTCGTAGGGTTCGCGCGGCAGGAGCGCCGGGAAGTGCACCTCCTGGCCACCGATGGCATCCATCTCCTCGCGGACCACTCGCTCGATCCGTTCCAGCACGCGCAACCCCAGCGGGAGCCACGTGTAGATGCCAGGAGCCGCGCGGCGGATGTAGCCGGCACGCACGAGGAGCCTGTGGCTCGCGACCTCGGCGTCCACGGGGTCTTCGCGCAGGGTGCGCACGAACAGGGATGACATGGTCATTGGCACGTGCCCAAGGCTACCTGTCACGCGGTTGGTTCTCAGAACAGGATCGTGGCGTAGGTTCCGGCGGGACGGAACCCGACCTTCTCGTACACGCGCCGCGCCGCGCTGTTGTAGTCGTTCACGTAGAGGGAGACGGCGGAGGCGGTCCCGGCGAGGATCTGCTCGACCACCCCGGCCATGGCGGCCGTCCCCAGCCCGCGGCCCCGCCAGCGCGGGTGGACCCAGACCCCCTGGACCTGGGCGAGCCCATCCCACAGCGCCCCGATGTCAGCCTTGAACACCACCGCGCCATCCACCACGACCAACCAGGAGCGCGAGGAGGCCACGAGGCCGCGGACGTAGTGCGCGTAGCCTCCACCGGTGCGGGTGGGGTCGTACCCGACCTCCTCCGTGAACATGGCGACAGAGGCGGGGAAGAGCACCCCGAAGTCCTCCGGCTGCGCGCGGCGGACCCGCGCATCGGAGGGGACGGCGGGGGGATGGTCGATCAGGAGGGCGGGCTGGAGGCCGCGGACCTCGCGGGGAGGCGCCCACGAGTCCTGCAACTCGTCCCAGAGCGCGTCCACGAGCGTCGCTGAGCCGACGATGGAGGAGCACCGGCGGCCGCGCCGCCGCAGGTGAGCGGCGAGTGGCGCCATCGCCGACAACTCCCCCACGGGCACTGTGTTGGCCCCGGACCAGCAGACGGCCCGCAGTTCGCCGTCCATCTCCACACCGAGCAACTGCGCACCGTCGAAGCCGCGTCCGGACTCGAGGTGCACTGCGGCGAGAATGGAGGTGACGGGCTGGCGCCGCAGCATCCTGAGGGCGTCCTCACGGTCCGAGGGGGCGAGCGGGCGCACCCGCGTCCCGGAACGCACCCAGGGGCTGCGCACTCAGCTCACGGAGACCGAGGGCGCGCCAGAGGCACCCGCGGCCTCAGCGGCCTCCATCTCAGCCGCCATGCGGGTGGCCTCGGCGACGAGGGTCTCGACGATCTGGTCCTCGGGCACCGTGCGGATGACCTCGCCCCTGACGAAGATCTGACCCTTGCCGTTGCCGGAGGCCACCCCGAGGTCAGCCTCACGAGCCTCCCCCGGGCCGTTCACGATGCAGCCCATGACCGCCACCCGGAGCGGCACGGTCATGCCCTCGAGCGCCGCCGTGACCGAGTCGGCGAGTTCGTAGACATCGACCTGGGCGCGGCCACAGGAGGGGCAGGAGACGATCTCGAGCTTGCGGGGCTTCAGGTTGAGCGACTCGAGGATCTGGTTGCCGACCTTGACCTCCTCCACTGGCGGGGCGGACAGCGACACCCGGATGGTGTCGCCGATCCCCTTCGACAGCAGGGCGCCGAAGGCGACGGCTGACTTGATGGTGCCCTGGAATGCGGGGCCGGCCTCGGTGACGCCGAGGTGCAGCGGCCAGTCGCCGCGTTCGGAGAGCATCTCGTAAGCGCGCACCATGATGACCGGGTCGTTGTGCTTCACCGAGATCTTGAAGTCGTGGAAGTCGTGCTCCTCGAAGAGGGACGCCTCCCAGACCGCGGACTCGACGAGGGCTTCCGGGGTGGCCTTGCCGTACTTCCGCAGGAGCCGCGGGTCCAGCGAGCCGGCGTTGACGCCGATCCGGATCGAGGTGCCGTGTTCCTTGGCGGCCTGGGCGATCTCCTTGACCTGGTCGTCGAACTTCTTGATGTTGCCGGGGTTGACGCGAACGGCGCCGCAGCCCGCCTCGATGGCCGCGAAGACGTAGCGCGGCTGGAAGTGGATGTCGGCGATCACCGGGATCTGGGACTTCATGGCGATGATCGGCAGCGCCTCGGCGTCCTTGTCCGTCGGACAGGCCACGCGCACGATGTCGCAGCCGGAGGCGGTGAGCTCAGCGATCTGCTGCAGGGTCGCGTTGATCTCGTGGGTCTTCGTGGTGGTCATCGACTGGACGGAGATGGGCGCCCCGCCCCCGACCTCCACGCTGCCGACCTTGATCCGGCGGGTGGGACGTCGGGGAGCGAGGACGGGCGGCTCCTCCTTGACACCGGGGGTGCCCAGGCTGATCGGGGTGTTCACGGGGTCCAAACTACCTCCTTGGT
The DNA here is from genome assembly GCA_051744325.1 of Actinomycetota bacterium. GTDB lineage: Bacteria > Actinomycetota > Actinomycetes > Actinomycetales > Actinomycetaceae > UBA1383. The sequence goes on from JBNJCY010000084.1 coordinate 7,105, forward strand.
CATATGGAGTCAGAACGTCACCGGCCGGACGATGTCCGCGATGGCTAGCAGGACGCCCATTCCGATGAGCAGGATCACGACGGCATAGGTGAGGGGCAGCGCCCGGGCCATGTCGAACGGGCCGGGATCAACCCGTCCCACGAGCCGGGCGGCGCTGCGGCGCACGCCCTCGACCACCGCGCCCGCCACGTGGCCACCGTCGAGCGGGGGCAGGGGGATCAGGTTGAAGGCGAAGAGCGCGATGTTGAGCGACGCGACCAGCCCCAGCATGTCGAAGACGCGTGCCTCCAGTCCGTAGACCGCGGAGGACGTGGCAGCGATCTCGCCCGCCGCCCGGCCGACGCCGACCGGGCCGAGGACCCCTCCCTCGCGTTCCTCCCCGGTGATCAGGGACTCGGCCACGTCCCAGAGCAGGAGCGGCAACCGCGGGATCAGCCCGAGCGTCTGCACAGTGGCGTTCCAGAACACGGGTGGCACCGCGGAGAGCGGTTGGGTCTCCAGTTCCATCCTCGGGCCGATCCCGACGTACGGGACGACCTCTGTGACCGGGGAATCCCCCTCGACCACCGTGTTGACCTGGTCGACAAGGACGGCGCGTTCCAACTCGGCGGGCACCACGGTGAGTGTGAACTCCTCCCCGCCACGGCGCACGACGACGTCGACCGGCGCCGTTCCTCCCTCGCGGATGAGTTCGGTCACGTCGGACCAGGCGGAGACGGGTGCTCCTCCCCAGGACACGACGGTGTCCCCCGGCTGGAAGCCGGCGGAGCGTGCCGGGGAATCGGGAGTCTCGCACGCGCTCGGCGGATCCGTGGGAAGGCAGTCCTGCACGGTGGCGATCGTCGAGGTGTAGGCG